>NZ_MLCR01000005.1:0-470265 GCF_001875735.1 Corynebacterium sp. NML120713
TGGTGGTATTCGGTGTTGATTTCTCGAAACGGGCGAATGGAACTGTTTTGAAAACCATATCTGGTTGCTGGCCGAGGTCATCCCGGGAAACCGGATAGATTTACACACACAAAATGTCCCTTAAGCCGGACTGGCGCACCAAATTCGAGGTTTTTCGTTTGGAGGGCTTGCGTTTCCCCAGGTCGGTGTTGTCCTGCGCTGGATTGTGGTGCACAGCGGGCGTCCAGAAAACGGCTTCGCGACGGGACGCGCACCAAATTCCCGGTTTTCTGATTGCCTTGGTTGCGTTTGCCCAGGTTGTGGCGAGATCGTGCCGGATTGTGGTGCACAGCTAACGTACAGGCAGCTTCCTTAGGTTTCTGGTGCTGGGTTAAAAGCGTGGGATTCGAGGAGTGCGATGCTGGTCGGTGAAAATCGGCCAGGCTGGTTGGGAAAGCGCGACCTGCATCGCACGCTTCTAACACCTCGACCGGAATGGAAACTGACTGGTACCTCAGGAAAGTTCCCCGAAGATCTGTGAAACCGGGAACGATCTTTATGGGCATTCGTCGCGACCTGGCGAAACGGAACCGGTGGTCGACCGGAACCGGCCTAAAATGCAAAATAGTTCCCGGACGTGGGAACTTTTTCGGTTGGTGGAGGGATTGCACACCAAATCCCGGCATTTCGGCTCGGAAGTCGTGCATTTCCCCAGGTCGCGAACGTACCGCCCGGAAATGTGGTGCCCAGCGAACATCCAGCGAACACCCAGTGGGCGCAGAAACCCTACAGCTCCGCCTCGATGGCGGTGAAGATGGCCTGCATGCTGGCCTGCGGCGTGCCGGGGACGACGTCGGCGAGGACGACGCCGACTCCTTGCGGGGCTTGGAAGGTGACGGCTTCGGCGTCGAGGGGCATGAGGGCGCCGATGATGGCAAGTTCGGCATCAGCGATGCCAGCAGAATCGGCCGGGATGTCGATGTCGGTGACATCCCACTCGCCGACGCGCAGGCGCAGGGAGCCGGTTTCGATGTTGTCGGGGTCGGGGAAGACGGCGACTTCGCGCAGCTCGGCGCGCAGGGCTTTGGCGGCGAGGGCGATGTAGTCGAGGAGGTGGACGAAGGCGTTGTCGGTTTGGGGGACGCTGTGGACGACGGAGTCGATGAGCGGGGCGTTGTGGGGCCCGCGCAGGCCGAGCAGCGTGGTCATGGGGGCTTCGCGGAAGGCGTCGAGGTCGTCGAGGATGGCGTCTTCGATGTCGGCGGGTTCGGCGGCGGCGTCGAGGTGGATGTTGGCGTCACCGAGCAGCGTGAGGCAGCGGGCGAGATGTTTGACGTCGCGTTGGGTGAGCTGGTGGGGCATTAGCGTTCTTCTTCCTTTTCGTATGATTTGGCCCAGGGGTTGCGCCGTTGGGTGCCGTAGCGGGACCGCGCCTGAGCGGGAGCAACGGGAGCAGCGGGGGCAGGAGAAACTGGGGCGGCTGGTTCGGAGGGGGCGTCGAGAAGCTCGGCTTGTTCTTCTTTGAAGCGGCGGCGTTCGCGGGTTTCGGCCCAGATGAAATAGATGAGGCCGGCGGGCGCCATGATGCCGAAGGCGATCCACTGCAGTCCGTAGGAGAGGTGGTTGCCGGTCTCGAGCATGGGCAGCGGGATGGCGGTGAGGACGCCGGGGGAGTCGCTCAGGAGTTGGACGTAGGGGCTGGCCAGAGTGGCGCCGGTGAGTTCGCCAACTTGGCCTGGGCTGATGGAGTAGACCATGGTGTAGCCCTGGTCATTGAGGGGTGCGGAGGGGTGTATGCCTTCGTCGACGCGCATCATGCCGGAGATGGTTTGTTCGCCGGTAGGTGGGGCGTCGATGCCGGGGACTTGGGTGGAGCCGATGGCGGGGACCCATCCGCGGTTGACCAGCACGCTTTGCCCATTGTCCAGGTGGAATGGGGTCAATACTTGGAAGGAGGGGGTGCGGTCGATTGGGCGCAGGCGCAGCAGCACATCGCTGCCTTGCTCGTAGGTGCCGGTTGCGGTGATGCGGGTCCACTCGGCGCCGGGGGCGAGGGCTCCCTGCTTGTCGACGACCTCTCCGATCGGCATCGGGTCATGCTCGAATGCGGTCTTGATGTGGTCGTTGCGCTCGACGAGCGCTTCGTTCTTGTTGAGCTGCCAGGGCGCCAGCAGGGTGAACGCGAAGTAGGAGAACAGCACGATCAGGATGGCGACGATGACCCACCCGGGGGTCAGAAACGTTTTCCACCATGGTTGTGCACCTGTTTCAGGTTGCATTGTTGCTCCCGCTTTCACAGATCCCGTACTTTCTCCGGCTAGTCTAGCTGCGCTTTGACCCAGCTGATAATACCTGGGGCGGCGGCTTCGATTTGTTCGCGTGTGGTTTGGAAGCCGTCGGCGCCGCCGTAGTAGGGGTCTTCGACGCCGGCGCCTTCGGGGGCGGCTGGGTCGAAGGAGCGCAGGAGACGGATGCGGGATTCGGGGACGCCGCGGGCGATGAGTTCGGAGACGTGGTTGGTGTCGAGGGCGACGATGAGGTCGGCGTCGATTTGGTTGGCGCCGAACTGTTGGGCGCGGTGGCGGGTGCCGTCGTAGCCGTGGTTGGCGAGTTCGGCGACGGCGCGCGGGTCGGCGGGGCCGCCGACGTGCCAGCCGCCGATGCCGGAGGAGGTGACGCGGACGTTGTTGGCGAGGCCGGCGTCGGCAAGTTTGGCGGCGATGATGACTTCCGCCATGGGCGAGCGGCAGATGTTGCCGGTGCACACGAAATCAATATGCATAGAGGATCTCCTTGAGCTCGGTTGCGGTTTGCGCGGTGTGGGTGGCCTGTGCCCACTCCGCGGCGTCGCCGTAGCCCCAGGTCACAGCGACGGACGGGATGTCGAAGTGGGCGGCACCTGTGAAGTCGTGGGTGCGGTCGCCGACCATGATGGGGCGCTTCGGCGCGAAAGTGTCGTGGACGTACTCCAACACCGCGATCTTGGTGCTGCGGCCGTGCTCGTGGTCGGCGGCGCCGAGGAAGTCCAGGTGCGGCCAGATGCCCGCGCGCTGCAGCGCAAGGGTGGCGAAGGTTTCGCTTTTGGACGTCGCCGTGCCCACCCGGAACCCATCCCGGTCAAGCTGGGCGATCAGTTCGGCCATGCCGTCGAAGATGGTGAACTGCTGCCACCCGTCGGTGCTCATGAAGTCGGAGTAGACCTGCATCGCGGCGTCGACTTGCGCGGGTGTGCACCCGGCCTTCTCGTAGGACTCGCGCATGGGCGGCCCCGGGATCTTGGCGATGAACGCTTCGTCAGGCGGGGCGACGTCGATGGCGGCGAGCCCCCGCAGGAAGCCTTCACGGATTCCTGGGAAGGAGTCGAGGATGGTGCCGTCGACGTCAAAGAGCACGGTCGGGCGGTTTGTTTGGAGTGTCACGCCCACCAGCATTCCAGGTTTGTAGGCTAGTTGCCATGACGACGAAGACTGTAGGAGACATTGTTGCGGCACTCGAGGCCGCCTACCCGCCCGAACTCGCCGAAAGCTGGGACCAGGTCGGCTTGATTTGCGGCGACCCGGACGAGCCTGTGCGCAAGGTGGCGTTTGCCCTGGACTGCACGATGAGCGTGGTGGAGCGCGCGCTGGAGGAAGGCGCGGACATGCTGGTCGTCCACCACCCGCTGCTGCTGCGCGGGGTGCACTCGGTTGCGGCGAACACGCCGAAGGGCAAGGTCGTGCATACGCTGATCCGCGGCGGCTGCGCGTTGTTCGCGGCGCATACGAACGCGGACTCGGCGCGCCCGGGGGTCAATGACAAGTTGGCGGAGCTGGTCGGGATTCGGCCCGGCAGGCCGATTCGCCCGGTGGGGGATGTGGACGTCGATACGCCGGGGGCGCTCGAGCGAGCCACCGGCCTTGGGCGAGTGGGCACCCTGCCTGAGCCGATGACCCTGCGCGAGTTCACCCAGCGCGTGGCCGACGCCCTGCCAGAGACCGTGTGGGGCGTGCGCGCCGCAGGCGACCCGGAGCAGATGGTGCGCACCGTCGCCGTCTCCTCCGGCTCGGGCGACAGCTTCCTCGACGACGCCAGGGCGCTCGGTGTCGATGTTTATGTCACCTCGGACCTGCGCCACCACCCAGTCGACGAGCACCTGCGCGCAGGCGGGCCCGCCGTGATCGATACTGCGCACTGGGCGAGTGAATTTCCGTGGACGCAGCAGGCAGAGGGTATCGTGAACCCGCTAGGCGTGGAAACGTGCATCATCCCGGTGCGCACGGACCCGTGGACCGTTTCCGCCCACCCGAATCAAGCCAAGTAAAGGAGCAGTGCTTCCCCGTGAAACTTGCCGTAGAACTCCAGCAGGTACTACTGAATCTTGCCAAGGCTGACCGCCAGGCCGCCCACCCCGAGGCCACGAGCGAGGAGGAAAAGGAGCTGCAGCGCCTCACCGCGGAGCTCGAGCGCATGCGCGGTGCGGCGTCTGCGGCGCAGCTCGCTGTCGACGATATGGAGCTGGAGATCCTGCGCATCCAGGAAGACGAGCGCAAGCTCAAGCGCCGCGACCTGGACAACAAGCGCATGCTCGGCGCGGAGACAGACGAGGAGCGCCGCAAGGACCTGCAACACGATCGTTACACCACGAAGTCGCGCATCGCGGATTTGCAGTATGAGCTGAAGGAGGCCCACAACGAGATCGCGGCGCTGCGCAACAACCGCGACAACCATGGGGCTCGCCTGGACGGGCTCGAGCGTAAGGTCGAAGCCGCGCAGCGCGCCGTGGACGCTCTCCCGGCACGCGAGCGCGTGGACACCGAAGCACTGCGCAGCCAGCTGCCCGCGGACGTCCTCGAGGCCTACGACGAAATCGGCGCCGCCGCGTTCAACGGCCGCACCTGCAACGGCTGCTTCATCGCCCTGCCCGCCACCGAGCGCAACCAGGTCAACGCCACCCCGGCCGACGAGGTCCCAATGTGCCCGAACTGCGGCACACTGCTGGTACGCACCCAGGTACAGGAGTAGGCGCATGAAGGTAGCCATGTTTTGCGACGGCGGCTCCCGCGGCAACCCCGGCGTCGCCGGAAGCGGTGCCGTCGTCTACGGCCCGGACGGGGAGACGCTGGCGGAAGTGGTCTACGCTGTGGGCAAGAAGTCCACGAACAACGTGGCCGAATACCACGGGCTCATCGAGGGGCTGAAGGCCGCCATCGACGCCGGCGCCGACGAAGTCGCGGTGTCCATGGACTCCAAGCTCGTGGTCGAGCAGATGAACGGGCGCTGGAAGATCAAGCACCCCGACATGCAGCAGCTCGCGCTGGAGGCGAAGCAGCTTGCGCGCACGTGCACCAAGGTGACGTATACGTGGGTGCCCCGCGCCAAGAACAAGAAGGCGGACGAGCTGTCCAACGTAGCCATGGACGCCGCCGCGAAGGGCAAAAAGGGCCTCATTGCGCACGAGGCGCCTGCACACGAGGCACTTGCGCAAGCACCGAAGCAGGCTGCCCCGGCAGCGCCAAAAGAGGCGCAGCCTCACGAGACTGCCAGCCCCGGCCACTGGTCCGGCACCGACGCCCCACGCACCCGCTTCGTGCTGCTGCGCCACGGCCAAACCGAACACTCCGCCCGCCGCGTCTACAGCGGGCAAGCCAACCCGCCACTCACCGAAATCGGGCAGGCGCAGGCGCGCCGGGCCGCGGACGCGCTCGCCGAGATGGGGCACATCGACGTGATCGTTGCCTCACCGCAGGCGCGTGCCCAGCAAACCGCGCAGGCCTGCGCGGACGCGCTCGGGATTGCGCACGAGGACATCGTCACCGAGGAGGGCTTCCGCGAGGTGGACTTCGGCGACTTTGAGGCGCTCAGCAGGCAGGACGCGCAGCAGCGCTACCCCGAGGAGTTCGAGGCGTGGCAGGCCTCCGCCGCCACCGCGCCGCCGAACGGGGAGTCGCTGGCATCGCTGCACCGCCGCGTCACGCGTGCCCGGCTGCGCGTCCAGGAACGCTACGAAGGCAAAACCATCCTCTTGGTGGCGCACACCACGCCGATCAAGTCGGTGATCCGTCAGGGGCTGAACGTGAGCGCTGAAGTGTTCAAGCACCTGTTTCTGGACTTGGCGTCGATTTCTGTGGTGGAGTTCTACGGGGAGATGGGCGTGGTGCGCTGCGTCAACGACGTCGCCCACCACCGAAAATAAAGCACACCGGCTGCTGTGTTGTAGAGTGGCACAGTGCGAATGAGCCGGCCGGGCGACCGCGTCGCCCCGAACCACCACACGCGTTGTGGCTGGCGGGGACCGAGGAAAGTCCGGACTCCACAGGGCACGGTGGTTGCTAACAGCAACCCGGAGCGATCCGCGGGCAAGTGCAACAGAAAGTACACCGCCAACCCAGGCAACTGGGTGGGTAAGGGTGAAAGGGTGCGGTAAGAGCGCACCGGCATGCACAGTGATGTGCGTGGCCAGGTAAACCCCACCGGGAGCAAGGCAAGAACCGCAGCCGCAAGGCTGGGGTCGTCGGACGTGATGAGGCTGCCCGCCCAGTCCGAAGGTAGCTGCTTGATGCGCCCAGCGATGGGACGCACAGATGGATGGTTGCCGCCCGCGCCTACGGACGTGGGTACAGAATCCGGCTTATAGGCTGGCTCATTCGCCTTCTGTTTCAACCCTGCCAACCTCACCCGTCGTGATCGGGATGACCAGCAGGTTCTCCTTCATTCGGGAGGCAAAGTTTTCGGCTTTCGACGTCGGCACCAGCGCCAGCACCGACTGGGAGACCCCAGGTGCGGCTGGCCTTGCGACGCTCGCTCCGCACTCGCACGCGAGCTGGCTCAGCAGCGCCGGGGTTGCCAGGGCCTCATCGGCGGCGTCACCCGCGTGGGGGTGCAGCGCGTTGACCAGCGCATCGATCTGCTGCGAGCGCAACGCCTGCGCCGCACCCAGTGCGCGTGCCGTTTCGTCCTCACAGCGCTGCAGCACCGCGCGTGCGCGCTGCGGATCCGGCGCGGAACTATCGCCAACAGTGTGGCGGGCCTCCACCCACTGGACCACGCGCGCGGTCGCGTCAGGTAGTTGGCGCAGTGAGGCCACGCCGAAGTTTGCAGCTGCCGTCTCGATGAACTCCTGGCGCCGCCGCATCGACTCCGCGAACGCGTCCGGCTGCGCAGCCTGCTCCTTGGCCACCACGAACATCCGCAGGCCAAGGCGCTCGGGGTGGGTGATCTGCGTGACCGAGCCGTCCGCCTGCTCCACAAGGTTCAGTGTGGTGCCGTGGCCGCGAAGAGCCGCGGTGTAGCGCGCCTTCAGCGGGCTGGACGTGGCGTACGCGGTGGCGGACTGTGCGCAGACCTCCGCAAGCTTCGTGCGCAGGGGAGGGGCGTCGATATCGTCGTGGGCGCCGGCGCATGCCAACGTGATAGCAGCCTCTGCGGCGGCAATCTCGCCGAGGCCAACACCGTGCGGGACGTGCGAGACCACTGAGATGTCCATTCCCGTGGTTTCGCGGGAAAGCACCTGGCGGTGGATCAGCGTATGGATCAGCCCGGTAATCCGGTGCGCGAGCTGCGCTTCCTCGGTGCCCGCGGTGGGCGCGTTGAGCGCCGCCAGGGTGGTGGTCGCGGCGAGGACCTGGCCGTCGGCACGCGTGAACTGGAGCGAAATGACATCGTCCGACCTGCGGCTCACCGCGGCACACACCCGCTGTGGGCCAAGCCCGATGATGCTCGCCCCGCCATAACTATCGACGCCATCACCAGCCACCACCACGGTTGCCGGCGCGGACGCCACATGGTCGGGGGCGCAGCCAGCGTGGTGGGCATGCGCAGCACGCATCTCCTGTTGGACATTCATAGGGCACAACCATACCCGCGGCGCTAAGGTGGGCGCCATGAACGGAAACTTCTACTACAACCCGACCACCGGCGAGATCACCGAGGGCAAAGAACAGTCCTGGGAAAACCGCATGGGCCCCTACAAGACACGCGAGGAAGCTGAGGATGCGCTGCGCATCGCGGCCGCGCGTAACCAGCAGGCGGACGCCGAAGACTCCGCCGAGGACAACTGGGGCACCCCACCTTCCTGGGAGAAGTAGCCCCTACTGCACGAACAGGACTTACAGGGCTTTCTGTGCCGCCTTCTTTACTTCGCGGATCGCGCCGAAGTAGCCGCGCAGTGCCTTTTCACCGTCGCGGAGTTCGCGCTGGAAGCACATGCCGTAGGCGAACACGTCCTCGTCGCGCTGGCGCGCCAGCTTCGCAAGCACCAGCAGCTCCTCGCGCGAGGTCGCGCAGTCCTGGAAATCCCCCAGCATCGATTGCAGGCGCTTGCAGGCCTTGATAAGGCGCTTGAACTTCGGGTCGCCGGTGGCGGCCGCTGCGTAGCGCAGCCGCTTGGCGGCCTTGCGCACGTCGTGTACGTAGGCCTCGCGCTTCGCGCGCGGCAGTGACGTGTCGTGGTAGCGGTCGTCGACCTTGGCGTGGCGCTTCATCAGCTTCTTATATGCCTTGCGCACGTGGCGGGCCAGGGCCTCGTCGTTGTCCTTGATGCCCTCGCGCACCTGGGGAGGGTTCGCTATGAGTTCATCGATGGCGTCGAGAAGGTTGAGGTAGGCGTCACTGTTGCACATGTTGACGATGTTGCGGTGCGCGAGCTTGTACACGCTGTGCATATCCTCGCGCAGGTGGGCTGCGGCAGCATCATCCATGCAGCCGGAATCGTCGGTGTCGAGCAGCTGCAACCACCGGGCGTGCACCACTTCAGCGTCTCGCGCCACCCCGAGCACGCCCGCGACGTGCTTGAGTTCCTTCTCGATGTTCGAAAACGCATCGCCCTGCACGAGCCCGTCGAAGGTGCGCAGGATGGAGCGCAGCTCTCGGATTGCCACCCGCTGCTGGTGCACCGAGTCCCACTGGTCGGCGCGTACGGCGCGGTCGCCGTGGACGATGGTGTCGCGAAGCGTGCGTACGGAAGTTAACAGGGAATGCAGCGGGGAATCCGCAGGCAGGTGCGCCTCGGTGAGGTGCGGAGGCAGCGGAGCTTTCGCCAACGAGTCCCCGAGTGCGGACGTCAGCTTCGACGGCGAGGAGGACGGGCGAGCGCCGGAGGAGAGCAGGTAGCGCTCCGCCTGGCGCAGCAGGGACGCACCTGCGTTGGTACCCGCGACCTGCTCCGTGAGTTCGAGTTCCCACTCGCGCCAAGTGGTGTGCGAACCCCCTGGTAGCAGGGAGCGGGCGGAGACGTGGTCGTCGCAAAACTCGGCGACGGGCTGGCCTTCCTCGTCGGCGAGGATGGTTTCCACGCGGTGGTTGTCCACCTGGGCAATGGGCTGCAGCGGGTGGCGGCGCACGATGGCGCGGACGGCGTCGACAAGCTCCTGCGGGACCGTGTGCGGGTCCTGCAGTGGGCAGCGTAGCTCGGTGCGGCCTTGACCTGCTGGAATCTTCATGTGCCAGCCGTCGTCCGGGCCTCCCGTGCGGCGGCGCAGCGTGATCTTCTCGCGCGTCAGGCGCAGGTCAGCCGTGTCGTAGTAGATTGCGGAGAGCTGCTGGTGGCTCGTGCTCGCGAGCGCGGACACCCCCGGCAGCTGCCGCATGTCGGGGACGGCGGTGGAGTCGTCGACAGCTAACTTGATCTCAATTTCTATGTACTCATGTGGTGCAGCCACGGCGAAGCCCTACTTTCAACACGAAGCATGTGCGGTCACCGCAAAGTCTAACGCGTTCGCCCACTTTCGCGGCGGCATGAGCGCAGGCGCAGTAGGGTACAACACTATGGACACGCAACAGGAAAACGTACTTCGCATGGTTGAACAGCGCGACATCGCGTTCATCCGCCTGTGGTTCACTGACATTTTCGGATCCCTGAAAACCGTCATGATGAGCCCCGCCGAACTTGAGGCCGCCTTCGACGAGGGCGTGGGCTTCGACGGCTCCTCCATCGAGGGCTTCTCCCGCATCTCCGAGTCCGACACCTTGTTGCGCCCGGACCCCTCCACCTTCCAGCCGCTACCGTTCGACGAAGGCACCGGCCTGCAGACCGCCCGCATGTTCTGCGACATCACCATGCCGGACGGCGACCCGCTCTACGCCGACCCGCGCCAGGTACTGCGCCGCCAGATGACGCACGCGCGCGAGCTAGGCTTCGAGTTCAACGCCAGCCCCGAGATCGAGTACTACGTGCTCAAGCAGAACATGCCTGGGGAGGACCCGGTGCCGGCGGACAAGGGCGGCTACTTCGACCAGGCGAAGCGCAACGAGGCGCCGAAGTTGCGCCGCCAGGCGATCGCCGCGTTGGAGTACATGGGCATTGTCACCGAGTTTTCCCACCACGAGGCCAGCGCCGGCCAGCAGGAGATCGACCTGCGGCACACCGACGCGCTGACCATGGCCGATAACGTGGTCACCTTCCGCTACATTGTGAAGACTGTCGCAGAGGCCAACGGCGTGCACGCCACGTTCATGCCAAAGCCGTTCGCGGACATGGATGGTTCCGCGATGCACACCCACTTCTCGCTGTGGGAGGGGGAGACCAACGCCTTCCACGACCCGGACGATGAGATTTCGCTGTCCAAGACGGGCCGCCAGTTCATCGCGGGCATCATCGAGCACGCCAACGAGATCTCCGCGGTGACCAATCAGTGGGTCAACTCGTACAAGCGCCTCCAGTTCGGCTCGGAGGCGCCGACCGCGGCGACGTGGGGCGTTTCCAACCGCTCCGCGATGGTGCGCGTGCCCACCTACCGCCTGCACAAGGCGGACTCGCGCCGCATCGAGGTCCGCTCGTTGGACTCCGCCTGCAACCCTTACCTTGCGTACGCGGCGGTGCTGGCAGCGGGCTTGCGCGGCATCGAGGGCGAGTATGAGCTCGACGAGCCAAGCCGCGACGACGTATTCGCGCTGACTCGCCGGGAGCGCCGCGCGATGGGGTACCGCGACCTGCCGAACTCGCTCGACCAGGCGCTGCGCCACCTGGAGCGCTCCGAGTTTATGGCGGAAGTGCTCGGGGAGCAGGTCTTCGAGTTCTTCCTGCGTTCGAAGTGGGACGAGTACCACGCCTACACCTCCCAGATCACCCCGTGGGAGATCGAAAGCGGCATCGACCTTTAAGGAAACACCATGTCTGCAGATGCACCCTTGCCGAACCCTGCGAAGCTCGGGCTGACCAGCCCCCGCGCCGCCGAGGACTTAACCACACTCGGCATCACGGATGCGAAGGTGCTCGCAGCGCTTGCCGACGCCGGCGATCCAGACCTGGCGCTCAACACGCTCTACCGTCTCTTCAGCGCGCTTGACGACGCCCCATCCTGGCAGGACGTGCAGTCCCACCTGGCGGCCGACGGCCAGTTCCGCACCCGGCTGTTCGCGCTGCTCGGCGGCTCCACGGCGCTGTCCGACCACCTGGTGGCGCACCCGCAGCGCTGGTGCAGCCTGCTCGAGCCGCTCCCAGGCAGCGAGGAGCTCTTCCGCACGATGCTCGCGGCCGTCGATGCCGCACCCGCGGGCCTCGAGGGCGACACAGCAAGCGAGGACCTGACCACCCCCGGCACCTACCGGGCGGGGCAGGAGTGGTCGCGTCACGCCAGCGCCACCACACCGCTTCGCGAGCACTACCTCACCCTCATGATGCGCATCGCCGCCTCCGACCTCGCAGGTGAGGTGGGCTACCGCGACGTCACCGAGTACGTCACAACGCTCGCCGACGCCGCTCTGACCGCAGCGCTGGCCGTCGCCATCCGCGAAACCTACGGCGACGACGACCCCGACTCCCGCCTCGCGATCATGGCGATGGGCAAGTGCGGCGCCCGCGAGCTGAACTACATCTCTGACGTCGACGTCATCTTCGTCGCCGAACCAGCCACAGCCCCGGCAACCAAGACCGCCAGCACCGTGATGCAGCTTGGCACCGCGTGCTTCTTCGAGGTCGACACCAACCTCCGCCCCGAGGGCAAGTCCGGCGCGCTCGTGCGCACCGTCGACAGCCACCTGGCCTACTACAAACGGTGGGCGCAGACCTGGGAGTTCCAGGCGCTGCTCAAGGCGCGCCCGATGACAGGCAGCGCCGAGCTGGGGCAGCGCTACATCGCGGCGTTGCGCCCGCTGGTCTGGGAGGCGTCGCAACGCACAAGCTTCGTCGAGGACGTCCAGGCGATGCGCAGGCGCGTGCTCGAGCACGTGCCGAAAGACCTGCGCGAGCGCGAACTCAAGCTGGGCAGCGGCGGGCTTCGCGACGTCGAATTCGCCGTCCAGCTGCTCCAACTCGTGCACGGGCGCATCGACCCAAGCATTCGGGTGAAGAACACCGTCGACGCGCTCCAGGTGCTTACCGACGGCGGCTACATCGGCCGCGAGGACGGCGCCAAGCTGATCGACGCCTACGAGTTCCTCCGCCTGCTCGAGCACCGACTGCAGCTCACCCGCTTCAAGCGCACCCACCAGCTGCCCAAACCCGACGACGCGAAAGCGCTGCGGTGGCTCGCGCGCACCTCAGGCTTCCGCACCGGCCCACGCGCGACCGCGACCGAGGCGCTGCGCACCCGCCTCAAGCAGGTCCGGTTCACCGTGGCCAACCTGCACGAACGCATTTTCTACCGTCCGCTGCTTAGCGCGGTGGTGAACCTGAGCTACGGCGAGGCTACCTTGAGCGCCGACGCCGTCAAAGCCCAGCTCGCCGCACTCGGCTACCGCCACCCGGCGCGCGCCCACGACCACCTCACCGCGCTGGTGAAGGGCACCTCGCGCCGGGCGAAGCTGCAGGCGATCCTGCTGCCGTCGCTCATGCACTGGCTGGGTGGCACCGCGGACCCGGACGCGGGGCTGTTGAACTACCGCAAGCTTTCGGAGGCGGCGGAGGATAAGAGCTGGTTTTTGCGCATGCTGCGCGACGAGGGCGTGGTCAGCCAGCGCCTCATGCAGATCCTGGGCACCAGCCCGTACGCCTCCGAACTGATCATCGCGGCCCCTGAGGTGGTCAAACTCTTTGGCGACGGCTCCTCGGGTCCGCGCCTCATCGAGGCGGCGCCCGACCAAGTGGAGAAGGCGATCGTCGCAGCCGCCGGGCGCTACGAGGACCCGGACCGCGCGGTGTCGGTGGCGCGTTCGCTGCGTCGGGCGGAGCTCGCGCGCATCGCCGCTGCCGACCTGCTCGGCTTCATGGAGGTGCGCCAGGTCTGCGAGGAGCTCACCTACGTGTGGGACGCCGTTCTGCGCGCCGCGCTCGCCGCAGAGATGCGCGCCCAGCACCAGGACCCCGAGCGCCCAACGCCGGCGCGCATCGCTGTGATCGGGATGGGCAGACTCGGCGGGGCGGAGCTCGGCTATGGCTCGGACGCGGACGTGATGGTGGTTGCCGCAGCCAACGAGGGCTACAACGACCACGAAGCAACCGTGTGGGCCGCCAAGGTCATTGAGGCGATGCGCGCGCGCCTGGCCAAGCCGAGCGCCGACCCACCCCTCGAGGTCGACCTCGGACTGCGCCCCGAGGGGCGCTCTGGCGCGGTGGTGCGCACGGTGGAGTCCTACGAGCGTTACTACACCGAGTGGGGCGAGGTGTGGGAGCGCCAGGCGCTGCTGCGCGCCGTCACCATCGCCGGTGACCGGGACCTCGGCGCGGACTTCCTCCGCGTCATCGACCCAGTGCGCTACCCGCCGGGGGGTGCCAGCCAGCGCGACATCAGGGAGGTCCGCCGCATCAAGGCGCGCGTGGATAACGAGCGCCTGCCGCGCGGGGCGGACCGCGCCACCCACACCAAGCTGGGCCGCGGGGCGCTCGCCGACGTCGAGTGGACCGTGCAGCTGCTCACCATGATGCACGCGCACACCCACCCGGCCTTGCACACCACCTCCACGCTGGAGGCCCTCGACTACCTCGCCGACCCAAACGACGACCGACCGCAAGTGATTGAACCGCAGCAGGCCCGCCAACTGCGCGAGGCCTGGCTGATGGCCACCAGGGCCCGCAACGCCATCGTGCTCGTCACCGGCAAGCGCACCGACCAGCTGCCCGCGCCGGGCACACAGCTCGGCCCCGTCGCAGGCTCCGCGGGCTACAGCCCGGAGCACCAACAGCAGTTCCTGGAGGACTACCGGCGCACCACCCGCCGCGCATATCGCGTGGTGGAGGAGGTGTTCTGGGGCGAGGCGCCGTCGCACGAGTTCGAATAACTTATGCTGGTGCCCATGGCTGTACAGATCTCAATTGACCTTGATAATGCAACGTTCGCGGACCTCGTCGCGCTTGTCGACGCCGCCCGCGTCGCCGGCGTCACCCCCGACACCGAACTCGAACTGGCAGATTCCACGCTGAGCATCGCCGTGGAGCCCGGCACCACGGATGCACACCAGCAGCGCGTGCCCGAGCGCACCCGCGAAGGCGAGGGGCCGACCACGGTCTCCACGCCCGGATCCTCGGCGCTGCCGCAGCTTGGCGACGCCGCCATCCGCTCCGTCGTTGACATCCTGACCGGGCGCCAGGAACCCCCGCGGCGCTAGTTTGCCTTCGTTGGTGGCGCTTGCTCGACGATCTTGAGTCGGCGCATCTGCGGCTGCGCCTTCGCCCGTGCCACCAGCAGGCCCACGATCAGCAGGACTGCTAGCACGTAGACCGCGATCCAGGCGTACTGGAAGTCCTCCCACGTGTACTGCACCGAATCTGCCGAGTGGTCCAGCAAAATCCCCACCGCCTGGGCTGCCACCATGGAGGATGTGAACCCGCCCATGTTGGCCAGGCCGGTGCCGGTCGCCACCATGGCGGGCGGCACGTGCTCGCGCACGTTATCGAAACCGAAGTTGGACGCGGGCACCACCGTGCCCATCACGATCACCACCGCCAGGATCGCGCCGAAGCCGCGCGGAGTGGACGTCGAAAAGAACCACAAAAACATCAGCGGCGTCAGCGAGCACAGCACGATGACCGCCATGTCACGGCGCACGCCCAGGCGTGCAGAGACCGCACCGAGCACCGGCGATGCGACGATCATGCACACCGTCAGCACGATGAGCACCGTGCCGGCCTCCTGCTCGTTCAGGCCCATGCCGAGCGTCATCATCGGCACACCCCACAGCAGGGTGAAGGTGATCATCGGGAAGATGGAGAACCCGTGGATGAAGAATGCCTCCCAGCACACCGGCGAGCGCACCACCGTCGAGAGCGTGGTGCGAAGCGGCACCTTTGCACTCTTGGCGGGGGATGCTTCACCGGGCTTCGTGGGGGCGTCCGCCACCGCCACCACCGCGGCGAGCGCCACGAGCACCCCGACCGCACCGAGCGAGACGAACGCGACCTGCCAGCCCTTCGCGTGCAGCAGCGCCAAGAACGGCACCGCGGACAGGAACTGACCCATCTGCCCAATCGCAGTAGACAGCTGCGTAAACAGCGGCGTCTTGCGGGGCGGGAACCAGCTCGGCAGGATACGCATCACTGCCAGGAACGCCGTGGCGTCGCCCGCGCCGATCAGTACGCGCGCCGCAAGCGCGACAGGGTAGGAGGACGTAAACCCGAGCAGGATCTGGCCCACCGCCATCACGAGCGCGCCGACGATCAGCATGAAGCGCGGACCCTGCCTATCGATGAGCACCCCGGTCGGGATCTGCGCCAACGAGTACACGCCAACCTGTACTGCGGTGAACACGGCGATGCGAGAGGCGTCGATACCAAAGCGGTCGATCGCCTCAACTCCCGCGACGCCGAAGGACGTGCGGCCCAAGATGGCGACTACGTACACCGCGACTGCGCCGAACCACACAAAAAGGGCGCGCCGGGTGACGCGCTGCTGTGGATCGTTGGTCTGGGAGACAGGGGAGTTGGAATGGGGCATGCGGTACAAGGTACTCCCTCGGTTAGGCAATCCGGCATGCGGGTCCGGTGCGTCACGTAGACTGTGCAACCGTGGATTACATTTCAACGCGCGATACCGCAGGCACAACCTACAAGTTCACCGACATCCTGCTCACGGGCTTAAGCCCGGATGGCGGCTTGTTCCTTCCCGTGGAGTACCCGCAGCTGACTCCCGAGCAGCTCGACAGCTGGCGCACGCTGCTCGCCGAGCGCGGGTACGCGGCACTCGCCGCCGAGGTGCTCAAGCTCTTTATCGACGACATCCCGCACGCCGACATCGAAGCGATCACCGCCCGCGCCTACCGCACCCCCGTATTTAACGACGCCGCCATCGTCCCCGTAACCAAACTCGAGGACGACCTGTGGCTGGCACACCTCTCCGAGGGGCCAACCGCGGCGTTTAAGGATATGGCGATGCAGCTGCTCGGCGAGCTCTTCGAGTACGAGCTTGGCCGCCGCGGCCGCCACCTGAACATCCTGGGCGCTACCAGCGGCGATACCGGTTCCTCTGCCGAGTACGCGATGCGCGGCCGCGATAACATCCGCGTGTTTATGCTCACCCCAGCTGGCAGGATGACGCCATTCCAGCAGGCCCAGATGTTTGGCCTGGACGATCCGAACATCTTCAACATCGCCCTCGACGGCGTCTTCGACGACTGCCAGGATGTGGTCAAGGCCGTCAACGGCGACGCCGACTTTAAGGCGAAGTACGCCATCGGCGCCGTCAACTCCATTAACTGGGCACGCCTGTTGGCCCAGACGGTCTACTACATCTTCACCTACCTGCGCGTGACCGAGAACAACTCGCAGAAGGTGAGCTTCTCGGTGCCAACCGGCAACTTCGGCGACGTGTGCGCGGGCTACATCACCAAGCGGATGGGCCTGCCCGTTGACCGCCTGATCGTGGCTACCAACGAGAACGACGTCCTCGACGAGTTCTTCCGCACCGGCCAGTACCGCCCGCGCAGCGCGGCAGAGACCCAGGCGACGTCCTCGCCGTCCATGGATATCTCGAAGGCGTCGAACTTCGAGCGCATGATGTTCGACGCCGTCGGGCGAGACGCCGCGCTGACCGGCGAGCTCTTCGGCACCAAGGTGAACAACGGCGGCTTCGACGCCGAGGACTTCGGCGGCGCAGACGTCCTGGCCCGCATCCGCGACGCGTTCGGCTTCTGTTCCTCCTCGTCCACCCACGCTGACCGCGTGGCGACCATTCGCGAGGTCCAGGAGCGCTCCGGCGTGCTGATTGACCCGCACACCGCCGACGGTGTCCACGCCGCTCGTGCTGTCAGCGGTGACGTCAACACTCCTGTCGTCGTGCTGGAGACCGCGCTGCCGGTGAAGTTCGCCGAGACCATCGTCGAGGCCACCGGCACCCAGCCGGAGGTGCCTGAGCGCTTCCGTGGCATCATGGACCAACCACGGCACGTCACCGAATTGCCGAATGACGCCGACGCCGTGAAAGCCTTTATCCAAGACTCCATCGAAGGGAAGTAGCACATGGCACAGGAACAGTTCGCAGGCCCGGAGTACTTCACCGAGTTCGACCCCGAGAAGTTCATCCGAGACATGAAGATTCAGAAGGAAGAAGCTGCCAAGGGCGACCCCGCCTTCGCTGACGATGAAGCGGGCGATGAGCAGTAGCGGCGACCTCGCCAAAAAATACCAGCCCGAAAACGGGCAACAGTGGACGTTCCCGGAGCCGGTCGCCCCAGTAGGGCAGCCGGCGCCTCGTCGCGGGCTAGGTGGTGCCGCGTGGTTTACCGTCATCGTCACCGCGCTGTGCTTGGTCGGGATGGTGGTGTGGCTGGGCCTGCACACCTCTGAAATAGACACGCGCACCGCCGAGGAGCGCCAAGCCCAGGAAGCCGTCCAGCGACCCGGGGAGCAACCGCCTGCCGCGGCAACGGGCAACCGGATCCTGGTGCCCGAGTTCGCACCGTGGGCGCCGGGCTCCCTGATCCAGTCCACGGACCACTACCCGGAGCCGGGGGAGCGCTTCACCGCGCAGTCCTGCACCGTCGCGTTCACGTTCTCGGGTGCCGACGGCCGCTCCTACGCCGTCACCGCCGGGCACTGCGGGCGTGAAGGCAACCTGGTGTGGCCGAAAGGGGCCTCGGACACGAACGACTACTCGCAGGAAGTCGGTAGGTTTATCTACTCCGGGCTTTACACCCCTGATGTAGAGGACCCAGAGGCGGAGCGCATCGACGTCGGCATTATCGAGATCTACGACACGGACCGCGCCGTGCCACTCGTCGGCGACCCGATCCCGACAGGCGTCGGTGCCGAGATCGGCCCAGTCGACCGTGTCTGCAAAACGGGCGGGACGACCGGCTACACCTGCGGCCACTTCGAGGCCGCGAGCCGCGTCCAGATCGTGACCGCCCACGACGACGAAGAACAACGTGAGTCCCGCGGCGACATCGCAGGCGTCTGCGCCTCCTCCGGCGACTCGGGCGGCCCCGTCTTCGCAGACGTGAATGGGCGCGCCGCCATCATCGGCGTGGTCTCCGGGACGGAAGCCGACCGTTCAGGAGAGGAGTGCTGGGAAGGCATGGAGGACCCGATCATGATGTCCTACTCCAACGTTGATCAAATTCTGAGCGTCATCGAGCGCGTCGTGCCGGACGCCCAGTGGGTCGAACAGCAGTGGTGAGCTACTGCGTATCGGGCGTCGGGTTCGTCTGCAAGTCGTGCTTGCCCTTGTCATCAATCTCGAGAGTGGTCACTTCGCCAGCTCCGTAGGCCTGGTAAATCACCTCGACGAAGCCGTCGGGCAGGCCGACTTCCTCCCACATTGCGATGAGGCTGTCGCGATCAGCCTCGTCGGCCACGTTCATCCACGTTACCTTGACTTTCTGTCCGAACGGGTAGTGCAGGAACCCGACGAAGTCGGCGTCGTAACTCAGCGCGAGGCGCATTTGCTGCGCAATCGATTCTGGTGCGGGCGCTTCGTGGCAGTAGTCCCAAAAACTCACGTTGAGGTTGCTGCCCGTGCGCAGCTCGACGCCGGGGATGCAGTTCTGCTGCAGCAGGCGTGAGAGGTGCCCCGCGAACGAGTCCACGTCTTGCACCGCGGTATCCGTGATGTCGCCGCGCAGCGCTGCGCCGCGATGCGCCTCGCGCACCTCTGCATCCGCGATCAGGTACGGCCGGATGCTCGCTTCTATCGACGCGATGTCGGCCTGCGGTGCCTCGGGCTGAAACACTAGTTCGCGCTGCAGCCGAGTCTCCTGCGGAGCGTTGTGCTGGTAGGCGTACAACGCGACTGCCAGAGAGGCCAGCACCACCACGAGCGCTCCGTACACCGCCACAAACAGTGCAGTTGGCACCCGGCGAAGCAAAGCGACAGACTGTGCGGAGTCATCAGTGGTGGTGTGCAACATGCCGTAAATAGTAACCGAAGTACACTTGAACCCATGCCTATACCCGAGTTCATCGTGCAGACCCGAACAAAGATCGGAACCGACCCAATGTGGGTTCCCTCCGTATGCGCCGTCGTGCTGCGGGACTCCACCGCGGACACCCCGTGGGCAGTCCCCGAAGTGCTCCTCGTCCGCCGCGCGGACAACGAGAAGTGGACGCCCGTGACCGGCATCGCCGACCCAGGCGAGGACGCCCACGACGCCGCGGTGCGCGAGGTGCTCGAAGAGACCGGCATCAAGGCCACTCCGGCTGCGATCCTCGGCGTCGGCGCCATCGGCCCCGTCACCCACGACAATGGGGACATCGCAAGCTACATGTCGACGCAGCTCCGCCTCGAAGCCGTCGACCCCTCCCAGGAGCCCGTCGTCGGTGACGACGAATCCATCGACGTCGGCTGGTTCCCGCTATCCCACATGCCGGTCACGGACGCGAAGTGGCGCCTCGTCATCGGCGACGCCGCCGCCCAGCGCAAGCGCCCCGAGGGCTTCCAGCCACGCATGGGCTTTAGCAAGCGCAACTAATGCGGTTCGGCGTCGACGTATCCGAGCACCAGGCAGGCTTTGACTTCACCGCCTGCCCACTCGACTTCGCCATCATCCGCACCACCGACGGCACCTACCAGGACCACGCGTTCCCCACCCTGTTTGTCGACGCCCACTCCGCCGACCTCAACGTGTCCACCTACCACTTCCTGCGCAGCCCTTCCGAGGGAACCAGCGTGGCCGAGCAGGTGGAGGCCAGCGTCGAGGTACTCCAGCGCGCCCCCGGCGCCATGAATTGCCCGATGTGGCTCGACGTGGAAAGCCCTGCCGGGCTCGCGCTTTCCGACGTCCGCTCCGCCTACGACACCTTCCAGGGGCGTGGGGTGCGCGTTGCTGGCGTCTATACGAATGCCTGGTACTGGCGCCGATACATGCGCTTGGCCCGGCCCACCCAGTTCGGTGCGCTCTGGCTCGCA
This sequence comes from Corynebacterium sp. NML120713, assembly GCF_001875735.1. Lineage (NCBI taxonomy): Bacteria > Bacillati > Actinomycetota > Actinomycetes > Mycobacteriales > Corynebacteriaceae > Corynebacterium > Corynebacterium sp. NML120713. Next base: position 20,169 of record NZ_MLCR01000005.1, read on the forward strand.
GACTGGGGTTCCGACGAGCCAGCATTTCCAGGTGCCGACGCCTGGCCAGCCCCGCTCGGCATGGGCACCCCCGAGGTGTGGCAGTACACTTCCCGCGGCACCATCGGGGGATTCACGGTGGACCTCAACGCATGGAGGGACGTCGCATGAACGCTGTGCGCGCTGCGTTGGCAGCCGTGGTGTGCGCTGCGTGCGTTGTGGTCCCGTCTGTGGCACCGCCAGCTCAGGCGCAGTTGCTGGGGAAAGGCGATAGCGAGCCTTTGCCCGAGGCCCCGCTCGAGGCGTACGAGCGCAACATCGCGGCCCCACCGCAGCGCTGCACCGATTTCGAGATTGTGATTGCCGCCGGCACCGGCGACTCCAACCAGGGCGACGACCCGCTGCACGTGCGCGGACTGCGACCTGGCTCGACCCTGATCGCTGACGTCGAAGCGGCTGGCGAGAGCGTGTCTGCCTGGCAGGTGCCGTACACGGCCTCGGTTGGCGTGCTCGGCACGCTGGGGGAGACCAGGACGAACATGGCCCTGCCGTACGGGGCGTCGCTAGATACGGGCAAGCGTGCGGTGCGCACGCACCTCGCCACGCTCCACGACGCATGCCCGGACACGAAGGTGTTGTTCCTCGGGTTTTCGCAAGGGGCTGGCCTGCTCGGGGACCTCGTGGCGGAGTCCCCCGACCCGAGCCTTGTCGCGGCCTACCTTATCGCGGATCCGGGGCGCAGCCGCACCACCTACCACACGGCGGAAACAGTCACCGGCGCGCGTGGCGTCCGCGGCGAGAACGGCGAAATCCTCATCCCGCTCGACGGCGTACGCCTTGCTAGCGACGTCTCGGGTCTCACCGGGCCACGCCGCACCAGCTTCCACGACGCTGAGGCTGAGGTACTCACGTTTTGCCACAGCAACGACCTCGCCTGCGCCACGCAGCACGACGGGTTGGCGCAGCGCGTCGGCGTGCGCCTCGCCCAGCCCGCCGCAGCCCCGCTGCACAAACTTGCCGGGCGTGGCTTCAAGGACTTTGGGCACAACCCCATCGCTACGCTGCTTGCACTGGCGTGGGAACTGGCTGCCGTGTCTCATGTAGTACAGGAATATGCGGGGGAGACACCGCCGTTTTTGGGTGAGGACATCACGGGGTTGGGAGTGCTGCTCCACGTGGCCGCGCAGGAACTGCTGCCGATGACCGCCGGGCTAGGCGTTCCTCAGATCCCGATGCCACTGATCGACCTCATCCCGCACGTGATGAACATGATGCCCCACCACCTGGCCTACTTCGAAGGCGGCGACCACCCGGCCTGGACCATCGACGGTGAGTCAGTAGAGTCGTGGATCGCCCACGACATGGTCGCCCGGATGCAGGCGAGCTAACTGTTCCTTGTGGTGTACGTCTTGCCGGGCACCGGATGCGGCACCATCTGATCCAAGCTCGCCGGCCGCAGCCCCTTCGCCCGCAGCCCGTCGATCACGCACTCCACGGCTTGGGCCGTCGTCGGGTGGATGTCGTGCATCAACACGATCGACCCGGACCGCGCCTGGTCAACCGCAGTCTTGCACGTCCGCGCCGGGTCGCGGTGCTTCCAATCCAGCGTATCGACGTCCCACAAGACCACCGCCTGCCCCTGCACCCGCGCCGCCTCGGACACGGTCGCGTTGAGCGCCCCATACGGTGGGCGGACAAACCGCGGGGAAGCACCAGTGGCATCAGCAATCGCGCGGGAGCCCTCCTCCACTTCACGACGCACCTCCGGCTGCGAAAGCTTCGTCAAGTCGCGGTGCGTGACAGTATGACTGCCCACTGTGTGGCCTGCTGCCCGCATCCGCTGCACGGCGCCCGGGTTTGCGCGCACCTTCGGCGTCAACACGAAAAACGACGCCGTGGCGTGCTTGCGCGCCAGGATATCCAACACCTGATTCGTGGAGGCAGCCGGACCGTCGTCGAACGTGACGGCCACACAGTTGGAACAGTCCGCAGGTTGATCCTGTGCAGGCGTCGGCGCGCTAGGCGCAGGTGCCGGAGCAAGCTGCTGCGCCCACGGATGGCTGCGCGCCTGCGGAGGCAGTGCCCGGTAGATAGCCGTGCGGAGCTCCTCACCAGCCTGGGAACTGGACTGCGAGAACGCCTGTGAGCTGCCCGCGAGCGGGTTCGCGGCCGCGTGCGGTGCTGTGAACAGTACCGCCACCGCAACGAGCGTGGATACGACTTTGCGCATTGCTTACACCACCATCCAGAGTTAGTACGCGTGTCAGAGTACCCGGTTTGAAGGACTCGCGAAATCCTGACGCAGGTACTCGACAACGGGCACCACCTTGAACTCTTCCAATTGTTGGCCGTGCTCGCCACGGTAGACCACCCAGCGCTGCGTCGGGTCAATGTCCAACTGGCTGCCAACCGTGGCGAGGTTTCTCCCGTGGCGCGAGCGAAACGTTGCGGAGGATTTTATTTCAACAGCGCGTGGCTCGTGCGCCATGTCGAGGAGATCCACTTCAATCTTGCTGTCATCGCGATAGAAATACAGGTCAGGGGCTATCCCTTGGTGGTGGTAGCACTTGGCTGTTTCTGCCACGATGAGGTTCTCCATCACCGCGCCGAAAGCCGGGGAGTTCACGAGGTCTACTTTTGTGCGGATACCCAGGAGGTGGCAGAGCAGTCCAGTGTCGTAAAAGTACAACTTAGGGGTCTTCGTCAGCGTCTTGCGGGAATTGGTGTGAAAAGGACGCAGTGTGAACACGATGAAGCTGGATTCCAGGATGCTTACCCAGTTCTTCACGGTCGCAAACGCGACGCCGAGTTCGCGAGCCAGTCCAGTGTAGTTGATGAGGTTGCCGGCATTAAGGGCCATCAGTTTCATCATCATTTGGAAGGCGTCCGTGTTCTGAACATTGAGTAACTGTGTGACGTCTCGTTCGACGTATGTGCGGAGGTAGTTCTGGTAGTAGATCTCTGGTGGCATATCTACTTGATAAAGGCGCGGATACCCACCGTGAACCATGAAATCTTCAGCGCTCGTGTCGGGTCGTGCGGTGAGTGCCTCCCGGAAAGAGAGTGGAAGCAGGTGGGTGATGCCGACTCTTCCGGCTAGACTTTGCGAGATCTTCTCCATGAGGAGGAAGTTCTGCGAGCCGGAAAGCACGTATTGTCCCGGTGTGCCCTGTTCGTCTGAAATAACCTGCAGGGCCGAGAAAAGCTCGGGCGCATACTGGGCCTCGTCGATGATGAGGGCAGAGCCACGATCATGGATAAAGCCCGTGGGATCCTCGGTGGCTAACGCGCGTAGCGTTGGGTCTTCGAGATTGAGATAGGTGAAATCAGGGAACTGTTCACGAATCAACGTCGATTTTCCGCTTTGCCGTGGTCCGGTCACGCTCACGATCGGAAACCACGAAGCCAGTTGCTCAAGATGCTGTCCCAATTCCCTCGGAATGAACACTATTTCACCAAATCCCTAAAGTGCGACTTACCAAATCCCTAAAGTGCAATCTACCAAATCCCTAAAGTGCGACTTACCAAATCCCTAACATGTTGACTGTTATCGCTGGTCGTGGTGGTAGTGGTGTCGTCGGTGGAATCGGCCTACATCTGTTGCAACGCGCGCTGAGCCCAGTCAAAACCAATCCTTTCTTGTTCGATTCGCAACCACGTGTTGTCCGCATGGGTATGAAGGAATTCAAGCGTGGCTTGCTCATCGTCGCTGAGCGTGATGGGTTCGAAGCGTTTGGAAGTAGTCTCTTCTACGCCGTACGCGGCATGCGCGCGGGCGGTTGCGAGGTCCATGAGTACTGACCGTGTGCGGGGGAGGTTCATTCGTACATGGTCGAGAATGTAGAAACCGTTGGAGTCTAAATCTCCCCAGTACAAGACCTCCCTGTCGTGAAGCCAGGTGGCGTCGCGGGAAAGCGAAATCGCGTTCATTCCCTGCCCATAGATCGCAATGGTGTCCGGCATTTCCGGCAGAGCTATATAGGTCTGGTAGTTCTCTACGATGATGGCTCGTGACCCTGGTAACTGGTGGTGACGGACCTCATCGAGCTCACAGCAGACTCGATGGAGCCCGAAGAGATCGCAAGATGGGTCGAGGCTGCGCATGTCCATCATGGCAGGGGCCTGTTTGAATTTCAGCGGTCCTGTGAGCGACTCGATGAGGGAGCGGTACTGGGCTATCCATTTACTATCGATACCGCGAATCGGAAGCTCCCGCTCGTAGAAGCGTGAGGTGTCGTTTGCATTGATCCAGGTGACCGTGTCGATGAACTGCGTCGCTGTTGTGTCGTCGAACTCCTTCCACGCTTTTAGTCGTAGCGCCAGCGGGGCCCGTACGTGCGTGCCAAGTGTCGTCTCAAAGCGGTCCACCAAGGCATTTATTCGTTGCCATTCCTTCAGCTTGCCTGCAGCGCGAGCGGCCACCACAGGGGAAGACAGGACTACTGCCGACGGGACCGTGTGGGTGCCGTAGACGTCCAGGCGTTTGACTGTGGTCTCAGGGTCTAACCAATGCCGTTCCCAGGTAGAAAGCCACTCGCGTACTCGGGAGCCGTCGTTTTTGGAAACTTCTGCAGCAGTGGGTGGGCTCAAGCTGATGCGTAGTGGGCTGAATTCACCGGCTAACCAGCTGCGGTGGTTGCGCCTATAAAATGTCAAAGCTCGCTTGTGTACGTCAGGCGGATACTTCACTGTTCGTCCTCTTCTGCAGCAGGGGAGAGTGATGCCGCGACTTCCTCGAACTTCAACTGCGCGGTGCGGGAATGCTTACGGTCCGGGCAGTCGACCTTAAGGATGCCGCCGATGTAGTCTTCCACGGTTTGGAGGAGCTTGAGCGGGGTGGCCAAAATCATGTGGAAGCCGAATCGATGGAAAGCTTCCATCGCGGCACGAGTGAACTCCGCGTCGGCACGGTCGAAAGCCTCGTCCAAAATGACTGAGCCGAACTTGGGATAGGTCGCCCCGTCATGCACCACCGTGGCACGCTTTGCCTGCGCGGTGGTTGTTCCAATTCCAGTCAGGCGGTAGCGCAGCGCAGCAGCCAGGCAGAACGAGGATAGCTTTTGTGCTTGCCCGCCTGAAAGCCCTTCCGCGGAGTCGTAGACGGCGCCTCGCTCACCGTCCGGAGTGATTTCCACTCCAAGAAATTTCACGTGTTCGCGGGTATCTAGACGCTGGATGCGCTGCCGGACAGTCGTTGTGTCGTTCACGGTGATGTCATCGATGACTGCCTTGAGTTTGGAAAAACGAGCTTCGCTAGCTGCCTGGTCGTCGTCGTGCAGGGACCCTTCCAGCGCGTCGTTGAGTTTTGCGATGAACTGGCGAGCCTCAGCGGGCTGGGACTCTTTGACCTCGATCTGGAGGAAGTTTGGGCCGTAGAAGCTGACTTCGGACAAGGATTCGTTGACAGGCACGATGGAGCTGCGGGTTTTCGCGGTGGCTTCTGAGAGTAAACGCCGCAGTCGACCCAAGTGACGGTCGGTTTGTTCACGCAGCAGCTCCCGGAAGTCAGCTTCAAAGCGGGGGAGGTCATCGTCTTCCAGGCGGTCCAGCTCGGCGAGAAAGTCCCCACGCCATTGCAGGTCAGGGTGGAGATCCCCGCGACGCTCCGGCCACCTATCCACGTATTTCTCCATCGCAGTGCGAACGGTGTTTTCCAGGCGAACGATTGTTGATTGCAGACCAGAGATTTGTTTATTCAGTTCTTCCTGCAAGGTTCGTTGAAGCTCATCGATGTTTGAGCGTTGGGCGCGTCGAGTGTGGCGATCAAGGCGTGCTGCGAGCCGTTGGATAACACTCGAGTCCAGCGGCTCGGTTTCGTCCAAGACGTGCTGTGCCTGGGCATACTCTTGTTCGGCTCGCTGAAGCTGGCTGCTAAGGCCGCCAATTCGCTGGTTGAGGTCCGTCACGCGCGAAGAACAGTCGTTGATCCGTTGCGCAATAACCTCGAGTTCTTTGCGCAGTTGGGCCAGTTCCTGGTTCCCATCAACGAGGCGGTCGAGCGCTGCTTGCGCGACGTTGAGGCTGTTTTCAGCAGAGGGGACGTCGATAGCAGAGAAATCCTCGGTCTCTAGCAGGCGTTCGCAGATGCCCACGCGGCGCTCCAGGCGCTTAACGTGTGCCTCAAACCGGGTGCGCTGTTCCTTGAGCTGCTGGAGCTCGGATTTCTTTCGCACGATGATATTGGTGAGCTCGTCGATCTTATCGTCGACGTTGCCAGACAACACCCAGCGAGAACGATCGTCAATGCGCCGACGGTCGTCTTTTGTATGCCGAGTTTTATTCTTGACCTGACCATTGAGTGTTACGGCTTTGGAAGCTGACCGGAACTCGTCAAGCGTTTGTACACAGGCATGGTCGAATCGATCCGAGAGCTGGGATTGTAGCCAGTCATGAAAGCGGCCGCTGCGCACGAACAGTTTTGTGCCAAGAGAACCTTGTACAAACGGGCGTGGCGTCGAGTGCTCCATCGATGAGGTTACCCGCACGTAATCAAGCCGGGCATCGAGGTGTGTGGAATCCACAGCCTTACTCACAGCTTGATAATGCTCTTCTGGGACGATCAACGTCCTGGCGAACCCGCCCACTATGCGTTCAGCAGCCGGTTGCCACTCAAGGTGATCTGGGTGCATATAGATTTCATCGGCCACGAACGGGAGCTCTTTGAGCGCGATGCCAGTGATATCTGCAATTCGCTGGCGGGCGCGGAGCAGGCGCGCATCCATGGAAGAGCGATACTTGCGGATAATTTGAAGCTCATCACTTGCCCGCGCGATGGCTTTGTCAGTTTCATCAATCTGCGGGTAGATCACCTCACGGCGTTGTTCTTGGGTAGCTACCTCGTCGCGAATGTCTCCGGCCTCGCGGCGTAGCGAATCCCGGACGAGTGAAAATTGTTCGCTCGTCGTCGGGATTCCGGTGCCGTCGCCTAAGCGATCAAGCAGGCCTTCGTAGACTCCGGCCTGCTGTTGCACAGCCTGCAGGCGAAGTTTGGCATTGTCTCGTTGATTTTGTGCTGCTTGAATGCCTGTGTCACCAGTGCCATGGATCTGGGCGTGAAGCGAATCCTTCTCGGTATTGAGGCTATCGAGGATTGCTTCCACTTGGGTCCGCTCGTCCTCCACCGCATCTTTTTGTGCGTTCAGCTGCTCGACGTCTTCTTGGGCGAAGCTCGCTCGTTTCTCAGCGATGAACCGCTCGAGCCCAGCTTTATCTGCGTCGGCCTCATCGAGCTGGCCGAGAAGCTGAGTCGCTTCATTGATGGATTCGCGCATGGGAACCAAGTGCGCAATCTGATCACGGGCAGTAAGTACTGTCGAGTGCGCGGACTTGAGCTCGGTGAACATAGTCGCTGCGGTTTCCGCGACGGCAAAGGTTTCCGGTTCGGGCAGCATGAAGGTGCGCATCAGGTGGTTCAAGTCCCCGAGAGTCTTTGCGGACTGGGTGCGGTGCAGCAATGCCAAAGCACCATCGTCAGGAATCCCCAGCTGTTTTCTCAGTGCGGCGATAAACGGACGATGGCTTCGGTTGATTGCGAAGGCATCTTTGTAGGTGCGCTTGGCCAGGCCGATATCGGCCTCCTGTACAGCAATGGGTTCGAAGTCCGCTAGGTTCACTTGCCCTGGCAGCGCCAAGAATAAGTTCTTCACGTCGGCAGCAACATGGGCGTTGGCACTCAGATACATCAGGTAGACCGCACTGACTTCTCGACCAGCGCCGTCTGAATAGGTGAGATTCACGCCTGACCACGTAGCGCCTGTTCGTAGGAATGAACGGGTGAGCTCGTCGACCTCTACGGAGTGTTCCCGACGCCACGCACCACGGCAATAAGTAATGAGGTCGCGGCCTGAAGCTTTCGCAGTGTCGGAAGCAGCCGCGTTGAATTTCCGCTTTATTGGAGGGACCAAGATCGTCGATACAGCATCGATGAGTGTCGATTTACCCGAACCGGACGCACCTGTGATGAGGAATCCCTTGCGTGCAACGTCTACTGTGTGCAGGTTGTTAAACGTTCCCCAGTTGTACACCTGGATGCGTGATAACCGGAATTGGCCTGCGATCAGATCAGTCATGCGTTGTCCTCCAGAACCTGTTGGTAGCTTGCGGTAACTGCAGCAATTTCTTCGGCAGAAAAGAGGATTCGCAGCACCGGTGAAACTTCGTAGCGGCCAGTCGTCGGGGTCTTCACCACGATGGAGTTCTTCTTGAACTTATTCCATGCAGCATCGAACCGTTTGCGCTGTTTCGTGTGGTCAGTGCCCTCTGCAGCTTGATACGGAAGCGTGGCTTCGAAGACTTCGTTTTCATCTACGATGGTGCGTTCATTGGGGTTGGTGTGGATCAGTGCTTTGCGCAGATGCAGCAGTACGACAGTGTCGACAAACTTCAGCGGCAGTGTGCGCAGCATCGCACGTTTATCAGGGTGATCAGCTTCCCACGTCTTCGTATAGGCAACGCCGGCATTGTCGTCGATAATCAAGGTCAAGAACAAGTTGTCGAGCTGTTGCGCTAGCACTTCCCGCGAGGAGGAGACGATGCTAAAAATCTCCGGTGAGGTCAGCATCGACACATACGGGCCGCGGATGAGCTCCGCGAGGGCCCTGCGCTGGCCGGAAGTGAGCGTTCCGGTGTCGCCCTCGTACAGAGTGGTGGATTCATTGTCATGCATGGTGGTTTCCTCTTAGTTGGTTCCTTCGAGAGACTGGTCAAAGACATGAGTAGGGAAGCGGGCTTGCCAAGGGTGTCCACTAATCGACGTCCACCTCAGGAGTTCACTGCCTTCAGTCCGCCGACCATGTTTTTCTGCCAACACAATGACGCCTACTACGCTGGCGACTCCTTGTGTGGCAGGGTGATCCTGCAGGACCTCGCTCAACGTGGCTACACCACGGCGGTGAACGGACGCGTTAATGGCATCGGTGAGCTCCTGCCAGTCAATCTCCGATTCTCTGATCTGTCGGCGCAGCTCCTCGAGGTCTATCTCCCCGATCTCAGCCTCTTCTACCGCGGTCTCGATTCGGTAATCCAGCGGGTCCCACAACTTCCAACTAGAGACGGACTTTGCCTGGTGTGTGCTCAGCTCCAGCTCAAGGTAGACGTGTTGCCCGGGGGCTGCGTCGGCGCGCGCAACTTGTAGAGCACATGCGTTGGCGTCATTAATTGCTTTCGTGAGTGCTTGTTGGGACTCGGCTTCCCTCGACTGTACGAAGCGCCGCAGTGACCTCGATAGGCTGGTCATGGAATCATGCACTTGCCCGGAGGAGGCGTCGAGCGTGCTCATGAGCAGGTGCAGCTGGAGGCGCTCCTCGGGAGTCAGCTTGGTCACGAAATCGCGCGACATGACCGCTTCCAGTGTGGCGTCGAAACGATGGGATTGCTCCGGATCCAAGAACAAGTCATAGAATCCGCCGAATGCCTTGCCTGCATCTGACTCGTTGATGAGGTCTACGCCCCGGAACACGTTGTCCAACACGTCTGCGGCGCTGCGCTCATTCTCCACGATGGATTGACGCAGCTCTACGTTTACTTTCTCCACCTCAGCCTGTACACGTGCAAAATCGGCAGGCAAGTCACTGACTAGATTGAGAATCTCGCGTGCTCGTTCCACAGCTTCGGCATCGGCGAGAACGTTGACTCCGTGCTGACTAATCGCGTCGATCTGACGCTGCAAGCTATCACGCTGGGCTTCCAATCGTGCGATCGCAGTGGCCTCGTCCGGGTCAGTCTCTGCAGCTAGCGAATACAGTGACGCCATCAACGTGCCCAGGCGGGACTTCGTGACCGTGTGCTGGGGGTTAATCAGATGCATCGCATAGTCCAGCGCCGAGTGCGCATCCGGGGAAAGCTCATATGTTTCATCGTGCAGCTCTTTCGGACTGCGACGAACCAGGTACCCGGCCTTCACCCAATCATTCACGTACGCGGTTGCAGCCTTGGGTAGTTCCTCGTCTGTTTGCTCTCGGATGTCAGCAAGCAGGGGCTCGACAGCGGAGATGAAGTCCTGGCCGGCAATGGGTTTATCCTCACCCTTAAACACTGCGCTGAGCACCGTGAGGATAGTCGGAGCATTATGCGCGCGCAGCAGCGTCCAGGCAGGGGACTGCTTGGCGAGACGTGAGAGGGTAAAAACATCGGCCAGCGACTGAGCTCGGGTCATGTGCAATTCTCCATACTGCTGGATCATCTACTAGGCCCGATCTTAGAGACGGGGTCCGACATAAAAGAGGCGTTGGCGTACGTAACCAACCAACATTAGAAAGGAGATTCGATTGAAGTGCTTGCCGGAGCGAGAACGACCAGCGGAAAGTGCTACCTCCAGAAGCTGGTCATGCCACGCTTGGTGGCAATCTGGTAGTCAATGAGCTCGCCGAGCAGCTCGAAGTTGAAAGGGGAGCCCCAAGGCTGGCGGATGATATTCTTCGTGAAGTCTGCGCCCAGGGCTTCGAGCTCTGGCTGGAAATGCGTGATCGTTGCTTGCTCAGGTGCGATGGCCATGTGTTTCGACGCCACCGAAAACCCAACGATATACGTGCCGCCGAGCGTAAACATCGGCTGGCTCCATTTGATCTGTAGCTCAAGATCCGGGTAGTTGCTGTGCACCCAGTCGATGACGTCGGTCATCCGGGCGCGCTTGTCACCTTCGGGAACGGTTGCTAGAAATTCGTCAAGTGTTTTCAGCGCCACCAGACCCAACATAGGCGATAGCAGTGCCGTGCACGACACAAGTCCGCCCAGCAACCACCCAAGCAGGGTCAGGCAGGCAGCCTGCTACACAATCCCAATCCAAGAGACCGCTGCGTCACGGGAGTACCCGACGCGTGCTTACCTACAGGCTTTCAAATACCAGGGTTGCCTGCACGCGGTCGCCTCCGAGCAGTCCTTTACTGCCAGATGAGGTGGTGGTGATGGTGTGCAGGCGATAGCCTTTCGCGCACTGGGTGTTGATGACGTCTTCGAGTTCGGAAGGACTTCTGGAGGCAGTGCCCATGAGCTTTTCTTTGAGCACCACTTGCAGTACAACGTAGGTTGGATTCGTGCACGTAATCCTAATGTGATTAGCTCGTGAGTTTTAGGCATTTCGGGGGGTATCCGAGCGCCGGAGAACACAGCTTCACATAACAAGCCTTCGTTCTAAGAAATCAAAGCGATCCCGGTAATTAGGCATCGAACTCGGGCAGACGAAGAATATCTGCGACCACATGGGTGCGAAGGTACTCGCGCAGATAGGGGAGAGCGAAGTCTGCGGTGCCGCGGTCGTAAGTGATTAAGTCGGCTTCGCTAAGGCGGCGTCGATAGTTGTACGCTTGTTGTTCGCTCACTTCGAGACGGCTGGCGACATCGCTGATTTTCGAGGCACCATCATCGAGCGACATTGCAGCAAGGAACCTACGATCCTCCGCAGAAAGATCGTTGAGCGCTGGTTCATGAACAAGTTGCCCGAGTTTCTTCCGTGCACGAGTAATCGCCTTCTCCGTAGCCTCCAATTGAATTGTGTCAGAGGATTCAAAGCGCCAAGCGAAGTTGCCAATCAACTGGATCATGAACGGATAGCCTCCAGTAGCTTGTACAGCAGTCGCGAGGGCTCCCTCGTCCCACGAGCGTCCGGCCTGTTGGACGGGAACTGTGAGCCCCTCACGGACCTCTGTACCTCTGAGTCGGCCGAGATCCACGCGGTTTGCACGCCTTAAGAAAGTGATTGGATTGCGCCCTTCGTCACTGGCAAGCAGAGGTCTCACCGAACTTGGAATACCGGCCATTACCACGGCGATTTCCCTGTTTTCTCGAACGAGGTGTTGAATAGCCGTCGCGAACTCAACAATTTCATCATGATGTACGAAATGAAGCTCATCGACCGTAATTAAGACACCATTGGCAGAACGGTTAAACCTGTTGTGGTTCGCGAGCGTGTCAAGGACCTCCGTGAGTAGAGTACGGAGTGAACGTGGCCTTTGGGCAGGCCGTTCGAACTCATGCTTGAGGCGCAAAGCGCTCGGACCAACTTGAAAAGAGGTTCGGGTCGGCGCATCGCTCTCGAGAAACTCTGTAAGCTGGTCTCTCAACTTATCGACGAACCCCTCAGTCGCCGTTTCGGAAAACGTTAGCCACCCAGCGTTTATTGCGGTGTCTTCTAACTCGTTGAGTAGGGCTGTTTTTCCAATACCTCGTGCGCCAACGAGGAGTGAGATGCGTTCGTGTGCACCTGGTCCTTCTTCAAGCCCGAGTCTGAAGTCATCGATTACTTCGTCGCGGCCGACTAGGAGTGGCGGGCTCGTCCCACGCGAAGCACGGAAAGGGTTTTGCGTGGTCGTCATAGTTACACATTAGCGCTCTTGTGTGGAGATGTGTGGTTTGTGTGGAGATGTGTAATTTGTGTGGAGTTATGTATAGCGGGGATGTCGCTGGTTCTTGCGAGTGAGCTGTGCACCACAATCCGTCCGCGGACTTCGGCCACCTGGGGAAATACTCAAGTTTTTCTGGGAGAAATGGGAAATTTGGTGTCCTGGCCTGAGATGCAGTGACAAGGGACGCAAGTTTGAACTTCGACCTCCACGTTCCCGCAGGTCACAAAAGGGCTAGATGTTATGTGTTGTGTCTTTTGGCACTGGCACGAAGCGGCCCGCACCAGATTCCTGGGTTTGGGAAGGGGACGTCGGCAAATGCGCAGGTCGCCGATTTCGCGTGAGGAAATGTGGTGCAAAAGTCCGCTGCACAGGAAGAAGACAAAGAAAAACCCACGGCAACCGTGACGGAAACCGTGGGCAAGAGGCCAGGACGAACCTGGGCTCAGAATCTAGCAGTCAAAATACAGCTCAAACTCCAGCGGCGTCGGGCGCAGGCGCGCCGGGGTGATCTCGCTGTCGTACTTGAGCTTCACGTACGTGTCGATGAGATCTTCGGTGAAGACGTCGCCTTCGGTGAGGAACTCGAAGTCGTCTTGCAGGGCCTGCAGCGAGGCTTCGAGTGAGGTCGGCGCTTGCGGAATGTCCTTGGCTTCCTCTGGTGGCAGCTCGTAGAGATCCTTATCCACTGGGGCGTGTGGCTCGATGCGGTTCTTCACTCCGTCGAGGCCGGCCATCATCATCGCAGCGAAGCCGAGGTACGGGTTGCCCGATGGGTCCGGTGCGCGGAACTCGATGCGCTTCGCCTTCGGGTTGGTGCCCGTGATCGGGATGCGGATCGCGGCGGAGCGGTTGCGCTGGGAGTACACGAGGTTGATTGGGGCCTCGAAACCTGGAACGAGGCGGTGGTAGGAGTTCAGCGTCGGGTTGGTAAACGCAAGGACAGCGCCGGCGTGCTCGAGGATGCCGCCGATGTACCAGCGGGCGATGTCGGAGAGCCCGCCGTAGCCGTTCTCGTCGTAGAACAGTGGCTTGCCGTCCTTCCAGAGGGACTGGTGGGCGTGCATGCCGGAACCGTTGTCACCGGCCAGGGGCTTCGGCATAAAGGTAGCCGTCTTGCCGTACTGGGTGGCGGTGTTCTTGACGATGTACTTGAAGTCCTGCAGGTCGTCGGCCGCGTGCAGGAGGGTGTTGAAGCGGTAGTTGATCTCCTGCTGGCCGCCGTTGCCTACCTCGCGGTGGAAGCGTTCGATTTCGAAGCCGGATTCGCGCAGGTTCTTGACCATGGCGTCGCGCACGTCGACGGTCTTGTCGTGTGGTGGGACGGGGAAGTAGCCGCCCTTCACGCGGTTGTGGTAGCCAAGGTTCGGGCCGCCGACTGCGTCGGTTTCCTTGCCACGATTCCACCAGCCTTCTTCGGCGTCGATCTCGTAGAACGCGCGGTGGCCTTCGACTTCGTAACGGATGGAGTCGAAGAGATAGAACTCGGCCTCGGCGCCGAAGCTACAGGTATCGGCGATGCCGGTGGAAGCCAGGTACTGCTCCGCCTTGCGCGCAACGTTGCGCGGGTCGCGGGAGAACGCTTCGAGGGTGAATGGGTCGTTGACGAAGAACTTCACGTTCAGGGTCTTCGCTGCGCGGAACTGGTCCAGCTTCGCGGTGGCGAGATCCGGCATGAGCGTCATGTCGGACTCCTCGATGGTGGTAAAGCCACGAATCGATGAGCCGTCGAAGGCGAGGCCTTCTTCCATGACGGTTTCGTCAAACATGGAGGCAGGGATAGAGAAGTGGTGCTCGATGCCGGGGACGTCGGTAAACCGGACGTCGACAAACTCCACGTTCTCGTCCTGAATGAACTTCTTTACGTCTTCGATAGTTTCGAAAGACACGACCTTTTCTCCTTCGGACGGCGTTGGGAACTTCGCACAATTCTAGCGTGTAGCTCCCGCTCTGTAACAGCTTTTTGGGAAAAGAGGATAGGCTATGTCGCATGTCTGCACCCCAAGGAAAACGATGGCTCGACGGCCCGGAGCTTCCCGGCCAGTTCAAAGGCGATGACTCGATCCCTGACTACCCGGGGCAGTTCCTTGGGTTGCCGAAGGAGGGCGCAGGTGCGCAGGCGTCGGTGGCGCGACGCATGGGAGGCGTCGCGATCGACTGGGCAATTGCCTGGGCGGCTGCAGCGATCATTCATGCCAACACCACCGTTTTCGGTGGCACGTCGACGTTGACGTATCTGTTGTGGATCGTGTTGGGCATCATTTGCGGTTGGCTATTTGCACGCACGCCGGGCATGGCGATCCTCGGGATGGGGGTGGCCCGCGTCGACGCAGAAGAGCCCGTCGGGCTGTGGCGCGCGGCAGTGCGCACGCTGCTCACTGCGTTCATTCTGCCCGCAGCGCTTGTCGACGCCGACGGCCGCGGCATGCACGATCGTGCGACCAACACGACCGTGATTCGGAGCTAGGGCTCCTCCAACGGGCGGAATTCCACGGTGCGCTGGAACGCCCAGTTCTTGTCAGTGAGCAGACGGGCCACCGTCAGGCCTCCAGAGAGGAACAACACCGTGAGCACGACGGCGGTAGTCGAGTCGATTGCCGCGGAGATATTGCCGTTCGTGATCTGGTGAAGCGCCGCGTAAATGGTGGGACCGGGGATCATGACCACGGCTGCGGGGATGGTCACCGTGGTGCGCGGCACCCGAAAGTGTTGGCCCAGCCAGGAACCAAGAATACCGATCACAAGGGTCCCCAGCAGGCAGGCGAGGAAGTATTCCACGTGGGCGTCGACAAGCATGAGGCGCAACACATTGGCGACGGTGCCGAGCGTGGCTGCCAAAAGTGTCATCCTGCGTGAGGCATTAAACAAAATAGCGAACCCACCCACGGAGACGAAGCTGGCGAGCGCCGCAGCCCCGTAAAACGCAGGATCCGGGGTTGCGCTGACCGTACTGGGGGCGGGCGCATCGGTGACCATCGCGATGACCGCGACCGTCAGCATCATGGTGATGACCACCTCGAGCGCGAAGAACAACCTCGGCAGCCCCGAGGTGAAGTCGAAGCGGGAGAGATCCATCAAAGAAACGAACAGAGGAAAGCCCGGCACCAGGTACAAAATAGCGGGGACGAAGCCCGCGGAGAGCTCAAAGTCGGAGTGGGGAAGCGCCCACGCGAGCGCCAGGAACAGCAACGTTGACACCAGGGCCGCTGCCATCACGACGCCTAGTTGCAGGAGGTGTCGACGCCCCAATCGCAGACGGACGTACTGGCCCACACCAGCCGCAATAATCACGAGCAACGCGGTGAAGTAGGAAAAGTGGTTCAGCACCGCGAAGCCGCCACATGCAAGGCCAGCCGCGCAGCTTGAGGTCAGCGGACCCCAACGAGGGGTAGGGATTGCCTCAATCTCGTCGATGGCAGCGTTGATTTCTTCCGCGGTGGTGTAGCGGTGCATCTCGTGCTTGGTCAGATTCTCGAGCGCCTCGATGCGCGACGCGTTCACCCCTGGCAGCGGAAGATCAGCCACGAGCGTGCGGAAATTATCACCGCGGTGGACAGTGCACGTGATCGTGTCGAAGCCGACGACCACGTCGGCGTCGTCGAAGTGCATCGCGCGGGCACAACGCTTCACGGCGCGGGTGACCCGGTAGCCGGGAGCGCCCGCGGACAACAAAAGAGCGCCGAGGCGCAGCGCGGTGCTGGCCTCGACGCCCATGTCGAAGGAAGACATACCTACTTGCCTTGACGCTGCTGCATTCGGCGCATACGGCGGTTCATACCCGCCATGTTCTGGGCCTGCTTCGGCAGCGGCCCGCCAGGCAGACCAGGCATCTGGCCAGGCTGCGTACGAGCGTCCATGGCCTCGAGCTTCGCGCTCATGGAGTAGACGTCATCCTTGCGGTAGTGGCGTGGCAGCTTCATCAAGTGCTTCTGCAGGTCACGCACTGCAACCTGGCCTTCGCCTTCGCCCACGTACACCTCGTGGATCGGCACGCCTGCCAGCAGGCGGTCCACGCGGCGGGACTCCTTCTTCATCAGGGTGCGTAGGCGGTTCTCGTTGCCCTCACCGACTAGGATGACGCCTGGCAGGCCAATCACGCGGTGCACGGTATCCATATGGGTGTTGGCCTGCACGCCGGTCTTGGTGATCCACACCATGCCGATGGTGTTGCGCAGGTTCTCCAACGTCCAACCGGCAACGCCCGGGGTATCACCGACCTCGTCGTACATCGAGCGCTCCAAGCGGCGGGTGAACATCCACATCGCCAGCACGGTACCGAACGCCAAGCCGAGCGCCAGCATGTACCACTGGCCGCCCCAAATGAGGCCGATCAAGAAGAAAAGCAGACCCATGCCAAGCAGGCAGGCCAGCATAATCGGGATGAGCTTCTTATCCCGCTTGCGCTGAATCTGAAACGCCTGCCAAATCTGGCTACGTGTCTGCTTTCCCTTTGCGCGCTTTGCCGCGCGCTCCTGCTTCTTCGCAGCCTTCAGGGCTGCCTTATCCTTCGACTGAGCCATGCCGTCAACTCTATGTCACGAACATGGCCGGACCAAAGTGGCCAAAGCGAGTTAGGAACGTGTTGCTACCGGGTGATCCTTCGAAGCGCCGTACTTCTCCAGGAGCGTCGAGGCTTCCTGGGCAGTGTCGCCCTTCGAGGTTTCCGCCAGGTGGCGCAGGTTTTCCGGCAACTCCAGGCCGCGGTGCTCCATCGCCTCGACGTAGAGCTTGCCCGCGCGGTATGAGGAGCGCACCAGCGGGCCCGACATGACGGCGCCGAAGCCCATCTCGTAGGCCGCGTCGCGGTACTCGATGAACTCTTCGGGCTTTACCCAGCGGTCGATCGGGTGGTACATCGGGCCGGGGCGCAGGTACTGGGTGATCGTGATGATGTCGGTGCCGGCGTCAACAAGGTCTTGCAGCGCCTGCATGACCTCTTCCTGGGTCTCACCCATGCCCAGGATCAGGTTGGACTTGGTGATCAAACCGAAGTCGCGCGCCTGGCGGATGACGTCCAGGGAGCGGTCGTAGCGGAACGCCGGGCGGATGCGCTTAAAGATGCGCGGGACCGTCTCCACGTTGTGCGCGAAGACCTCCGGGCGAGCTTCAAAGACCTCCTGGAGCAGATCCGGCTTGCCGGAAAAGTCCGGGGTGAGATTTTCGACGCCAGTATGCGGGTTGAGCTCGTGAATCTTGCGCACAACCTCCGCATACAGCCACGCGCCCTCATCCTCGAGGTCGTCGCGGGTCACACCGGTGATGGTGGAGTAGTTCAGGTTCATCTCGCGAACTGACTCCGCCACACGCTGTGGCTCGTTGACGTCGAGCGGCTCGGGCTTCGCCGAGTTGATCTGGCAGAAGTCACAGCGACGAGAGCAGTTCGCGCCACCGATCAGGAATGTCGCCTCGCGCGACTCCCAGCACTCGTGAATGTTGGGGCAGCCGGCCTCCTGGCACACGGTGTGAAGGGACGCGCCCTTCACCTTCTTTTTCATGTCCTCGTACTCAGGGCCGGTCTTGACCGCGTTGCGGATCCAACGCGGTTTCGACTCGATAGGGGTCTGGGCGTTGCGTTTTTCTACGCGAAGTAGTTTGCGTCCTTCTGGTGCAATAGTCACGCCGTCCACCGTAACGGACAGCCCCTCCAAAGTCGAGGTTTAATGGGAGGCTCGCCTTACATCTCGACGTTTGAGCCCCTTCGTCGGATCCGGTGCCGAACCAAAGCTGTGGTCGGCCACCACGAGCTCGCCTGCAAGGGCGCGCTTGAGGGCGTCGAGCAGCGGAGCGGTCATCTCCTCAGGTGTGACGTCGCGGCCGAGCTCCAGGCTCATCGTGGTCACGTCGGCGTCGTCGATGCCGCACGCAACGATGTGGCCGTAGTGCTCCAAGGTGTTGTCGCAGTTCAGCGCGAGCCCATGCATGGTCACTCCGCGGGTGATGCGGATACCCAGCGCCGCGATCTTCCTATCGCGGTGCGACGCCGAGCTATCCGCCGCGTCGACGGTTTTTGGCACCCAGACGCCGGAGCGGCCGTCGATACGCCCGGCGGCATGTACCCCCGCCTTGCGCACCGTCTCGATGATCGCCTCCTCCAGGCGGCGCACGTAGTCCACGACGTCTACCGGTTGGGCAAGTTTGATGATGGGGTAGAGGACAAGCTGGCCCTCGCCGTGCCACGTGATGCGTCCTCCGCGATCAACGTCCACGACCGAGACCGGGTACGACGGATCCGGCAAGTCCTCCGGCTGGGTTCGCTTGCCCGCGGTAAACACCGAGGGGTGCTGCAGCACCAACACCGTGTCCGGGATCTCGTCCGACGCACGCTGCTTGGCCAGCTCAGCCTGGAGGTGCCAGGCTTCCTCATAATCAACGAGCCCCAGCTCGCGCACATCAATAGGCGCGGCTGAGGCCCGAATGGATTTGTCGGCAGGGAAGAACGGATCGCGTGGAGCTGTCATGCCTGCCAACGATAGTCGCTAGTTTTCGACACCGTTAGCGGCAGCGTACTCATCCGCCGTCATCAGTGGACCAACCTCCTCGACCTCAACCTCGAAGAGCCAGCCAGCACCGAACGGGTCCTCGTTGATGGCCTCGTAGGCGCCATCAATGTCCTCGTTGACCGCGGTCACCGTGCCAGTCACCGGTGCGTACAGGTCAGACACCGACTTCGTCGATTCCACCTCACCGCACGTCTCACCAGCCGTGACCTGGTCGCCGACCTGCGGCAGCTCAGCGAACACGACCTCGCCGAGGCGATCCGCCGCAACGTTCGTGATGCCTACGCGCACCTTGGTGCCAGCAGCGTCCTCAGGGCGAGCGTTGATCCACTCGTGGTCCTCCGAGTAGTAAAAATCAGGGTTCAAAGACATGATTACTGGTCCTTTCGGGAATAGAACGGTGTGTCCACAATAGTAAACGGATAGCGGCGGCCGCGGATATCAATCTCAACATCCGTGCCAACCTCGGCGTGCGCTGGGTCGATGTGCGCGAGCGCCACCGGACGCTGCAGCGTGGGCGAAGGCTGCCCGGAGGTGACGACGCCGATGCGCGTATCGCCCAGGTAGATCTCGGCACCCTCGCGAGCGGCGCGACGCTGCTCCGACGACAGGCCGGCAATAACCACCGAGGGCTCGCGGCTGACAAGCGCGTCCTTGCCCACGAAGTCCGCCTCTTTCTTCGCAAACGCGCGGCCCATCCCGGCCTCGACCGGGGTGATCTCGCGGGAAAGCTCGTGGCCGTACAGCGGCATCGACGCCTCGAGCCGCAGGGAGTCGCGCGCAGCCAGGCCACACGGCGTCGCGTTCGGTGCGAGAGCGTCCCAGATCGCGCGGGCGTCTTCGCGGTCGCAGTAGATCTCGAAGCCGTCCTCGCCGGTGTAGCCGGTTCGGGCGACCAAGACGTCGCAGTCACCGAAGCGCATCGGTGCCGCCGAGTAGTACGCCAAGGCACCGGCGTCGCCGTCGAGGTGCGAAGCGATCGTCGATAAGGAATCAGGGCCCTGCACCGCAACAAGCGCGACGTCCGCGCTACGGTTCGTCAGCTCTACATCGAAGTTTGCTGCGCGCTTTTGGAATGCCTCCCACACCGCGGGCGTGTTGCCAGCGTTCGGCACGACCAGGAAGTGATCGTCTGCGAGGCGGTAAGAGATCAAATCGTCGATGATGCCGCCATCTTCGGCCACGATCATCGAGTACTTCGCCTTGCCAACACGCAACGTAGACAGCGTGGAAATCAACGTGTAGTCCAAAAACTCCGCAGCCTGGGGGCCGCGTACATCAATCTCGCCCATGTGGGAGAGATCAAAGATGCCGACGCGCTCGCGCACCGCACGGTGCTCCGCAAGCTCGTTGTCGTACTTCAGTGGCATGTTCCAGCCACCGAAGTCCGTAAAGGAAGCACCAAGCTCCTCATGCGCTGCAAACAAAGGGGTCTCAGCCATCACAATCACTCCTTACTTTTCCGCACTCGCTGAACTTTCAGAAATATCAAACGCCTCCGGCGGCGGGCAGGAGCACACCAGGTTGCGGTCGCCGTACGCCTCATCAATGCGGCGCACAGGCGGGAAGTACTTCTCGCGCACCAAGCGCTCTACCGGGTAGGCGGCCTGCTCGCGGGAGAACTCGTAGTCCCACGCAGTGCTAGCGACGCTGTGCGCGGTAAACGGCGCATGGTGCAGGACGGAGGCCTCGTAGGATACCTTGCCGTCGATGATCTCCTGGATCTCCGTGCGGATGGAACGCATCGCCTCGATGAAGCGATCCAGCTCGTCCAGATCCTCGGACTCGGTCGGCTCCACCATCAGCGTGCCCGCCACCGGGAACGCCAGGGTAGGGGCGTGGAAACCGTAGTCCACCAGGCGCTTCGCCACATCCGCCGCGGTCACGCCCGAGCGGTCCGTCAGCTCGCGCAGGTCAAGGATGCACTCGTGGCCCACCAGCCCATGCTCGCCGGTGTAGAGCACCGGGAAGGAATCGTGCAGCTCGTGAGCCACGTAGTTCGCCGCCAGCACCGCATGCGCAGTTGCGGACGCCAACCCCTCCGCACCGCTCATCGCGATGTAGGACCACGCGATCTGCAGCACGCCCGCCGAGCCGAACTTCGCCGCGGCAACCGGCACGCCCTCGCCAACTGGGGCAGGGTCGGCCGCATGCGTTGGGTCGACGTTCGGGTCCGTCGGCAGGAACGGAATCAGGTGCTCCGCCACACCAATCGGGCCAACGCCCGGGCCGCCACCGCCGTGCGGAATCGTAAACGTCTTATGCAGGTTCAGGTGCGATACGTCGCCACCAAAGTCACCCGGGCGCGCAAGCCCAGTCAGCGCGTTCATGTTCGCGCCATCGATGTAGACCTGACCGCCCACCGCGTGCACCTTCTCCGCGACGGCCTGCACCGTGTCCTCATACACACCGTGCGTGGACGGGTAGGTGACCATAATCGCTGCGACGTGCTCGCCGTGCTGCTCAAGCTTCGCATCCAAGTCAGCCAGGTCGATCGAGCCATCCTCCGCAGTCTTTACGACGACCACCCGAAGGTTCGCCAGCGTCGCCGACGCAGCGTTCGTACCGTGCGCCGACGCCGGGATCAAGCAGATGTCACGGCCATGGTCACCACGGGAAACGTGGTAGCGGCGAATCGCCAACAGGCCAGCCAGCTCGCCCGTCGCACCCGAGTTTGGCTGCATAGATACCTCGGCGTATCCGGTGATTTCGACAAGCCAGGCGCGGAGCTCGTCGATAAGCTCCCTCCAACCAGCCGTGAAGCGATCCGGTGTGTACGGGTGCACGTTCGCGAATGCTGGCCACGTGATGGTCTCTAGGCCCGCGGTCGGGTTCAGCTTCATCGTGCAGGAACCCAGCGGGATCATCGTGCGATCCAGCGCGAGGTCCTTGTCGCCGAGCTTGCGGATGTAGCGCATCATCTGCGTCTCAGAATGCACCGAGTTGAAATTGGGGTGCGTCATGAACTCCGTTGTGCGGCGCAGCGCCTCGGGCAGCGCGGACGGCGCCTCGTGAGCAACCGTGTCGACACCGAAGCCAGCGAGCAGCGCCGCGAGGTCGTCCTCCGACGTGTCCTCACCGAAGGAGACACCCACCGTGGTCGCGTCAATCGGGCGCACCAGGTAACCGGCATCCGCCAAGCGCTCGCACACTGCCTCGGAGCTGTCCACGACGACGGCCACCGTGTCGAAGAACGCGTCGTGCTTGACCTCGATACCCGCGTCACGCAGGGACTTGGCGAAGCGCGCCGCCCAGTCATGCACCTGAGCAGCGATAGCCTCAAGACCGCGTGGGCCGTGGTACACGGCGTACATCGACGCTGTCACCGCGAGCAACGCCTGCGCGGTACAGATGTTGGAGGTCGCGCGCTCGCGACGAATATGCTGCTCACGGGTCTGCAGGGCCAGGCGGTAGGCAGGAGTGCCCTCCGCGTCCTTCGACACACCCACCAGGCGGCCCGGCAGCTGGCGCTTCATCTTCTCCTTGACCGCCATGTACGCGGCGTGCGGGCCACCGTAGAACAGCGGAACGCCGAAGCGCTGCGTGGACCCGATCGCGATATCCGCGCCAAGCTCACCAGGGGACTCCAGCAGCGTCAGCGCAAGAATATCCGCATCCACCGCGACCAAGCCCCCGCGCTCGTGCACCGCCTCGACCACCACGCGAGGATCAACCACGTCGCCCTCGGTGCCGGGGTAGGCCACGATGGCACCCACGAGGCCCTCTCCCACGACCCCCTCACGCAGGTCAACGACCTCCACCTCGAGGTCAAGCGTGCGAGCACGCTCCGACGCGACCCGCAACACCTGCGGGTGCAGGCGCGCATCCAGCAGCACCGTCCGACCCTTGCGCACTGCGCGAGCCATCAAGCCGACAGCCTCCGCAGCCGCCGAAGCCTCATCCAGCAGGGAAGCGTTCGCAATGTCCAGGCCGGTCAGGTCCTGCACCATAGTTTGGAAGTTCAGCAGTGCCTCAAGACGACCCTGCGAAATCTCAGGCTGATACGGTGTATACGCCGTGTACCACCCAGCATCCTCGACCACACCGCGCCGAATTACCGGCGGCGTCAACGTCGACGAGTACCCCTGGCCGTAGAACGCCTTGAGCACCTCATTTTTCGACGCCAACTCCCGCAACCGATCCTGCGCCTGGTATTCCGTGAGCGGGGCGGGAAGGTTGAGTGGCCCTTGAAGTAGCAGATCGGCGGGGATCGCGGCAGTGGTCAGCGCCTCGAGTGAGTCGTAGCCGACTTTCGCGAGCATCGCCTCCGTTTCCTGCGTGTCCGGACCGATATGGCGGGTGATGTAATCCAAGATCTACTCCTTTGGTAGTTCTGAACCTGATGTCGTGAATAGTCTACGGGGCAAAACTGGCCTGGGTCGGCCAGTCAGCTGAAAATATGCAGAGGTGAAAACAGCGGTGGCCCCAACACCGTATTGGCATTGGGGCCACCGCTAAGATTCCTCATCTTGACCTGTTTTAGAGGTCTAGGTCGTCTTCAAAGTCGCCGGTTTCGATGCGGTCCTTGATCGTGGTGACGAAGCGGCCTGCATCTGCGCCGTCGATCAGCTGGTGATCGTAGGTGAATGGCAGGTAGCACATCTGGCGGATCGCGATGGAGTCGCTACCTTCCTCTGTAACGATGACCGGGCGCTTCTCAATCGCCGCGGTACCCAGGATGCCTGCCTGTGGCGGGGTGAGCACCGGCGTATCCAGCAGTGCACCTTCGGAACCGATGTTGGTCACCGTGAACGTTGCACCAGACAGGTCGTCCGGGCGCAGCTTCTTGTTGCGTGCGCGGGTCGCCAGGTCGTTGATAGCTTGCGCGATCTGCGCCAGGTTCAGGTCCTGTGCACGCTTGATCACCGGCACGAGCAGGCCCTGTGGCGTATCCACTGCGACACCAATATTGACGTCCTCGTGGTAGGTGATCTCCTTCTTCTCCGCATCGTAGGACGCGTTGACGTTCGGGTGGGAGACCAGGGCCTCGGCCGTCGCCTTGATGAAGAACGCGAGGTAGGTGATGTTGGCGTCGTGCTTCTTGATGAACTCCGGCTTCACGCGCTTGCGCAGCTCTGCGATGCGGGTGACATCGACTTCCTGAACGTGCGTGAGCTGAGCCGTGGTCTGCAGCGACTCGACCATCTTCGCAGCGGTGATCTCGCGGATGCGATTGACCTTCTGGGTGGTGCCGATCAGCGACTGCTTCTCCGGATCCACGGACTTGGTGGACCAGTTGGAGCGTGCGCCTTTCTTTTCCTCGGACTTCGGAGCCGATGCCTCGGTCTTGTCGTCGGATCCACCCTTCGCCGCAGCGATCACGTCCTGCTTGCGGATTCGGCCACCAACGCCAGTGCCCTCGACCGTGGAAAGATCAACGCCGTGCTTTTCTGCCAGCTTGCGCACGAGCGGGGTGACGTACGGGAGGGAACCGTCGGACTTGTTCACCTTGGTCGAAGCCTGCGATGCAGGCTTCTCGTCCTTCGGCTTCTCCTCCTTAGGCTCTTCAGCCTTCGGGGCTTCCTTCTTTTCTTCCTTTGTCTCTTCGGCCTTTGGAGCTTCCTTTTCAGCTGGCTTGGCGTCAGCGTCGCCGATGCGGGCGATGACTTCGCCGACCTCGACGGTGTCGTCTTCCTCAGCGAGGATCTCTACGAGGGTGCCTGCGACAGGGGAAGGAATCTCGGTATCGACCTTGTCGGTGGAGACCTCGAGCAGTGGCTCGTCGACCTCGACGGTGTCGCCGACTTCCTTCAGCCAGGTGGTGATGGTGCCTTCGGTGACGGATTCGCCGAGCTCAGGCATGGAGACGTCGGTAGCGTCGCCGGAGGCTGGCTTGTCAGCCTTCTCTTCCTCCGGAGCTTCCTTCTTTTCTTCCTTTGGCTCTTCGGCCTTTGGAGCTTCCTTTTCAGCTGGCTTGGCGTCAGCGTCGCCGATGCGGGCGATGACTTCGCCGACCTCGACGGTGTCGTCTTCCTCAGCGAGGATCTCTACGAGGGTGCCTGCGACAGGGGAAGGAATCTCGGTATCGACCTTGTCGGTGGAGACCTCGAGCAGTGGCTCGTCGACCTCGACGGTGTCGCCGACTTCCTTCAGCCAGGTGGTGATGGTGCCTTCGGTGACGGATTCGCCAAGCTCAGGCATGGAGACGTCGGTGGCGTTGCCGGAGGAAGGCTTGTCAGCCTTCTCTTCCTCCGGAGCTTTCTTTGGCTCCTCTTCTTCCTGAGGCTCCTCGTCCTTTGCCGAGTCCGATGCCGGGGCTTCGCCTTCTTCGCCGATAATCACAATCACGTCACCGACATCAACGGTGTCGTCTTCCTCGGCCTTAATCTCGAGGATTACACCGGCGACAGGGGAAGGAATCTCCGTGTCGACCTTATCGGTGGAAACCTCCAGCAATGGTTCGTCGACCTCTACCTTGTCGCCGACTTCCTTCAGCCAGGTGGTGATAGTGCCTTCCGTGACGGATTCGCCCAGCTCAGGCATCTCGACAGAGTGCGCCATAATTTAGTCTCCTCGCAGATACATTTTCGTAGAAGCTATACAGGTCAATAGCGTACCTGTCACCGAAGACTTTCGTGCCTTTCGGGGGCAACTAATTTGTTGAAGGCCACCAAACGCAGAATTGGGGCGTCGAGAAATATCCGTATGATGAGAGAAGTGTTTAACCTGTTCGGCAAGCGGAAGAAGCAGACCACCTTCAAACCCCCACGCGCGCCCGGCGAAACCATCCGGCCGGAAGACGCTGCCTACCTCCAGGAATGGGTTGCGCAGCGTGCCTTCGTTGAGGGGTTTGTTGAGCCGGAAACGATGGTCAACGAGATGTCCGTCGTGCTTGTCGATGAAGAGGGCAACTACACCCGCCGGCGCATCGGAGGTCCCAAAGGTATCGACGCCGTCGCTACGCTGCTGAATATATCTCTTTATGACGTCGAAGAGACCGGGTACCCGGACCGGATGCGTCGCAAGATGGAGCAAGAACGCATCCTGCGGAAGCGAGCGGAACAGAAAGAACGCCGCGCCAAGTTTGAGCGCGGCGAACATCCCTTTTCCTAAATCCGGGGACTAGTTGGCTTCAGCAATGCTGCGAAGCGTTGCAACGATCGTGCGCAGCGGGGCGCCGGTCGCGCGCTTCGGCGTGTAGCCGCGTGGCGAGCCACCGTTCCACGCCGGGCCGGCGACGTCGATGTGCACCCACTCGGTGTCCTCGCCGACGAAGCGAGACAGGTACAGGCCAGCGAACAGCATGCCGCCGGTACGGGCATTGTGGACGTTGCGGATATCGGCGACGGGGGACTTCAGCTCTTCTTCCTGTTCCTCCAGCAGTGGCATCGCCCAGGCCTGCTCGCCAACCTCGCGGCCCAGCGCAGCGACGCGGTCGCGGAACTCATCAGAGCCCATGACGCCGGCAGTGCGGTTGCCGAGGGCGACGAGCTGAGCGCCGGTCAGCGTGGACGTCTCAATCATGAAGTCAGGGTTATCTTCAGCCGCGCGTGCAATCGCGTCTGCCAGCACGAGGCGGCCTTCAGCATCGGTGTTGAGTACCTCGCTGGTGATGCCGCCGTAGTGGCGAATCACGTCGCCTGGGCGGGTGGCAGTGCCGGATGGCATGTTCTCCGCGAGTGGCAGCCAGGCGTCGACCGCAACATCCAGGTTGAGGCGGGCAGCTGCAACAATTGCGCCGAACTGAGCAGCAGAGCCGCCCATGTCGGAAATCATGTCCTCCATCTTTGCGCCCGGCTTGAGGGAGATGCCGCCGGTATCGAAGGTGATGCCCTTGCCAACCAACGCGACAGAGGACTTCGACGCGGAAGGCGTCCACTTCAGGTGCACTAAGCGAGGTGCGCGGGCGGAGCCTTTGCCGACCGCGAGGATGCCGCCGAAGCCCTGCTCCTCAAGCTGCTTTTCGTCGAACACATCGACCTCGAGTCCAACCTGCTTGCCGACGTTCTCGATGAGCTCCGCATACACGGCAGGGTAGAGGTGGTTCGACGGCGTGTTCACAAGATCGCGCGCCAGCATGACCGACTCGGCGAGAATCACTGCCTGGTCGAATGCTTCCTTTTCGTCGTCCTTGCCTACAACGGTGACGTCGGTAAGCCCGTGCTCGCCGTCGCAGCCGCACTGGCACGGGGCCTTGAAGCCTTTGTACTTGTACGCGCCGAGCAGCAGGCCCTCCACGACGGGGGCGACGCCGAACTCAGTCGAGATCACCGCAGACTCCGTGCCATACAGTGTGCGAGCCAGGGAACCGACAGCGCGACGGACAGTCTCGTCATCAATCTCATCGGCGTTGCCCAGGCCAAAGGCGATGACCAACTTCCCATCAACGACCACGCGGGTGATCTCGCCGGCGGTGCCCTTCGCGCCGACTGTCTCCAGCGCCTCGAGTGCACCCTTCGGTGCCAGTGAGGTCACTGGGACTTCAACCTTCGAGTCATCCGAGGTCACGGGTAGCAAGAGGGCAGCGGTGTCGCTCGGAGCGGACGTCGAAAAGTTGAGGGAGACGGAGTCGCCCCGGACCGGGAGCAGCGATTCAGGAACCGAAAAAGTCATGAGTACATGCGCCTTTCTTAAGATTATTGAACATCGCCAAGGGTACCTGGAATAAGGGACGCGTGGCGCGGGGCAAGCTATTTGTGCGTGGAAGAAAATATGGAATTCCGGTTCCAAAGAGTGGAATCGGGGAGTAGGGTGGTCTGCATGACTCAAGGCACACCATTTGAAATTATCCCGAATCCGAACAAGGCAACTGACGAAGAGCGCAATGCAGTGCTCGCAAACCCAGCCTTCGGGCAAGAGTTTACTGACCACATGGTCTCCATCGACTGGGACGAGGCCAACGGTTGGCATAACGCGCAGGTCCGCCCGTACGGGCCGATCTCGCTGGACCCGGCGACCAACGTCTTCCACTACGGGCAGGCGATCTTCGAAGGCCTGAAGGCATACCGTCACCACGACGGCTCGATCACGACGTTCCGCCCCGAGCAGAATGCGACGCGTTTTGCCCATTCCGCGCATCGCCTGGCAATGCCTGAGTTGCCGGAGGATCTGTTCATCGAGTCGCTGCAGCAGCTGGTGACGATTGATAAGGACTGGGTCCCCGAAGCTGGTGGGGAAGCGGCGCTGTACCTGCGTCCATTTATGATTGGCACCGAGAAGACGCTCGGGGTGAAGCCCTCGAGCACCTACACCTATTACCTCATTGCATCCCCAGCTGGCGCCTACTTCTCCGGCGGCGTCAAGCCCGTCAGCGTGTGGATCTCCGAGGAATACGTCCGCGCGGCGCCCGGCGGCACCGGTGACGCCAAGTTCGCTGGCAACTACGCGGGTTCCCTGCTCGCGCAGGCCGAGGCAGAAGAAAAGGGCTGCGACCAGGTTGTCTGGCTCGACGCCATTGAGCGCAAGTACATCGAAGAGATGGGCGGCATGAACCTCATGTTCGTCGAGGGCAGCGGGAAGGACGCGAAGTTGATCACCCCAGCACTGTCCGGTTCCCTCCTGGCGGGCATCACCCGCAAATCGCTGCTGCAGGTTGCGGAAGACCTCGGCTACAGCACCGAGGAGCGCAAGATCACGGTGGAGCAGTGGCACAAGGGCGCTGAAAACGGCACCATCAGTGAGACGCTTGCATGCGGTACCGCAGCGGTGATCACTCCGGTCGGGCGCGTGCTGAGCCGCCACGGTGAGTTCACCGTAAACAACAATGAGGCCGGCACCATCACCATGCAGCTGCGCGAGCGCCTGCGCGGTATCCAGGACGGCTCGGTCGAAGACGTCCACGGCTGGAACCACACGCTCGTCCCAGCCGAGAACTAGAGGGATCTCAGGCCGGGGCGCCCTCTGGGGCCTCCGGCCCGAGCACTGTAGTAACGAGCTCAGAAGCCAGGTTGATTTGCGGCAGCGCTGCGAGCGCGCCCACTCCCTGGTTGAGCGACAAGTCCAGTGCCAGCACCGGAATGATATCGAGGGCCTGGAGCGCCAGCATCTGGGCGGGTTCCGGACTGAGCTGGCCCGCCATGATCCACTGCTTCGTGCCGGGTGCGAGGCGCTCGGCGGCGTAGGCGGCGACGGTGGCGTAGAGGCCGTCGAAAAGTACGGGGGTTCGACGAACCGCGGCCTGCGCGAACATACCGACAAGGAACGCGAAATCTGGCCCCGAAAGCTCGGCAAGGACGCGGGGGACGTCGTCACTAAAGGTGCGCACCCGGAACATGGCGTCCCGAATTGCCGCAACTTTCACCTTCCAGACGTTGTCGTCGATGCCCGAGCCGCGTCCGATGACCTTGACCGGCTCGGTGCGCGACAGCGCGCCATAGACGGCGGCGGCGACCGTCGAATTGCCGACGCCAATGTCTCCAGGAATGAACAGGTCAACTCCACTGTCTACGCCCTGGTCAACGACGCGAGCACCGTGCGCGACTGCCTGCTCGAACGCCTCGGGCGTCATGGCGGCTTGCCGGTCTATCGCGCCTGTCGGCAGCGTTAAGTAGTCATTAATCTGAATAATCGACGCGCCCGCGGCTTCCGCAGCAACGCGAGCGACGCCGCCACCTGCCGCAATCTGCTTTACAGTGGTCCAGGCGGCGTCGTGTGGTTGCGCGGAAATACCGCGTGCTGCGACACCGTGGTTACCGGCGACAAGCACGCACTGCGGCTGACGGAACGCAACCGGGCACGTACGGTTTTGCACCGAGGCAGTCCACTCCGCAATCGTTCCCACGCGACCGAGACCGCGCCCCTCCGGGCTGCGCTGTAGTTCGCGGGCAAGCTCGCGGCGCAGGGTTTCGCTTGGATGCTCAATCGGGTCGAATGCAACAGCCATGAAACGTCCTTTGTCCGTTTAGTTCACGGTCTCGCCGATGCGCACCTGTGGCTTCGGCGAGCGCCACTTCCGCGGCTGCGACGCGCGCGAAAACGCGTACATACCAAGACCGAAACCGGTATCTGCAGTGCCCGGGAACTTCGCGCGCACAGCGTTGTTCGCACGCTTGCCGATCAGGAATGCCTCACCAAGAATCAGCACGATAAACACCATCGGCAAAATGGCGATGGCTCCGGCAATCTCGGGGTACCAAGAACCGATAAAGAGGATGAGGAACAGCAGGATCGCCAGAGGCATCGCGTAGTTGTTCATGAAGCGGCGAGAATCCACCCAGTCGCGGACGAAGCGGCGGGTTTCGCCACGGTCGCGGTCCATGAGGTAGCGCTCGTCGCCGGCGTCCATCTTGGCTTGGACCTCACGGTTGTGCTTCTTCGCCTCTTCGCGCTGCTGCTTCTTATAGGCTTTCCACTCCTCCTTCGACATCGACTTCTTTAACTCTTTGTTCTTCTGGTACTGCTGAGCAGGAGTCGTCGCGTTGGGGTCGCGCACTACGCCGCGCTTGATCTCCTGATCGATGCGCTTCGGCGTCGGCCGCCCCTTTGGAGGGGTGTAGCCCTTCGGGTACTTTTTCGCGGGTTCCGCGTCGGTTTCGGGAGTCTCCGCTCGATTCGCTGCGGCAGCAGCGGCGGCTGGAGCCTCATCAGATTTCTGCCAAGGAAGTTTCACGCTATACAGGCTACAAGGCCGTCCCCGAAAGTGGGGAATAAGCGCCCGCTCCCATACGCTGTAGACGATGACGGTGTGATGCGAGTACGCTAGTGCCACACTCCGAAGCACGCATCTTGCGTGAAGATATTCGCTAAGCAAGGAGAAAGAATGACTGCACCTACCTCTGCCACGGGCGTGACCCTTACTGAAGCAGCGGCTGCAAAGGCGAAGGCTCTGCTCGACCAGGAAGGCCGCGACGACCTTTCGCTTCGCATTGCTGTTCAGCCAGGTGGCTGCGCTGGCCTGCGCTACCAGCTGTACTTTGACGACCGCGAGCTCGACGGCGACAAGGCTGACGTTGTCGGGGGTGTGCGCCTCGTCGTGGACAAGATGAGCGTGCCGTACCTCACCGGTGCAACGATCGATTTCGCTGACACCATCGAGCAGCAGGGCTTCACCATCGATAACCCGAACGCTGGCTCGGCCTGCGCGTGCGGCGATAGCTTCAACTAAGCAGTAGCTTTTCGACGCCAACACCCCGCGCCCACCTCATGATTGAGGGGAGCGCGGGGTGTTTCGTCTGCGCGGACTATTTACAGCCGTACTCGGTGTCGAGCCACTGCTTGGCCTCCTCGAACGGCACATCGGTTTCGACGTCGGGCTGCACCGGATCTTCGGCGAACTCCTCGCCAGTGCGTGCCTTGTCCTTCGCGATAGTCAGCATCAGCAGGCTGCCGTCCGGGAAGTCGTACACCATGTTTGCCGACGCGTAGCCCGCAGTAGGGGACCCGAAACTGCGGGAGTGCTCGAGCCCCCGGAACGACAGCATCGTGGCCTCGCCCGACGAAGCAGTGTCGCCATCGACTAAGACCGCCACCGGCGCATCCCACTTCCCGCCAGAAGTCGTGATCGGGGTGCCGCCGCCGGTCACCGAGTTCCCCTCAACCGTGACCTGGGTAGTGTTCGTCCGAGAGACGAATTCGAGCACCGCGCCATCCGGCAACAGTGAGGAGAGGCCTGAGACCATTGGACCCATGTCGCCTCCGTCGTTGCCACGCAGGTCAACGACCGCCCCGCATGCCCCGGCATCACGTGCGGAAGCCAGACCTGTTGCGAGCGTGTCTGCGTAGCCCTGCACATCATCGTGCTGATCGACGCCAGGCACGGTTGCCACCGCAACGCGGCCCTCGACGCTGACTGCGGCTTCCGACTTCTCTTCCATAGTCCAGCCGAGGTTAGGGTTACCAGGTTCAATCAGACGGGAGTGCTTCCCGCCAGCAGCTTTGACTGCGTCCTCGAGGGCGGGGTAAACGTCGTGAAGCGTATCAGCCTGCTTTGCGGCCTCCTTTGCGCGGGCCTTCGCCTCCTCGAACTCTGTCGAGTCGGCGTAGATGCCCTGCTCGGCGAGCGCGAGCACCGTCGCGCTATACCGCTTCGGCGTCTGTGTCCCCGCGAAACGAGCGGTGCCCGTCAGCATCGCGGTGAGCGTCGGACCGTAGACGAACGCCACGGCGCCAACTGCGAGGAGCAGCGCACTGAGCATCGCGACGATGGTAGTCAGTACCCGTTTCTTGGTCCACATGAGCAGGTCCTCCTTAAAGCTGAACCGGGTATTCCTTGTGCTCGATGCCCGGATCAATGCGATGCTCGACAAAAATGCCGTGCCAGATCATAAACGCAAGCACCGTCCAAAGGCGACGCGAATGATCGGAAACACCGTCACGGTGCTCCTTGAGCATCTCCAGCACCTGGTCCTTGGCGAAGATATGGTCGGTCTGCGAATCGCGGATAGTGTCCTGCGCCCAGCCAAAGAGCTCATCGCCGGCCAGCCAGTGGCGCATCGGAACAGGGAATCCCAGCTTCTTGCGGTGGAGAACATGCGGCGGAACGATCTGCTCCATCGCCTTACGCAACGCGTACTTGGTGGTGCCGTGCGCGATCTTCTGGTCGTACGGAATCGTCTGTGCGACCTCAAAGACCTCCTTATCCAGGAACGGCACGCGCAACTCCAGCGAGTTCGCCATGTTCATCTTGTCCGCCTTGACCAAGATATCGCCGCGCATCCAGGTAAACAGGTCCAAGTTTTGCATCCGGGCAACTGGATCCATCTCTGTCGATGTGGCGTAAATCGGCGCGGTGACCTCGCGGTGGTCCCACTCATGCTTCGCCCACGGCAGCACACGCTGTAGTTGCTCGAAGTTAAAGGAACGAGCGTTACCGTAGTAACGGTCCTCCATTGGGGTCGTACCGCGTTCGAGTAAGCTCTTGCCCTTCATGCCTTCCGGCAGCACACGGCTTAGCCTGTTCAGTCCCCGTAGAAGAGGCGTCGGCAACTTCTCGAACGGCGCGAGCGACAGCGGTTCCTTATAGATGGTGTACCCACCGAACAGCTCGTCGGCACCCTCACCCGAGAGCACCACCTTGACGTGCTTGCGGGCCTCCTGTGCGACGAAGAACAGCGGGACAAGCGAAGGGTCCGCGACCGGATCATCGAGGTACCACATGATCTTCGGCACCGCGTCCGCGTACTCTTCAGGCGAGACAATCTTCACGATGTGCTCAACACCAATCGCCTCAGCGGACTCCGCAGCCACGTCTACCTCGGAGTAGCCCTCGCGCTCGAAGCCGGTGGTAAACGTCAGCAAGTTCGGATTGTGCCTCTTCGCCAGGGCCGCAATCGCTGTCGAATCAATGCCGCCCGAGAGGAAAGAACCGACGGTGACGTCCGCACGCATATGCTTCTCGACGGAGTCTTCGAGCGCCTGAGCGATCCTGTCGTAAAGCTTCTGTTCTTGACCTTGTGGGACTTGCTGTGGTTTGAAGTGTGGTTTGAAGTAGCGCTCCGATGTGACTTCACCGCCAGGCGTCAGTGACACCGTGCAGCCAGACTCCACGCGTCGAACGCTCTCGTGCAACGTTTCTGGTTCGGGAACATACTGCAGGTCAACGTAGTGCTCGATAGCTCGCCGATCTAACTCGAGACCAATCTCCAGCTCTGGAGCCATTTCTAGGATGGACTTTTTCTCGGAAGCGAACACGGTACCGACCGGGGTAGTGGCGTAAAACAAGGGCTTAATGCCGAATTGATCACGTGCCGCGAACATACGCTGTGTCTCGGTATCCCAAATGACAAACGCGAACATGCCTCGCAGGTGTTCGACAACCTTCTCTCCCCAGTGGTGGAAGCCGACTACGATTGGCTCACCGTCCCCCGAGGTATTGAAATTGTAGCCTGCCTCCTGCAGTTCCTCGCGAAGCTCGATGTAGTTATAAATCTCGCCGTTGAACGTCAGCGCGTAGCGCTCCGGATTCTCCTTCGGGCCCCAGCGTAGGGGTTGGTGAGAATGCTCGAGATCGATAATGGCAAGGCGGTTGAAACCAAAAACGGCGTGGTCGTCGTTCCAGGTGCCGGCGGCATCAGGGCCACGGTGATACATGCAGGGCAACGCGCGTTCCGCGGCTTCCACGAAGCTTGCAGCATTGCTGTTTGTGGTGAGTAGAGCCAACAGGCCACACATAGACTTGAAAACCTCTCCTATATATAAGGTGTACGCAGCCGTGCGGAGTGCTGGGCCACGAAGCATTTCTTCCAATCAACAATAGGGTTTTCTGTAGGAGATGCGCGAACCAGCGAAACCAGCGCCAAAATGCGGAAATTCTTCATCCTTTATTCGGTCCCCAAAAGGGGGCCAACTTATGGTTGAGCAATTTGGGTGAAAAATAAAGCTCTTACCAGGACGTTTGTACCGTTTTATGCAAAACCCGTTGAGTGCACCGCTTTTGCATACACGGTAAAAGATGTCAGCTGACAGCGAATGCTTACCTCGACTCAAAATCAAAAGAATTCAGAGGCGATGCGCCTTATCCACTATTCTGACGGAGTAACAATGCTTGGGCGCACCTGTTTGTGCGTCCTGCCGTAAACAGCGAGTGTGGACAGGAAGGCAGACACACGTGGAAAAGGTAAAGGACCGCAACTTCGCGAAGAAAATCGCAGTTGCCGGATCGCTCCTGCTGGGCGGTCTCGCGCTGACGGGCTGTGAGGTTGCACCGCCAGAGGCGCTCTCGAAGGTGCTGGATATGGGTTGGCCAGATCCTGTTACCCCTGAGGGTGAGCAGATGTACAACTTCTGGGTATGGACCTGGGTTGCAGCATGGATTATCGGCATCATCATGTGGGGCTTGTTCCTCACCGCGATTTTCAAGTGGAACGCGAAGAGCCAGGAGAAGCGCGGCAAGTCTGAGTTCCCGAAGCAGCTCCAGTACAACGTGCCGCTGGAACTTGTGCTGACGATCATTCCGATCGTCATTGTTATGGTGCTCTTCTTCTTCACCGTCCAGGCGCAGACGAAGACTACAGCCCTCGGCAAGGACCCGAAGGTGACGGTTGACGTAACCGCATACCAGTGGAACTGGAAGTTTGGCTACGCAAACGTTGACGGTGAGTTCACCTCGAACGGTCAGGCATATGACGGTGTTGACACCGAGCGTCAGGCCAAGGCTGAGGCAACGAAGTACGACGACGAGAATATTAAGAACCCGAACCCAATCCACGGCACTTCTACCGGTGACCTCTCGTACCTCAATTTCAATGAGATTGAGACTCTCGGAACCACCGAAGAGGTTCCGGTGCTCGTCCTGCCAACCGATCGTGCGATTGAGTTCCGTCTCGCATCCGGTGACGTGAACCACGCATTCTGGGTTCCTGAATTCCTCTTCAAGCGTGATACCTACGCTCACCCAGAGGTGAACCAGCAGCAGCGTGCATTCCAGATTGAGAAGATCGATAAGACTGGCGCATTCGTTGGTCGCTGTGCCGAGATGTGCGGTACTTACCACTCGATGATGAACTTCGAGGTTCGTGCCGTGACCCCAGAAAAGTTTGCTCAGTACATTCAGTTCCGTATTGACAACCCTGAGGCGCCAAACTCCGATGCGCTCGCATCCATCGGCGAAGCGCCGTACGCCACCTCCACACGTCCGTTCGTGTCTGACCGCCACGGCACCCGCGACGGCAACAACACCAACGACCCTAACGCGACGGTATAGAAAGAGAAGGCAGAGAAATGGCAACTGGTTCAAAAGTTTTCTACGCAATCGGTACCTTCCTGGCGCTGATGGCAGTCTTCTACATGATCAGCACAGCGTGGATTGGCGAAGATGCTTACCTCTACGGGCTCGAATGGGTCGGTGGCGTTGGCTTAGTTCTCGCTACTGCGCTCTGCTTCATGCTCGCCGTCTACCTCGACATCACCGAGCGTCGCATGGACGTTGTTCCGGAAGACTGGGAAGAGGCAGAGGTTGAAGATGGCGCAGGCGTGCTCGGCTTCTTCTCGCCAAGCTCCATCTGGCCGTTCGCAATGTCTGGTGCGGTTATGTTCCTCGGACTCGGAATTGCATTCTGGCAGCTGTGGCTCGTCGTGTTTGGCGCAGTATTCCTCGTGTGGACCACTACGCAGCTGAATCTCCAGTACGGTATCCCGCGCGAGAAGCACTAAAGATTCGCTGACCTCCCCGCCTTCGGGAGGTGTCGGCGAAAACTGATCCCCTTCAGCTAAGGCTGAGGGGGATTTTTGCTTGCTATTTTCATCCTTTCGGTTGAACTCATTCGTAACACTTGGGGGTCATACGAAAGTAGGTCTACAGTCGGAAACGGCAGCGGTGGAATGTGAGTCCCATCACTATTGGGAACTTTTGAAACACCGCAAAGAGTCGATGAAAAAGAATCCTGGATTGCCTAAAAATCAGCCGAAAGTGAGCTGAATGAAGTCGAGAAAGTTGTGACCTGCATTGATGTAGTCGGATGAGTGGCTAGAAAAGTTCCCGGTATTGCAGAAAGTTATTTCCTTCGAGCGCTATTAGGCCAGAAAAGGCAGGTTAGCGCGAAATCTGCCGGAAAGTTTGTGGGTGAAAGGAGATGACTTTGACCCGAAAACAGGGGATAATCACATGCGTGACGACCGCAATTTCTAACCAAGGTATGGCGACACCGCAGAATCGTGTCCCGGCGCTGAACCGACCAAACATGGTCAGCGTTGGCACGATCGCGTTCCTCGCCCAAGAGTTGATGTTCTTTGCCGGTTTGTTCGCGATGTATTTCACCTCGCGTGCAAACGGTATGACCGCAGGCGACTGGGATAACCAGACGGCACACCTGAACGTGATGTTCGGCTTGATCATCACGATCGTGCTTGTGTCTTCTTCCGTGACTTCTCAGTTCGGCGTATTTGCAGCAGAAAGGGGTGACGTTTTTGGGCTCCGCAAATGGTTCACGGTAACTATCGCGCTTGGCGTTGTCTTCCTCGGACTCGTGGCTTTCGAGTGGGGAGAAATGATCATGCACGGCGTGACCATTCAGGCGAGTGTCTTCGGGTCAGTGTTCTTCATCATCACTGGCTTCCACATGGCGCACGTGACCGCCGGCATTATTGCCTTCGTGGTTGTGCTGCTCCGCGTATCTAAGTCGAAGTTCACTCCGGCACAAGCTACTGCAGCAATGGTGACCTCTTACTACTGGCACTTTGTTGACGTAATTTGGGTCGGCGTCTTCATTACTCTGTATATCGTTCAATAGGTATCTGATACGTAGAGTCGCCGTCGAAATGACGGAAGGCCATTTATCTGTATTAGACACTGACGCTCAAAGGGAACAAGATGGAAAAATCACCTAAGAAAAAGCGCAGTCGGCGCAAGGCGCAGCGCACCTTTGCTGGTGCAGCAGCCTTGACGCTCGGCCTCACGGGTGCGGGTTTCCTCGCATCGGCGCTTGCCCCGAACGCGCAGGTCGCTACTGCGCAAAAAGATGACCAGGCAATGATTCAAGAAGGCAAGGACATTTACGACGTCGCTTGCATCACTTGCCATGGCGCAAACCTCCAGGGTGTTGAAGGCCGCGGCCCGTCCCTGATCGGCACCGGCGAAGGTGCTGTGTACTTCCAGGTCAACTCCGGACGTATGCCGATGATGTCGAATGACGCTCAGGCTGAACGCAAGCGTCCTCGTTACACCGAGTCTCAAGCACTGGCACTGGCTGCCTATGTTGCTGCCAACGGTGGGGGACCGGAGCTGGTGTACAACCCAGACGGATCACTCGCGAAAGAAGAGCTTCGCGGTAAGAACTACGATGGCCAGATTCAGGCTGGCGACGTCGCACGTGGCGGCGAGCTCTTCCGCTTGAACTGCGCGTCTTGCCACAACTTCACCGGCCGCGGTGGCGCACTGTCTTCTGGTAAGTACGCGCCGGAGTTGGACCCTGCGAATGAGCAGGAGATCTACCAGGCGATGCTGACCGGCCCGCAGAACATGCCAAAGTTCTCGGACCGCCAGCTCAGTGCCGACGAGAAGCGCGACATCATTGCGTTTATTAAGTCTTCGAAAGAAACCCCAAGCCCTGGCGGTTACGCCCTTGGTGGCCTTGGCCCAGTTTCTGAAGGTATGGCTATGTGGATGATCGGCGTAACGCTCGTTGCTGCCGCAGCTATCTGGATTGGATCGCGCTCATGAGTGAAGTAAACAAGAACTACACATCCCAAGATTTGGACCGCATGAATAATGCGGAGCTCGCTGCTCTGGGCACGGAACTCGACGACGTCACCGTTGCGTACCGCAAGGAGCGGTTCCCAGTTGATGGCGACCCACGCGAGAAGTCTTCCGAACTCGGAATCAACATTTGGTTGATTATTTCGGTGCTCTGCGGAATCGCGTTCCTCGGTGTCTACCTCTTCTGGCCATGGGAGCCACGCTTCCACGGCGATGAAGGACTTTGGGTTTACACGCTTTACACGCCACTGCTCGGCCTTACTTCTGGTGTCGGTTTTGCCGCCCTGGGTATCGCGATTGTCCAGTACGTGAAGAAGTTCATCCCTGAGGAGATCTCCGTACAGCGTCGTCACGACGGCCGTTCTTCCGAATTGGACCGTCGCACGACGACCGCTCTGCTGAATGATGCCTGGGAGACTTCCACCCTTGGTCGTCGCAAGGCAATGAAGGGTCTGCTTGGCACCGCTGGTGTTCTCGCCGGCCTCATGGTCGTTGCACCCCTCGGTGGCATGATCAAAAACCCGTGGAAGAAGCGCCACGACCTTAACTACTTAGGTGATGGCACGCTTTGGACACACGGGTGGACCATGCAGGAGAAGGGCGTCAAGGTTTACCTCGGTCGCGACACTGGCGCGATCGCCGAGCTGCACGAAGGCGTAGCTGGCTCGCACTACTCCACGGCAGGTGTTTCCCGCCTGGTGCGTATGCGTCCAGAAGACCTCGCTGCTGCTTCCATGGAGACGGTATTCCCGCTCTACCCGGAGGATGTCAACGATGGTGACATTTACGACCCAGAGCGCGACGTATACGAACATCACATGCACTCGCTGCATGGCCCTCGTAACGCAGTTATGCTGATCCGCCTTCGCTCTGAGGACGCACGCCGCGTCGTTGAGCGTGAAGGTCAGGAAGATTTCCACTACGGGGATTACTACGCATACTCCAAGATTTGTACGCACATTGGTTGCCCGACCTCGCTTTACGAAGCGCAGACGAACCGCATCCTTTGTCCGTGCCACCAGTCGCAGTTCGACGCACTGCAGTACGGCAAGCCGATCTTCGGACCGGCTGCCCGTGCTCTGCCTCAGCTTCCTGTGACTGTTGACGAAGACGGTTACCTCATCGCCAACGGAAACTTCATCGAGCCCGTCGGCCCGGCATTCTGGGAGCGTAAATCCT
The DNA here is from genome assembly GCF_001875735.1 of Corynebacterium sp. NML120713. Taxonomy (NCBI): domain Bacteria; kingdom Bacillati; phylum Actinomycetota; class Actinomycetes; order Mycobacteriales; family Corynebacteriaceae; genus Corynebacterium; species Corynebacterium sp. NML120713. The sequence goes on from NZ_MLCR01000005.1 coordinate 59,228, forward strand.
AATGAGTACTAAACTTGCACAAGCCGCGGACAACGTTGATTCGCGGTACACGGTAGCCGGTTTCCTCCGGCCACAGTTGAATAAGGTCTTCCCGAGCCACTGGTCTTTCATGCTCGGTGAGATGGCGCTGTACAGCTTCATTATCTTGCTGCTGACAGGTATTTACCTCGCGCTGTTCTTTGACCCTTCCATTACGAAGGTGATCTACGACGGCGGGTACCTACCGCTCAACGGCGTGGAGATGTCACGCGCGTACGCCACGGCTCTGAATATTTCATTCGAGGTCCGCGGTGGCCTGTTCGTTCGTCAGATGCACCACTGGGCTGCGCTGATGTTCATGATGGCGATGTTCGCCCACATGATGCGTATCTTTTTCACCGGTGCGTTCCGCCGCCCACGTGAGGCTAACTGGGTCATCGGCGTTACCCTGATTCTCATCGGCATGGCCGAAGGCTTCATGGGTTACTCCCTGCCAGACGACCTGCTCTCTGGTGTTGGCCTCCGTATTATGTCCGCCATCATTGTTGGTATCCCGATCATCGGCACCTGGATGCACTGGGCAATCTTCGGCGGCGACTTCCCGTCTGACCTGATGCTGGATCGCTTCTACATCCTGCACGTTCTGATCCTTCCGGGCGTGATCCTGGCTCTGATCGCAGCGCACCTGCTGCTCGTCTGGTTCCAGAAGCACACCCAGTTCCCAGGCCCTGGTCGTACGGAGAACAACGTTGTTGGCATCCGCATTATGCCGGTCTTCGCGGTCAAGGCAATCGGCTTCATGATGGTTGTCTTCGGTGTCCTCGCTGCTATGGCTGGTCTGACCACCATCAACGGCATTTGGAACATCGGTCCATACAACCCGTCGCAGGTCTCTGCCGGTTCGCAGCCTGACGTTTACATGCTGTGGACTGACGGCGCAGCTCGTGTCATGCCAGCGTGGGAGCTCTACCTCGGCCCGTACACCATTCCGGGTGCCTTCTGGGTTGCCCTCATGTGTGGCGTGATGGTCGTCCTGCTGATCAGCTACCCGTTCATCGAAGCGAAGGTGACCGGTGACACTGCGCACCACAACCTGCTGCAGCGCCCTCGTGACGTTCCAGTGCGTACCGGCCTCGGTGTGATGGCACTCGTGTTCTTCCTGTTGCTGACCGTTTCCGGTGGCAACGACCACGTTGCTCACTTCTTCCAGATCTCGCTGAATGCGATGACCTGGTTCGGTCGCATCGGTCTCATTGTCTTGCCGCCGTTCGCATACTGGCTGACCTACCGTATTTGTGTTGGTCTGCAGCGTTCCGACCGTGAGGTTCTGGAGCACGGTATCGAAACGGGCATCATCAAGAAGCTGCCTAACGGTGCGTTTGTGGAGATCCACCAGCCGCTTGGCCCAGTCGACGAGCATGGACACCCAGTGCCACTCGATTACGCTGGTGCTCCGGTTCCGAAGCGACTCAACCAGCTCGGCTTCGCTGACTCCGAGACCATCGGTAAATTCAAGCCTGCTGAGCTTGGCGTTTCCGAGCGCGTCCGGGACGCGCAGCGCGAGAACCACCATGAGGAGATCGAGACGTTGCGCAAGCTCGAGGAAACCAAACACCTCGATGACCGCAATGCTTCTGAATAGGCTCTAACACACTAGCGGTCGCTCAAGGCGCCCTGGTTGGTTGTACGAGAGTACAGCTGGCCAGGGCATTTTTGTATGTCTGGTCAGTTCACTTTTGGAACTCAGCACCTTTATCTCGCCCGTGCTATGACACGAGCCCACTTCTGACTTCGTTCTGTTACGGCACTTGGTATAAATGCGGAGCAATGGCTCACCGCTTCACGTCTGAAGGCGGAGGAATTTGAAGCCATTTCGAAGCGTTATGGAAGCGTTACACAATATTAGTGAGTAATGTCACATAAGAGTGATTTAGTGCATTCTTACCAAATCGGCACTCTGTGTACAGGTGAGGAAGGTTCGCAAAAGCGCAGGTAGAAGGTCGTTCGTCAGGTTCGGTACATTGTGGCGCTCTGCTTGTAGTTCTCAGGAAAATTCGCGCGGAATGAGGGGAGGGAAAAATAACGGAACGATAACGGCCGTGTCGTTGGACAAAGATGTTTCCGTTTCGTAACCTAATCGAGACATTGCAGCAACAGCCGTTGAAAGCAAGCAGTAAGTACATATAGCGCCTAATTCCCTGAGCCTTAGTGGCTTCGGGAAGCCGGGGACCCAAGCAGGATTTTCTCTCTGGGGTGAATGCGAACGAGAGCGGAGTTTTCCGTGGAAGTCGTAAGGCTGGTTCTCTAGCCCAACCCGTCAGCTAACTCGGTCGGCAAAAGAGAAGATATGGAGTTTTACAATTATGGCTAAGCACCGTCGTCAGGCACACAGCACTGCACGTAACGTCGCGGTAGTGACCGCAGCAGCTGCAGGTGCCTCGCTGCTCTCGCCAATCTCTGCAGAGGCGGCTGAGGTTCGCGTCCCGAACTCGCCGGTAGCTGTTCAGGTCCCAGGTATTGAGAACGTGCCGGGCATCGCTGCGATTCCTGGCATCGAGGCTTGGATCCCATCCCTGGCAGGTCAGAAGTCCAATGCTGATGTCCCAACGGCAATTGCGCAGGTTCGAGCGGTTCCTGGCGTCAACAACGTACCTTCGTTTGGTGCATGGCTGGCAAACGTCGAGGCTCAGTTCAAGGCGCCAGTCGCGAAGGCATACTCCGCAAACGTTGCTGCGCCGGCAGTTGCTCCAGCGTCGCAGGTCTCCGCAGGTCAGCGCCTGGTCGATATTGCACGTACAAAGATTGGTGCTGCATACGTATACGGCGCTGCGGGCCCGAACGTGTTCGACTGCTCCGGTTTCACCTCCTGGGTATATGCGCAGGCTGGTAAGTCCATCCCTCGTACCTCGCAGGCGCAGGCGGCTGCGGGTACTCCGGTTCCGCTTGATCAGCTTCAGCCTGGTGACATCGTGGCTTACTACGGTGGCGCTTCCCACGTTGGTATCTACACCGGCAACGGCACTATCATTGATGCACTGAACACCAACGCACCGGTCGCTGAGCGTCCACTGCACATGATGCCAGTGCACTCCGCTGTGCGCTTCTAAGCACGGTATTTATCGGCCGATCCAAACGATTGTGGTGGGGGTCGGCAGAAGAATTACAAGATTGTAACTTTAAGCCCCTCTCGCTATATTGGTGATAGTTTTTCTTGCCAGCGAAGGGGCTTTAAGTGGCTAAACACTCTTTACATGCGCGTCATGTTGCAAATGGGCGTTCCTGGGGGAAGCGCGTGGCGCTGGGTGCATCGCTCTCTGTCGTTGTGGGCAGTAGCGTTGCTGCTCCGTCCGCAGTAGCGGATGATGTCGAGGAACTGATTCATCAGGTTGATGAGCTTTCGCATGAGGTCACCGCAAAGGTAGAAGAGCTCAAGGGCGTCGAGGATGATATTGCCGCGAAGTCGGAGGAACTTGAGCGCTTGCAGTCTGACGCGGCGGATGCGCGTACCCAAGTCCAAGCTGCGAAAATCGCTCGTGATGATCTCCAAAGGGAAGTAGACCGCCTCGCTGCTTCCCGGTACCGCAACGTCCAGGCCGATGTGATCCTTACAACGCTGGACTCTGGTAGTCCCCAGACTGCTATTGACCGTGCTGCGTACCTGGATTCGCTGTCCCGCAAGCAGCAAAGCGTGCTCCGCGAGTACGAAGGCGCTGCCCAGGACGCGGCAACGAAGGCGAATGCTGCAAACGTAGCCCTTGCGGAAGCGCAGTATCTCCGCAATGACCTTGATTCAAAGCGTTCGAAGCTCGAGCGTGAGCGCGAGGCGCTGCAGGGACAGATTGAGGAGATTGAGGCGCGCGTCGATAATTTGTCGCCGGAGGCGCGTTCGTTGTGGGAGGGACGTCTGCACCCCGTTGATGCTGGCTCGTTGCCTCCGGTGGGGGATGGGGTTGTCGGTGCCGCGCTCGCGCAGGTTGGCAAGCCTTATGGCTGGGGCGCGACGGGGCCGTCGGCGTTCGACTGCTCTGGGCTCATGGTGTGGGCTTACGGGCAGAACGGTAAGGCGATCCCGCGTACCTCGCAGGCTCAGCTTGCTGGTGGCATGCCGGTGAGCATGGGGGACCTGCAGCCAGGTGACATTGTCGGTTATTACCCGGGAGTGACGCACGTTGGCATGTATATCGGCGACGGCATGGTTGTGCATGCCTCTGACTACGGTATTCCGGTTCAGGTTGTCCCGTTGAATTCGATGCCGGTCCAGGGCGCTGTCCGTTATTAGGCACCATGACTGTTTTATTGGTGACGAATGATTTCCCACCGACTGTCGGTGGGATTCAGTCGTACTTGCGGGATTATGTGCAGGAGGTCGTTCACCGTCGTGGGGCGCAGAGCATCATTGTGTTTGCCTCGATGCAGGATAAGGCGGCTGCTCTCGCATGGGATGCGGAACAGCCGTACACGATTATTCGTTGGCCTTTTCCGGTGATGTTGCCTACTCCTGCTGTCCGGAGGATGATGCAGCGAATTATCAGGGAACAGCACGTCGATACGGTGTGGTTTGGTGCTGCAGCTCCTCTTGGAGTGATGGGGGGTGCTGCGAAGCGTGCGGGTGCTTCGCGGGTTGTGGCAACGACGCATGGCCATGAGGTCGGGTGGTCAATGTTTCGCGTTGGTCGTCGACTGCTGCGAACGATTGGCGGTAGTGCCGATGTAATCACGTACATTTCGGAGTACACACTGGGGCGATTCAAGGAAGCGTTTGGTCCGAATCCTCAGTTCGTTGCGCTTCCCTCAGGCGTATCGACGTCCCGCTACGCGCCCGCAACGCAGCAGGAGAAGTTGGAGACCAGAGCTTCGTTCCGAATCGGCGCGGAGTCTCCGCTGATTGTGTGTGCGTCGCGTCTGGTGAAACGCAAAGGGCAAGACCGGTTGATCCGCGTCCTGCCGCGAGTGCGCCAGCGGGTGCCGGGTGCACAGTTGGTGATTGTTGGGGAGGGGCCGTATGCCCGTCGGCTTCACGCGATGGCGGAGGGCGTCGACGGTGTCAGGTTCACCGGGCGGGTCAGCGACGATGACCTGTGTCGAATCGTTGCGGCTGCAGACGTGTTCGCGATGCCGGTTCGTACCCGCGGCGGAGGCCTCGACGTTGAGGGTCTCGGGATTGTGTTTCTCGAGGCCCAGGCGTGTGAGGTGCCGGTGGTCGCTGGTGATTCGGGCGGTGCGCCGGAAACGGTGACGGACCACAGCGGAGTGGTCGTCGATAAGAATGATGATGCACTTGTCGCGGCGTTGGTGCGTCTTCTGCGTGATCCCCTGCTGCGGGAATCGATGGGGGAGGCGGGTCGACGCCATGTGCAGCTGGAGTTTTCGTGGCAGGTGTTGGGGGAGCGGTGTGAGAAATTATTATTTTCTCAGGCTCTCGGCGACTAGCATGGTCATGTATGTCTACTGAATCCAAGCTGACTGTCGGTTTTGATATCGGCGGGACGAATACTCGCGCAGCAGTGGTTGATGACTCTGGGCGCATCGTTGCATCGATATCTACTGGTACTCCGCAGACTGGTGATGAGCTTATCGACGTCATCGTCGATATGGTGCGGCAGCTGCAGCGGGAGTACGTGGTTGATGCTGTCGGCTTGGCTATCGCCGGTTTTCTTGACCCGGACTGCGAGATCGTGCGGTTCGCCCCGCATTTGCCGTGGCGCAACGACCAGCCGGTTCGGGCGCAGCTTGAGGAGGCTCTGGGGCTACCAGTCCGCCTTGAGCACGACGCGAACGCGGCAGCCTGGGGTGAATACCGATTTGGCGCAGCAAAGGATGCGGATATCTGGGTGTTCTTTGCCGTCGGTACCGGTATCGGCGCAACGCTGATGATTGATGGCAAGATTTACCGCGGATCGTTCGGCACTGCCCCCGAGTTCGGGCACTTGACTGTTGTGCCAGATGGGCGCGTGTGTTCCTGCGGTAAGCAGGGCTGCTTGGAGCGGTACGCCTCGGGCACGTCGTTGGTGGACTGTGCTTTGGAGGTCGCAGCGCACGGCGGTTTTAAGAAGTGCGGTTTGTACCGGAAAGTCGTCGATAAGCGGGCGACGGGCCATGACGTGATGGAGGCTGCACGCGAGGGCGATGAGCTTGGCGTGAAGGCGCTTGCGAGTTTTGCGGAGTGGCTGGGCCGTGGTTTGTCGATAGTGGCTGACGTTATGGATCCGGGCCTGGTGGTTCTTGGCGGTGGCGTGAGCGCCGACGCAGATCTCTTTATGGAAGATGCCAAGGATTCGTTGCGTCGTAACATGGTTGGCTCCGGGTACCGCCCTGTTCCGGAGATTCTATGCGCAGAGCTGGGCCCGCAGGCAGGTATGATCGGTGTCGCAGACTTGGCTCGTGAGGATCTAGCAGGGAGACACCGTGCATAACAAGTGGTATTCGGCGTTTAAAGCGTTGCTAGGTCCAGCGCTGCTCGTGTGGAATCGTCCCACGATTGAAGGCGCGGAGCATGTGCCAGACGAAGGCGGCGTCATTCTTGTCTCGAACCACCAAGCGGTGATGGATTCGTTCTATCTGCCGCTGATGCTGCGTCGGCAAATCACGTTTCCGGCGAAGAGCGAGTACTTTACGCAACCTGGCTTGAGGGGCAGGTTCAAGCGGTTTTTCTTTACCGCTGTTGGTCAGATCCCTGTGCATCGCGGTGATTCGAATGCGGGCGCGAACCTGCAGCAGGCTGCGCGCGAGGTGATTGTTGATCGCAACGACGTGTTCGGTATCTACCCGGAAGGCACGCGTTCACCGGATGGTCGGATCTACAAGGGGCGCACCGGTATGGCTCGTGTCGCGATGGACACGGGAGCGCCGGTGATCTTGGTGGCCATGATTGGCACCCGCGAGGCGAACCCGATCGGGTCGGTGCTTCCGCGCCCGGCGAAGGTCCGCATCAAGCTCAGCGAACCTATTGACCCGCACGCTTGGGCGACGGAGCACGGATTTGATCCGCACTCGCGGGAGGTGATGCGTCCGTTTACGGACTTCGTGATGCATAAGATGTCTGCGTTGTCCGGGTACCCGTACGTGGATGTGTATGCTTCGGACGTCAAAAAGCATCTGGAAGAGACGGGGCGCTATCCTGAGGGCGCCGAGCCCGAAGAGGATTAAGTAAGGACGTTTGATGGACCGGGACCTCGTTACTCGTATTGTGCTCGTGTGCTGCGCGGTGGGAGCGTATCTCGTCACGAGTGATCTTGAGATAGCCAGGAATGTGATTTCGCCGCTACTCGTACTGTTCGTTGCAGCGGTGATGTTTTGGCCACGCAAACCTGAGGGCCCGGAGGGTGAGGCGAACTAGTGCGTTACTTTTACGACACAGAGTTCATCGAAGACGGCTCGACCATTGAGCTAGTCTCCATCGGCATCGTCGCGGAGGACGGCCGTGAATACTACGCGGTGTCCAATGAGTTTGACGCCGCGCGTGCGAACCAGTGGGTGCGCGACAATGTCTTGGATAAACTGCCCGGTGCTGGTCACCCCGCATGGAAGTCGCGGGAGCAGATCCGCAGTGAGGTCTACGAGTTCTTGACGACGCCCCGCTCCGCCCCGGAGCTTTGGGCATGGGTGGGGGCGTACGATCACGTTGTGCTGGCGCAGCTGTGGGGTGACATGACCGGGTTGCCGAAGAACCTTCCGCGCTTTACTCGAGAGCTGAAGCAGTACTGGGAAATGGCGGGGCGGCCGAGGCTGCCACAGGTGCCGCGCGGGAACCACGATGCATTGGTAGATGCGCGCCATAACTTGAAGAAGTACCGCGTATGCGCGGAGTATTTGCCGCTTGACCGGCTTGGCCGCGCGTCTAGATCGTGAGACGCGCGTTTCACACTTTGAGTCTGTGCAGGTATTCGCGCCGCAAAGTTGTGGTATTCGTCGCAGCTTCGTGCTAAACATTAAGTGTGAGTTGGACAGTAGATATCCCCAAAGAAGTTCTCCCCGATTTGCCACCGCTCCCGGGAGACCTCAATGCACAGTTCCAGGACGCGTTGTCGCGTGACGCGAAGCAGCAGCCGAGCTGGGACCGTCATGAGGCTGAGTATGTGCGGAAGATTCTCGAATCTGTACCGCCGGTAGTTCTTGCCCCAGAGGTTGAAGAACTCAAGCAGAAAATGGCGAAGGTCGCTAACGGTGAAGCGTTTTTGCTTCAGGGTGGTGACTGCGCGGAGACATTTGAGTCCAACACAGAGCCTCATATCCGCGCGAACGTGCGTACACTCCTGCAGATGGCGGCAGTGTTGACGTACGGCGCGTCGATGCCCGTAGTGAAGCTCGGGCGTATCGCCGGGCAGTACGCAAAGCCACGTTCATCCGATCTCGACGGCAACGGCTTGCCGAATTACCGCGGTGACATCGTCAATGGCGTCGAACCGACTCCGGAGGCGCGTCGCCATGATCCCGCTCGCATGGTCCGCGCGTACGCAAATGCGTCTGCGGCTATGAACCTGGTTCGTGCACTTACTGCGTCCGGTACCGCGGACCTGCACAACATCAACACTTGGAACCGCGAGTTTGTGACCAACTCTCCGGCGGGTGCACGCTACGAGGCGCTCGGCCGTGAGATTTCGCGCTCGCTTGCCTTCATGGATGCTTGTGGCGTGAGCGACGAACACCTCCGGACCTCGGAGATTTACGCCTCCCACGAAGCTCTGCTTGTGGACTACGAGCGCGCAATGCTGCGCCTCGCCGAAGACGATCAGGGGGAGACGCGGCTGTATGACCTGTCCGCGCATCAGCTGTGGATCGGCGAGCGCACCCGCGATCTCGATGACTTCCATGTGAACTTCGCCGCGATGATCGATAACCCGATCGGCATCAAGTTGGGGCCGACGACCACTCCGGAAGAAGCCGTGGCGTACGCGGATAAGCTCGACCCGAATTTCGAGCCTGGCCGTTTGACGATGGTGATCCGGATGGGGCACGACAAGATTCGCGAAGTGTTGCCAGGCATCGTCAACGCCGTCGAGGCATCTCGCCATAAGGTGATTTGGCAAAGCGACCCGATGCACGGCAACACGTTTACGGCGTCAAATGGTTACAAGACCAGGCACTTTGACAAGATTCTGGATGAGGTCCAGGGCTTCTTCGAGGTGCACCGTCAGTTGGGCACGCACCCGGGTGGCATCCACATTGAGCTGACCGGCGAGGCGGTCACCGAGTGCCTCGGCGGTGCGCAGGACATCACTGACGTTGACCTGCCAGGCCGCTACGAATCTGCCTGCGACCCGCGCTTGAACACTGAGCAGGCACTCGAGTTGGCCTTCCTCGTAGCGGAGATGTTGCGCTACTAAGATTGCGCGCGGCGGTGGCGCCTTAGGGCATCGGTAGGAGGATCTGCGGAATCTCGCCGTACATGCCGGACCCGAGCCACCAGCCGCCCACCGCAACCAAGCCTGTGCAGATTGCGCTGAACACTAGGAAAACTGCCAGGCCGATTCCCGAGCGGTTGCTCACCGGCTTGCGAGGTCGCGCCGGGGAAAGCGGGGCTTGCGGTGGAGCCGGGGCTGGCACCTGTGGTGGTGGCGGTGCAGGCGCCGGGGGCTGGACTGTCGGCGCATCCACACGTGTTCTCGGGGAATCATCTGTTGAATTCGGCCGGAGGCGAAACTGCGTGGGGTGAGCTGCGGCACGATTCGCTGCGGAATGCCTTGGTACGGGTACCGCGTAGGGTGGTAGCTCAAGCGCGTCCGCTACGTCGTTGAGCGCAGCGAGGAACTCCGATGCGTCATGGAAGCGGTCGTGGGGGTCGGTCGCGGTGGCGGTGGCCACGAGTTCGTCGAAAAGCTTTGGTACGCCTCCGATCCGAGAGCTGGGCGCGGGCACCACATCATGTAGCCGTGCGAAGGCGTGCGCGATGGGGGTATCGCCGTTGAAGGGCTGCTGGCCGGTGAGTAGCTCAAAGAGCACGATGCCTGCGGAATAGACGTCGGAGGCCTGCGTGATCGGTGAACCGTCCACTTGCTCGGGGGAGAGGTAGGCGACCGTACCTACGATCTGGTCGGTGGAATGCGTGATGTCTGAGACTGCGCGCACAAGGCCGAAGTCCGCAAGCTTGACACTGTGATCGCTGTTAATCAGGATATTGTCCGGTTTGATATCGCGGTGCACCATTCCTTTTTGGTGCGCGACCGCGAGGCCAGTGAGCACAGCCCGCATTACCTCGGCGGCGGCGTGCGGCGGCATGGGACCGCGCTCGGCGAGCAGCTCACGCAGTGTTCCACCGGTGATGAGCTCCATGATTAAAAATATTTGGTTCGTGGGTTCGCCTTGGGCAGCGAAGTCGTACACGTTGACCAGGTTGGGGTGGGAAAGCTGGGCCATCGCCCGAGCTTCTCGACGAAACCTCTCACGAAACACGCTGTCATGCACATAGGACTCGTGCATCACCTTGGCGGCAACTTCACGGCCTAAACGCGTATCGACGCAGCGGTACACCGTCGCCATGCCACCGCGTGCGATGGGGCGATCGATGATGTACCGGTTGTCCAGCGTGTCTCCTACTGCGAGCTGTGCCATGCGCTCCAGTATGGCCCAAACGTGCTCTCGACGCGTAAACTGTCGGTCGTGAGTGCTCAACAGACTATTGATTCTTTGCTCGAACACGATGAACTGCTGACCTTCCCCGAAGTTGCGGAAACACTCGGCGTTCCAGTCACAAAAATCCACGACTATGTTCACGCCGACAAGCTCCTCGTTTACCGCAAGGACGGCGTGAATTACATTCCTGCGCTCCTGCTGGCGGACGGCGAAATGTCAAAGTTCATCAGCGGTGCAATCACCGTGCTTGCGGACGGCGGCTTTTCCCCCGAAGAGTCGCTCCAGTACCTATTCACCCCCGATGAATCACTGAGCGGCCGTCCAATCGACGCGCTGCACGGCCATGGTGCCCGCGAAGTTATTCGCCGAGCACAGGCGATGGCGTTTTAGCCTGCTTGAACGGCCACACCGCAAGCACTGCTGCAAAGGCCACGAACGGTGCCGCGACGAGGAACCAGGCATCGTAAAAGCGGTGGTTACCGCCGCCTGTAAACGCCAGCACGATGATCACGCTCGCACCCACGGCGACCTGTTGCACCCACCGCGGTGCCCGGAAAGTTCCCACGAGTGCCAAAATCGACGCGTAGTACCAGGGGAGCGTGACCGCATTCGTGATGAACGCGGCGACGTACGCGGCGGTCGTGCCCTGGACAGCGCGCACGTCGTTCGCTGCACCCGGTTTCGGGCGGAACCACCACCACACAACGGCTAACGCCACCAACATCAGGATGGAAGCGGCCGTGCGCACGACAACGAGCAGGCTGTTGTAGTAGAAGTGGTCGTCGAAAAGTTGGAACCCGGGAGTGAGTATCTCGGTGACCAGCGTGGGCCCTGCCAACGGGTTGATCACCTTCGAGTTGCCGGAGATCTCAGCCAGCCAGCCCCACGACGCTCCAGACGCCGCGGTGACAACATAAAGCACCCCGCCTGTCAGCGCGATAGACCAAGCCGTGGCAAGGATGAACACGCCGCACTTCTTAAGCACAGATGCTGATGCACCCGCGAAATGGGCAACCATCAGCCACACGATGAAAGGCATCGCCACGGCAGCCGTGGCCTTGAGCGAGACCGCAACAGCCACCACAGCGATGGCGCCACTAAAAGTGGCGAAGGTTGCTGGGCGGCGTAGTGCCCACACGATGCCGACGCTGACGAGCCCCACCATCACGGCCTCGTTGTGCATGCCGCCAACCATATGCAGCAGCATCAAGGGGTTCGTCGCGCCAATCCAGAGCGCAAATGCACTGTCGCCGCCGAGCTGCTGCGCAATTTTCGGGACCGTGATGATAATCAGCGCGAAACCCGCCAGCGCTAGGAGCCGATATGCAACGATGCCGGCGCCTACACTATCGCCAGTTACCAGTGTGATCAGCTTGCCTAACCCCAGGTGCAGCGGACCGTACGGGGTGGTGGTGTTGCGCCAGTCGTGCGAGACTTCCCACAGCAGCGGGCCGGGGTTGACGGCCGCACCTTCTGAGTATGGGTCGAAGCCGTCGCGAAGCATGGCGCCTTGCATCAGATAGGAGTACACGTCGCGCGAGAGCATCGGTGCGCTCAGCGCGAGTGGTGCGGTCCACAGCCAGGTGGTGCGCCGTACCGTATCGAAGGTGGGACGCGTACGCCACAGCCACAGCCAGGCAAGCAACAACAAAACGATGCCGACGCTCATCGTGATGTCCATGAGCGCACGCCCGTGCCCGTACGTCAAATTGTCGACGCCCAACATACGCATCACGCCGCCACGGTTGCGGGTGGCGCCGGCCCCAAAGGAACCAAGGGCCACCAAGATACTTGCCAGCAGCCCTAGTCGTGTCGGCGAAAGAGACTTCATTGCTACATACGCCTAGCCGTGGCTTTGATAGCTAAGTCACGCATGAACTGCGCAACTGCATCATCAATCCCTGCGTCCGAAAGGTGCTGCAGGCCTGATTCAGTGAGGCGGTCGATGCGCGCCTCTACTGCCTCGACGGCGCCACTTTCTTGAATAAGCTCTGCGAGTTCGGAAAGCTCCTCTGACGATGCTGCGACACCAATCCCGTCGCGAAGGCGTTGCGCTGCGGCAGGATCGGACGCGTCCAAGTTTGCCAGCGCAGTGGCGAACAAGACGGTACGCTTGCCCTCACGGATATCGTCGCCAGCCGGCTTGCCGGTCACCTCAGGTTCACCGAAGACCCCAAGGATGTCATCGCGGAGCTGGTACGCAATGCCAATATCACGTCCGTAACCACGGAACGCGGCGATCGTTGCATCCGGCGCGCCGGCAATCGCGGCGCCAAGGTGGAGCGGCCGTTCAATCGTGTACGCAGCGGTCTTGTACCGATTCACCTTGTCTGCGAGCTCAACAGATTCGCTGCCCTTAGCCTCTAACATGATGTCCAGCAGCTGGCCGCCGATCACCTCAGTGCGCATCCCCACCCACGGCTTCGCCGCGCGGTCGAGGGCATCATTCGTGAGCCCCGAGTATCGCCACATGTCTTCTGCCCACACCAGCGCAAGATCGCCAATCAAAATGGCCGAGTGCTCGCCGAACGACGCGGCGTCACCACGGTAGCCTTCGTTGCGGTGCGTAGCCTCAACCGCGCGGTGCACTGTTGGGTTGCCGCGCCGGGTGTCGGAGGCGTCGATAATGTCGTCGTGGATGAGCGCACATGCCTGAATGAACTCGAGCGAGCTCACTGCGCGCAGCACTGCGTCGGGGTTCTCCTGGCTGTGGTCGAGCCCTCCTGCGCCGATGAAGCCAGCCCAACCGTAGAGTGGCCGTATCCGCTTGCCTCCACCGAGGACAAACTTGCGCAGGTAAGACACTGCGTCTTCCACCGGGGCACCAATTTCCGCGACTACCGATTCCTGGCCGTCGAAGAACACGCGAAGTTGCTCCTCAACAAGCGCGGGGATGGCCTCGAGCGTTGGCCCTTGTGAGGATACTTCAGACACGTTGTGCTCCATTCCAGAATCTGTCGTAGACGTATGCACCTAGAGACTACCGAGTTACCACGACAAACCTACAACATTGGTGAGGCGCTGAGTGGCAGCGATCGCCCGAGAATCGCAAATGGCCGCGGATCAGCGGGGTAGAGGTAGTTACGTGCGACGTCGGAGAACCCAAATTTGCGGTAGAGCTTGAACGCGCCGTTGTCCTCGTGCTCGACCTCAGGGGTAGACAGTAGAGCAAATTTTGCCGGCGCAAGGCGCAGGAGCTCCCGGAGCAACCTCGCGCCGATACCTCTCCCTTGATAGCTAGGGAGCACATGGATTTCAGCGACCTCAAAGTAGCTTTGGAGTAACTCCTTTTCGCTTTTCGACGGCCCCCCTTGCATGGCAAGCGCCCGCCTGAGCTGCTGATCCCACCATCGTTCACGCTGTCCCAACATTCCGTATGCAATGCCGATGATCGTGTCGTCAGCAACTGCCGCGATTGCAGTGAAGCCTGGGGAGAGAGCCTCTTGGCGCCAGGAGGAGATGCGTTGTGCCCGAACATTGACCGGGTAGTCCATGGCCTCTATATAGAGGTCGACGAGTGCGGGCGTTGCAAGAAGGTACTCGGCCGATGTGAGTCGGCGGATTTCGGTCTTCATGCCTTTATCGAACCATGAGTCCGGGAAGTTTCGCCATATTCGAACAAATGAGCGAAGTTCTGGGGGATTTGTCGGACCCATTTTCTATATTCATCTCAAATGCGAAAGGGAAATGAAGGAGAAATCAACATGAACAGCGTTATCTCTGCGACAACGAACGAAGTTTACGGTGCTCGCGTCCGTCAATCGAAGCGTGACCAGTTTCTTGAAACCGCCGATGGCTGCCTCACGTATGCCTATGAGCGATTTGAGGAGGGGGCGTACGACGAGGCTATGGAATATGCCTACCGTGCAGCGCTGCGGACTGCGGGTGCGGTGTGTTCCGATAGTCCGGTAATCCAGAAGCGAAAGCGGCTGCCAAGTAGCGCGTGGAAGAAGCTTGCACTCACGGGGAAGGGTGGTGAGCGGTGGGCGAATGCGTTTGAGTCGTTCTCGCGGGAACGCGGCCGCGTTGCCTCGGGGATTGAGCATATGCCGCCAGCTGACAGGGTTGCGCAGTTGCTTGAGCAGGCGGAACAGTTCTACCTCGAGGCACTTCCTGCCGGAAATGGTGTTGCGGCTTAGCCCGGGCTATCTTGTCTTCGTCTCCCGGGGAACAAAGGCGCTAGGATGGCCGTTGTATGGATAGCAACGTCCGCTTTGGAGCTTGGGAGTAGAGCAGTGTCACTTTCTGAACAGGAGCAGCAAGCACTCCGCGCAATTGAGCAGTCACTCATGGCAGATGACCCTTCATTTGTGCAAAGCGTCGGCCGAAACGCCGACTATGCGGCTCCATCGTCCACAGGCCGGATTACGATGCGCAGCGTTGCGTTAATGGTGCTTGGAGTGGTGTTGTTGCTCGGCGGTGTTGCGCTTGCCTCGCTTTCCATTTGGACAGTAATCATTAGCGTTATCGGGTTCGGCGTCATGATGGCTGGTGGAATCATGGCGTTGCGCACCCCAGCGCATGGCCCATCTGTATCGCAGTTGCGAAATGTTTCCCGGAACCAGCAGAAGTCTCCTCGAGTGAGCTCGATGGAGCAGAACTTTAAGCGCCGGTTCGAGGATCGGCCTTAATATAAAGAAGGACCATGCCCCCTTTACTGGGGGCGTTTTTTATTGCGTAGGCGAAACGCCCCACTTTCACCCACACTCTCCACTTTTGCCCACACGTATATGTGGAGACGAACTTTTGTGGGTATCCCTCTGTGTATTTAGCCGACTAGTGAGGTGGTTGTGGCTAATGTGAAGCATGAAAGGGGGAGGGCGCCCCACCGTCTTCTTGCTCATTGACCTGCGATTATGTTGAAGTCGGCAATCTTTTTTGTGTGTGGTGTGGCATTTGTGGGGCACAGTGGGTTAAAGTGGGGCGTAGCGGAAGGCGCGATGGTGTGCTGACTACACACCTTTGTCGCACGAAGCAGAGAAAACTACATACATCACGTGTCTGACGGCGTAGAGGAAGGTGGGTCGCCCGATGTTTCTGGGAACCTACACTCCCAAGCTTGATGACAAAGGACGCTTGACGCTGCCCGCGAAGTTCCGAGAGGACCTCGCGGACGGGCTGATGGTGACCAAGGGGCAAGATCACTCTTTGGCGGTCTACCCCCGTGCGGAATTCGCAGCGCGAGCCAAAAAAGCTGCCGCAGCATCCCGCACGAACCCGAAGGCTCGAGCGTTCATTCGTAATCTGGCTGCCAGTGCGGATGAGCAAACGCTTGACGGTTCTGGTCGTATCACGTTGTCGGCGTCGCACCGGGAATACGCAAACCTTTCCAAGGAGTGCGTGGTCATCGGTTCTGTAGATTTTCTCGAGATCTGGGATGCACAATCCTGGGCTCAATATCAAGAAGAGACTGAAGCCGCCTTCTCGGCGGCGGATGACGACGACATACTCTCCGGTCTGCTGTAAGGCTGACTACCTGACAGTGGACATCGACTACTGACGGAGAGCGTGTACGGACTCTATCCCGGGCGTGAAGCGTTCTGGTGTACTTCCCCGACATCAGAGCAGCCGCCCGGGGTAGGGCTCTATACGCTCCCCAAACATGGGTGTAGGTAATTTTCAGAACAACGCAGTGAAGGGAGTGTGCCCGACAATGGTAGAAGCCGCGATGGACTTTGATCCGGTGGCAAACCGTGGCCACGTTCCCGTGATGCGTAACCGGATGGCGGAATTGCTCGCACCAGCAGTTGAGCAATTCGGCGATCGCGCAGTGATTGTCGACGGCACCCTCGGCGCAGGCGGCCACACTGAGTACTTTCTCTCTACATTTCCAAACGCGTACGTTATTGGAATCGACCGCGACCCAAACGCGTTAGCTGCGGCAACGCAGCGTCTGGCCCCATTCGGCGACCGTTTTGTTCCGGTGCAAGCCCGTTTTGACGCAATTGGCGAAGTTGCTGCTTCTGACGAGCGAGTGCCTTTCGGCATCGTCCGCGAAAATGGAGTTGCCGGGGCGCTGTTTGACCTTGGCGTTTCTTCGATGCAGCTCGATCAGGAAGAACGCGGTTTCGCGTACAAGGTCGATGCCCCGCTAGATATGCGGATGGATACGACGCAATCGCTCACTGCAGCTGACGTGCTGAATACCTACTCGCACGGTGACTTGGCACGCATTTTGAAGACGTACGGAGACGAGCGTTTTGCGGGAAAGATTGCTCGGGCGATTGTTCAGCAGCGTGAACAGGAGCCATTCACAACGAGTGCGCGTCTGGTGGAGCTGCTGTACGACACGATTCCGGCAGCCACACGTAGGTCGGGCGGGCACCCGGCAAAGCGAACGTTTCAGGCGCTGCGGGTCGAAGTGAACCGCGAGCTCGAAGCGGTCGAGCAAGTCCTCCCCGTCATTACTGACCTCCTCGGAGTTGGTGGCCGTGCGGTCTTCATGAGCTATCAATCGCTGGAAGACAAAATCGTCAAGGCGGCGTTTCGGGAACTCACGGAGTCGAAAACCCCACCGGGGCTCCCGATGGACTTACCCGGTACACAGCCGCTGTTTCGATCCATCACAAATGGGTCGGAGAAGGCGTCGAAAACTGAAATTGAACATAACCCTAGAGCGGCGTCCGTACGGGTACGTGGTGTCGAGAAACTAGCACAAGGCAACTAAGGAACTGATCAATCATGGCAGCACGAGAGCACAGCGGATCGAACATGACGCTGACGCGCGGTGATCAGGCGCGCCCGCAGACGCGGCGCTCCGGCCAGCAGCGTAGCGCGAACACTCGGCTGCTCAACCCGGGAATTCGGCCACACGTCCCACACCCGCGTACTCACGGGCGGTTGGGGTCGAAGCAGATTGTGTCCTACCGCGGCAGGAGGATTGCGCAGCCGGCTGTCGCTAAGAAACAGTTGTCGCTGACGTTCACAGTGACGGTGGTACTGCTGGTATTCGGGGTTGTTGCTGCGATGGGGCTCAGCGCTTTGTCGACGACGCAAACGTTTACCATTCAGCGCCTTCAGGCGCAGGAACGAGAGCTGACCAACCGTGTCGAATCGCTGACCCGCGACCTTGAGGACCGCAAATCATCCGCAGAGATTGCACAACGTGCAGGTGACGCAGGCCTGTTGGTTCCATCGGCTCCAGGGATCGTTGCGGTGCATGAAGATGGCAGTGTGCATGAGCAGCGTCCATTCGACCCGAACGCAACTGTCGGTGTGGTGGACGTGAATGAGTCTCACGCACGATCTGGGCGCGCGTCCAGTGACCAGCACGCAACTCGCGAAATCGGTGATTCTTTGACGCAGCTTCCTGGCAATAACGTGCTTGGCAGCACTTCTCGTTTGGACAACGTGGCGCCGTATGCGCCGAATGTCCCACCTACGCTCTAAGCTCTAAGGGCACGAATCGTTTCTTACCCGTTGAATGCAATTGAGTGAGGTGAAAATAGGGCAGTGGTCGAATCGCACCCGGACCGGAGAAAACGAACTGCTCGGCCTCGTGCCCTGCAAGCACCTCAAGCGCCTAAGACACGGCGAAGTGTGTTGCACCAGCGGTCCCAATGGGCAGTAATTCTGTTTCTTGTAGTCAGCGTATTTTTGGTTGGCAGGCTGTTTCTTGTGCAGGTGGTGTGGGGCCCACAGCTGCGCGAGCAGGCGCAATCGCAGCGCGCCAGGATTTACACTGACCCCGCGCGGCGCGGTGAGATCGTGGACCGCGAAGGTAACCACCTGGCGTACACGATGCAGGCGCGGTCGTTGACCGTGTCGCCGGTGACGCTTCGTAAGGAACTGCGTGAGCAGGTCATGCTCAATGAAGACGTTCCGAACCTCGACGATGACGCGACGCGAGCCATGGTCGACGCGAGAGTCGAGGATATTCTGCGCACGATGGCCAACGAGATTCCCGTCATGATTGGCGAGGCAATGGGCGAAGAGGACGTCGATAGGCGACGAGACAATGACGATATGCGCAGTGTGGGCAAGGTTGATGCGCGCGACATCCTCGAGAAGCTGCACGCGGATTCGAACTACGAAGTGCTTGTCCGGAACGTGGACCCTGATGTGGCGTCGAACATTGCTGCTGAGTTCCACGGCGTTGCCTCGGACCACCAGGACATCCGCCAGTACCCGAACGGGGCGATTGCTGAAAACATCCTCGGCAAGGTGTCGATGGACGGGCAGGGACAGTTTGGGCTTGAAGCATCGAGTGATGCGGTGCTCACCGGGATCAACGGGCGCAAGACAGAGGACGTGTCGAACGACGGGCAGTCCATCCCCGGTACGCTGCGCGACGTAGTACCCGCGGTGGATGGCGCGAAGATCACCTTGACGATCGACCTGGACCTGCAGTCGTTTGTGCAGCAGACTCTGGAGAACGCGAAACGGAACTCGTTGGCAAAGGACGCCGAGGCAGTAGTGCTCGATGCCCGCAGTGGTGAAGTGCTAGCAATGGCGAATACCTCCACTATTGACCCGAACGGGGACATCGAACGGCAGCTGCGCGAAGGGAAGGACTTCAGCAATAACGCGATCTCGCACCCGTTTGAGCCGGGTTCCGTGGCGAAGATTATCGCAGCGACTGCGGCAATTGAGGAGAAGGTGACTACTCCGGAGGAAGTACACCAAGTGCCGGGCTCTATCGACATGGCTGGTATTACTGTGCGCGATGCGTGGGAGCATGGTGTGATGCCGTACACCACAGCGGGCATCTTCGGGAAGTCCTCGAATGTGGGCACCTTGCAGATTGCGCAGAAGCTGGGCGAGGAGCGCTATTGGGATTACCTGCAGCGCTTCGGAATCGGAAACACAACCGGCATTGAGCTGCCCAACGAGTCCGCCGGTCTGTTGCCAGTGCTAGAGCAGTGGTCCGGAGGAACGTTTGCGAACCTACCAATTGGGCAGGGAATGAGCTGGACAGCGCTTCAGATGGCCAGCGTCTACCAAACGCTTGCCAACGGTGGCGAGCGGATTACGCCTCGCATTATCCGCAGCATTGAAAGTGCAGAGGGCACACCGCTGGAACAGCCCGAGCCTGAGCGGCATCGTGTGGTGTCGGAGGCGACGGCACGCACGGTCGTGGACATGTTCCGTTCCACGTTCCAAAACGACCCGGCAGGGATCAACAACGGTACCGCCCAGAACAGCCAACTTCCTGGCTATCAGCTTTCGGGCAAGACGGGTACCGCGCAAAAGGTGAATCCTGAGACTGGCGCCTACTCGCAAAACCAGTTCTGGATTACGTTTGCTGGCATCGCGCCTGCGAACGATCCGCGATTTGTCGTGGCGGTCATGCTTGATGAGCCGCAGCGAGGTACACGAGAAGGCGGAGCCGGTGGCCAGTCGGCAGGTCCGGTGTTTACTGAAATCGCCAGCTGGCTGATCAATAGGGAGAACTTGCCGCCTAGCCCAGAAGCGGACCAGTACGTTTTGCAAGCCCAGTAGGGAAGTTTCACAATGAATGACATGACGCAGACAACACCGAACGCGCCTACCCTGGAGGCGCTCGCAGCGCTGTCTGGTGGGACGCTCCACAACGCCCCAGATCAGCCGCTGCACATTGAAGAGATTGCACTCGATTCGTCGAAGATTGCCCCAGGCGGACTGTTCGCAGCTTTGCCCGGCACCCGTGTGCATGGAGCAACGTTTGCAAAGCAGTGCCCAGCGGGCGCCATCTTTACTGACAATGCAGGCGCGAAGATCCTCGAGGGCCAAGGGGAAACGCGGCCGGTGCTGGTCGTCGAAGACGTTCGCGAAGTTCTCGGGGATGTGTCAGCCGAGGTGTATGGTCACCCATCCGAGCACATGACGCTGCTCGGGGTTACCGGCACGTCTGGCAAGACTACCGTGACGTACATGCTGGAGAAGGGGCTTGAGGCAGCAGGAGCGAAGGTTGGTCTGATTGGCACCACCGGCACGAAGATTCTCGGCGAGTACGTTCCAACGTCCCTGACTACCCCGGAAGCCCCGACGCTGCAGGCTCTGTTCCGCCGCATGCTGCAGGCTGGAGTGACGCACGTAGTGATGGAGGTTTCTTCCCACGCGCTCATGCTTGGCAGGGTGAGTGGCACGTCTTTCGATGTCGCTGGGTTTACAAACCTGAGCCAGGATCACCTGGACTTCCATAAAACAATGGAGGAGTACTTTGAGGCGAAGGCGCTCTTCTTTGACCCGACGTCGCGCAGTGCCGCGAAACGCGCGGTAGTTTGCGTCGATGACGAGTGGGGCGAGCGCATGGCTGACCGGGCACAGCACCCGGTTCGCGTTGGCACCCACGGCCAGGCTGGGGTCGACGTGAGCGCGAAGCAGCTGTCCGCAGACAAGACTGGCGCGCAAGAGATTTCCTTATCGACGCCCACTTCGACCCACACGTTGACGCTGCAAATGCCGGGCGCGTTCAACGTGGCTAACGCTGCCTTGGCAACCGCTATGGCGTACACCGCCGACGTTGATGTAGATGCATTCATGAAGGGCCTATCAAAAGCGCAGGTCCCTGGACGTATGGAACGCATCGACTGCGGGCAACCGTTTGTTGCAGTCGTGGACTACGCGCATAAGCCTGCGGCCATCGCAGCCGTGCTGGATACGCTCCGAAAGCAAGTGGCTGGACGCGTCGGCATTGCTGTTGGCGCCGGCGGGGACAGGGATGCGTCGAAACGCGTCATCATGGGCCGCGAATCTGCGCAGCGTGCTGACTTCGTAGTGGTGACTGATGATAACCCGCGTACAGAGGACCCAGCATCGATCCGCGCGGAGGTGCTGCGTGGTGCATTGGAACTCGCGGATGCTCCCCACCACCCGGAGGTGCGTGAAATCGGCGACCGCGCTGCGGCGATTGACGCTTTGGTGCAGTGGGCACAGCCGGGCGATGCGGTCATTGTCGTTGGCAAGGGGCATGAAGTCGGCCAGATTGTTGGCACTACGACGCACCACTTCGATGATCGGGAAGAGATGCGTCGCGCCCTAGAAACTTTCGCGAGGTAACAGTAGATAATGATTGCATGTTCGTTGGGTGAGATCGCCGAGATCGTCGGGGGAACGCTGTCGAAGGAGGCGGACCCCGAGGTGAAAGTATCGGGTGGCGTCGAGTTTGATTCGCGGAAGGTGTCTGAGGGCGACCTTTTCCTTGCGCTGAAAGGCGCGAGGGTTGATGGACACGACTTCGTCGGCACGGCATTGGAGCAGGGCGCGGTAGTCGCCATAACCACGCGCGACGTGGGTGCTCCTGCGGTGATCGTTCCGTGCGCCGAGGTTCGGCCAGATGACAACTCTGACTTGGCCGCGAGCGACCCAACGGGCAGTGCACTCGGTGTTGTCGCGGGGCTTTCGAAGCTCGCAGCGCACGTGGCTCGCAGCCTAGTTCGCGAACACGGACTCACAATTGTCGGCGTGACCGGTTCGGCGGGGAAGACCTCGACGAAAGACCTGATCGCTGCGGTGCTTCGCCACAAAGGCGAGACCGTGGCTCCTCCGGGTTCCTTTAATAACGAGATTGGTCACCCGTACACGGTGCTGCGCTGCACACAGGAGACGGCGTTTTTGGTGGCGGAGATGTCCGCGAGGGGCATTGGGCACATCGCGCATCTTGCAAAGATTGCCCCGCCATCAATCGGCGTGGTGCTCAACGTTGGCTCCGCACACCTTGGGGAGTTTGGCTCGCGCGAGGCGATTGCTCAGGCGAAGGGCGAGTTAGTCGAATCACTCCCTGATGCGGATCACGGTGGAATCGCCATCTTGAACGCCGATGACCCATTTGTTGCAGGTATGCGTCCCCGCACAACTGCGAAGGTGTGGATGTTTTCGGCTGAGGGATCGCCCGAAGCAGACTTTTTTGCTACGGACATCTCATTGGACGAGGTTGCCCGAGCATCGTTTGTGATGCACACGCCAGACGGGCAACAGCACCGAGTTCGCCTGGGTGTGCACGGCGCCCACCAGGTTGGCAACGCGCTTGCTGCGGCGGCAGTCGGTTTCGGCGCGGGCATGCAGCCTGAAGCGATCGCGGCAGCGCTGAGCCAGGCACGGACCGTATCCGTGAACCGCATGGATGTGCGCACCCGCGAGGATGGCGTGACTGTCATTAACGACGCGTACAACGCAAACCCTGAATCGATGCGTGCCGGTATCGCAGCGCTTGCGTCGACGGCTGCCGCACACCCGGGGGCGCGATCGATTGCGGTGCTCGGTGAGATGGGCGAGCTCGGCGAGGAGTCCGCGTCAGCCCACGCCGAGCTGGCCGCAGAACTGGTAAAGCACAACATCACGGACCTTGTAGCAGTGGGGCAAAGTGACGCGATGGAATCGCTGGCGCAAGCGGCACAGCAGCAGGGCATCGCCACACAGTCTGTTGCCGATAGTGCCGAGGCAAGCAACGCTGTCGAAGCTACGATTGCCACTGCCACACCCCCGCCAGCAGTGGTGCTGGTCAAAGCGTCGAACGCCCAAAAGTTGTGGGTGGTGGCTGAACAACTCATGCGCACCCGTACGCTTGACAGTCAAAGTAAGTCAACCAATGAGAATGAAGCAAGGTAGCAGTCTCACATGATTCAAGTAATTGTCGCAGGAGTTATTAGCTTCCTCGTTTCCATTTTTGTCACACCTTTGTTGATTCGGTATTTCCACCGCCGCGAGATCGGCCAGGAAATTCGGGAGGACGGGCCGCAGTCGCACGCGCGGAAGCGCGGCACCCCAACGATGGGTGGCATCGCTATTTTGCTCGCGATCACACTGGGCTATTTGGCTAGCTCGATTGTCGCGCTGGCCACTAACCACGCGGCGTTTACCGCGAGCGGCGTCATCGTGTTGGGCTTGACATTGGCGCTTGGCTTGGTCGGGCTTGCCGACGACGGCATTAAACTCTTCATGAAGCGCAATCTCGGTTTGAACAAGACCGCGAAGCTTGTGTCCCAGTTTGCAATTGCGATTGTTTTCGGCCTGCTGATCACGCGATTTCCTGACGAGAACGGCTTGACGCCAGGCTCGACCCTGCTGAGTTTTGTGCGCGATATCGAAACGATTGACATCGCGGTCGGCGGTGGAATCCTTGGCGCAATTCTGTTCCTGATCTTTATCTACATTCTGCTGGCTGCTTGGTCGAACGCGGTGAACCTCACCGACGGGCTCGACGGGCTGGCCGCTGGTACGACTGCTCTGGTGATGGCCGCGTACACCATGATCACGTTCTGGCAGTTCCGGAACTCTTGCGAGGCAGCGCTGGCAGCGGGCTGCTACAACGTCCGCGACCCGCTTGACTTGGCGGTGCTTGCGGCTGCAGGCTTCGGTGCCTGCGTTGGATTCCTGTGGTGGAACGCGTCCCCGGCCAAGATTTTCATGGGTGATACGGGTTCGCTGGCGCTCGGTGGCCTCGTAGCGGGCCTGTCAGTGGCTTCCAAGACCGAGCTTCTGATGATCATCATCGGCGCACTCTTCGTGCTCGAGGCAGCCTCGGTGGTCATCCAGGTGGCATCGTTTAAGTCCACCGGCAAGCGCGTGTTCCGGATGGCGCCGTTCCACCACCACTTTGAGCAAGGAGGCTGGGCGGAGACAACCGTGGTTGTGCGTTTCTGGCTCATCGCTGCGATGGCGGTCGCGCTCGGCACCGCAATTTTCTACGGTGAGTGGCTCACACAGAACGGAGTGACGCTGTCATGACCGATACGAGTGTGATCCCCGCAGAGATTTCCTGCGGCGTGCTGCTGGCTGGTGCGGGCGTTTCGGGCCGAGGGGTGCTCGGCATGCTCCAGCAGGTCGGCGTTCCATGCATCGTCGCGGACGACAGCGAGGAAAACCGCGAGTTCGCTGAGCGCACGTGGGGAGTGCGGGCCGTCGATACGCAGCTGGCACACGAGTACTTCGGTGAGGTCGGGGTAGTAGTGACGTCTCCAGGGTGGAGGCCCGACACGCCGCTGCTTGTCGACGCCGCCTCGGCCCAACTCGATGTCATCGGTGATGTCGAGCTGTGCTACCGGTTGGATCGCGCGGGCGTGTTCGGGCCACCGCGCGAGTGGCTCGTTGTGACAGGCACGAACGGTAAAACCACCACCACTGGCATGCTCGCAGCCATGATGCAGGAGGCATCTGCCCGCACTGGTAAGCGTGCGCTGGCGTGCGGAAACATCGGTACCGCCGTGGCTGACGCGGTGGTGGATCCCCAGCGTGTCGATGTGCTCGTGGCCGAGCTGTCCAGTTTCCAGTTGCATTGGTCGAGCCAGCTCGTTCCCAACGCGGCAGTTCTACTCAACCTTGCGGACGACCACATTGACTGGCACGGCTCATTCGAGGCGTACGCGGCTGCGAAGGCGAAGGTGCTCAAAGCTCCCAACGCCGTGGTCGGCATCGATGACGAGCACGTGCAAGCGATCGTGGCACAGAATGACCGCAAGCAATTCTTCGGTTTTACGCTCGGCCAGCCCGAAGAGGGCCAGGTCGGTGTTATCGACGGCAAGCTCGTTGCGCGCCGCGACGGCTCGGTCCTTGAACTGGCAGATACGAATGGCATTGAACCCGCGGGTGCTGCAGGCGTGCTGGACGCAGGCGCCGCCGCTGCCGTGGCGTTGCTGTGTGGTGCGACACCCTCTGAGATTCGTGAAGCACTCGCAGGCTTCCACGTTGCGGGGCATCGCGGAGCCGTGGTCCACGAGGCGAACGGCGTTCGGTGGATCGACAACTCGAAGGCGACGAACCCGCACGCGGCTGATTCGGCGTTGACCGGGGCGGGCACCGTCGTGTGGGTTGCAGGTGGTCAGCTGAAGGGCGCTGCGATTGATGAGGTCGTCGAAAAACATGTGGGGCACATGCGTGCCGTAGCGCTGCTTGGGGTCGACCGCATGGAAATATACGACGCCGTCAAGCGGCTGGCACCTGACCTGCCTATCTTTGCGACTGACTCGACTGACCCCGAGGTGGCAATGGATGCCGTGGCTCGCTTTGCTGGAGAGCATGCGCAGCCTGGCGATAGCGTTGTGCTGGCACCGGCTGCCGCGAGCCTGGACATGTATCCGGGTATGTCTGCGCGCGGCGACGCGTTTCGTGCGGCCGCCAGGCGACACTTTTCACTACAGTAACTTGAGACACAGCAGTGTTCGAAGCGAAGGGTAATGAGGTGCCATGAAGCGAAATCGTCGACAGCAACCGCCGGCGCGTGCGCCAAAGACTGGCACCCGCGACGTGCCTCAAAGCGCACTGGGCCGGGCACATACGTCGTTCATTGCGGCGCTTGAGCAGCGGCCCCTCATTGACTACACCGTGATTCGGACCGTGGTGCTGGTGCTGGCTGCGTTGGGCGTCGTGATGGTGATGAGCTCGTCGATGGCGTCATCGTTCGCTGCTTCGAGCAGCGTGTGGTCGACTGCGCTTCGGCAATCCCTGATGGTGCTGGCGGGCCTTGTCTTGTTTTGGGTTTCGCTGTTGGTCCCGCCCGAGCGCATCCGGAAGCTGGCCACGCCACTATTCCTCTTCGCGGTGTTCCTGCTGGTACTGGTGCTGCTAATCGGCACCGGGCGTGAGGAAGTCGGTTCGCAATCGTGGCTGATGTTCGGCTCGTTGACGATGCAGCCTTCTGAGTTCGCCCGTGTGGCTATTGCAATTTGGGGTGCTGCGGTGCTGTCGAAGAAGCAGCCGCCAGCATCGGCGCCTGCGTGGCAGTCGCCGACCGCACAGTTCTTGCTTGGCGCGGGCGTGTGCATCCTCCTGATTGCGAAGCAGGGTGACGCCGGCATGACGATGTCGTTTGCCGCCATCGTGATCTTTGTGCTGTGGTTCGCAGGCTTCCCGCTCAAGGCCATTGGCATCCTCTGCGGGCTCATCGGTGCTGCAGCGGTTGTGTTGTTCCTGCTTGGAGGCTTCCGCTCGCAACGCTTCCACGTCTACTTCGAGGCGCTGTTCGGAAACTTCAGCGATACTCGCGGTGCTGCCTTCCAGACGCACCAAGGATTCCTTTCTCTTGCCGACGGCTCCCTCTTCGGCGTCGGCCTCGGACAGTCCCGCGCGAAGTGGTTCTACCTCCCAGAGGCACGAAACGACTTCATCTTCGCCGTCATTGGTGAAGAGCTTGGTATGTGGGGCGGCATTATGGTGATCGCCCTGTTTGCTGCCCTTGGCTACTTCGGTTTGCGCACTGCGCAACGCGCACAGACATCGTTCCAGGGACTCGCCGCTGCCTCGTTAACAGCGGGCGTAGTTTCGCAGGCGTTCATTAACATCGGGTACGTCGTCGGCCTTGTGCCGGTGACGGGTATTCAGCTGCCGATGTTGTCCGCCGGTGGTACCTCGGCAGTGATTACCTTGTGGTCGATGGGCATGCTGGCCTCCATTGCCCGCCACGAGCCCGACGCAGTCTCGGCCATGCAGAACTATGGGCGCCCACGCTTCGACAGAATGCTGTTCGTCCCGGAGCCGAAGGCGACGGCGCAGCTGCGCGCGACTCGCGCGGGGCGAACTCACATATATGAGCAGTCACGCCGAGAGCAACGGTACGGAGTGCCTGTTGTTCACCGAGTTGCCCCAGACGACCGTGCTCAGCGGCACTCGCCCCGGCCCACGAGGAATGTCGAGGTAACGCAACGGAGACCACGACCGAACCAATCAGAGCGACGCCGGTACCGTTAGGTGGCCGTCGAAAAGGAAAGGACGGGATCCATCATGGACAAGACCCAGCACACAGTGGTGCTCGCAGGGGGAGGCACCGCGGGCCATATTGAACCGGCACTCGCGGTAGGCGAGGTGCTTCGTGAACAGTACGGCGCAAATGTGATTGCGCTCGGAACTGAGCGTGGACTGGAAACCACTATCGTCCCCGCGCGCGGCTTCGCCCTTCAACTCATTGACCCCGTGCCGATCCCGCGCAAGAAGCCATGGAAGCTTCTTGGCGTGCCGTTCAAACTTGCGCGTTCCGTGCACCAAACACGGAAGGTGATGAAGGATTCGAAGGCTGAGGCAGTCTTCGGTACGGGTGGCTATGTGTCGGCGTCTGCGTACCTTGCCGCGGCATCGTTGCGCCTACCATTTTTCGTCTTGGAAACGAACGCGTTGGCGGGCATGGCCAATAAGCTTGGCGTCAAGCTAGGTGGTGTCGGGATTAACGCCGTAGCGAACTCGGGGATGCCGGGTGATGTCGTGGGGATCCCGGTGCGTCCGGGAGTGGGCGTCGATACGGATGGAGCGAAAGCGCAGCGTGGGTACAAGATGTGGGACCTTGATCCGGACAAGCCGGTGGTTCTGATTACCGGTGGGTCCCAGGGCGCGGTGAGCATCAACCGGGCTGTTGCCGGGGCTATCGAGGACATCACGGCGCGCGGGTACCAGGTGTTGCACGCCTACGGCAGAAAGAACGACGCCCCGAAGCCACACGAAGGCTACACGGCGGTGCCGTACATCGACGACATGGAAGCTGCGTATGCCGTGGCGGACATGGTTGTGTGCCGCTCCGGCGCTATGACCGTGGCGGAAAACTCAGCCGCTGGCCTGCCAGCCGTTTACATCCCACTGCCGCACGGCAACGGCGAACAGGGGCTTAACTCGGCGCACCTGGTAGCTACCGGGGCGGCAATGCGTATCGATGACGCCGAGCTCACCCCAGACGCGCTTGCCCGCAGCGTCAACGAGATTTTGGGTCGGCCAGAGCAAATGCAGCGCATGCGAGAAGCGCTCGAGCACTCTGGCGCGGGTAGTGTGGCAGAAGATCTCGCTGCACGGATCATTGCGACTATCACAAAGGAGTAACACCGTCATGTCTTCCGAACACACCACCGCGCCTGGTTCTGTGGATCTTTCCCGCGTACATCTGGTCGGAATCGGTGGCGCTGGCATGAGCGGTGTCGCCCACATCCTGCTTGACCGCGGGGCAGTCGTGACCGGGTCCGATGTGAAAGACTCCCGTCCAGTGCGTGCGTTGCGCTCGCAAGGTGCACAGGTCGCAGTCGGACACGACGCCGCGAACCTCGAGCTGACGGGGCAACTTCCGACCGTCGTGGTCACCAGCTTTGCTGCGATTCCGAAAGATAATCCGGAGTTGGTGCGTGCGAAGGAGGAGGGAATTCCTGTGATTCGCCGCTCAGATCTGCTCGGCGAGTTGATGGACGGTTACACGCAGCTCCTGCTAGCAGGCACACACGGCAAGACGTCCACGACGTCCATGACCGTGGTGGCGTTGCAGGCTGCGGGGGAGGACCCTTCCTTTGCGATTGGTGGCCAGCTCAACAAAGCCGGCACCAATGCCCACCACGGTGCGGGCGATATTTTCGTGGCGGAGGCGGACGAGTCCGATGCTTCGTTGCTTCGCTACAAGCCAAATATCGCCGTTATCACCAACATTGAGCCTGACCACCTGGACTACTTCGGCACGCACGAGGCATACTTCAAGGTGTTCGACGACTTCGCTGATCGCGTGCAGCCCGGCGGTTTCCTCGTCGTTTGTATGGATGACGAGCACGCTGCAAGCTGTGGTGAGCGCGCATTGCAGCGCGGCATCAACGTCGTCGGCTACGGCACTGAAGCAGCGGCTGCAGCGCACCCAGATATTCCCGCAGGTGCAGTAGTTGTAGAAGAGCGTATCGACGGCTCCTACGTCGACGTGCGTGCTCGACTCAACACCGGTGGCACATCTGCTGAGTACTCCTACCGCCTGTCGATCCCTGGCCGCCACATGGTGCTCAACTCCTTGGCCGCGCTGTTGTCCTCGACGCTGGCGGGTGCGGAACCTGAACGGATCGCAGCGGGGCTGAGCGGGTTCTCCGGTGTCCGGCGCCGCTTCGAGTTTAAGGGCCTCGTAGAGGACGGGCCGTTCGCAGGTACCCGTGTCTACGACGACTACGCGCACCACCCAACCGAGGTCACCGCTGTGTTGACGGCGGCGCGGGAGAAAGTCGAGTCTGAGGGCAAGGGTGCGCGCGTCGTTGTGTGCTTCCAACCGCACCTGTACTCGCGCACACAGAACTTTGCCCAAGAGTTTGCTGACGCCCTCTCACTCGCGGATGTCGTCATGGTGCTGGACATCTTCGGCGCACGCGAAGCGCCCGTTGAAGATGTGACCAGCAGGCTCATTACTGACAAGATGGATAGCTCGGTGCCGGTAGTGCTTGAGCCCAATTTCCTCGCAGTACCGGTGACACTGGCATCAATGGTTCGTCCTGGGGACGTCATCCTAACGATGGGCGCTGGGTCGGTGACAATGCTCGCCGATGAGATCCTCGCGCAACTTCGGCAGGCGGAGGTTTAGTGTGACAGAGCAGACAGAGCATGAAGCCTTCGAGTCGGACCACCTCGACGAGTTTGGTGATGAGGACGCTCAAACGCGTAGCAAGAGCAAGCGCAAGCGTCGCTTCGCTATCGCGGGAGCTGTCATCGCTGGTCTCGCTGTGTGCGGAATTGCGTTGCCGTTTACACCGTTGATGCCGGTGAAGGGTGTGGTTGTTGATGGCAACGACGTGCTCACGCCCGAGGCAGTGCAAGCCCAGTCCGACATTGAGCTGGGCACGCCTATGGGGCTGGTCAAGGTGCGCCGTGCTGCTGAGAACATCGTGCAGGACCCGTGGGTGGACGTTGTCACGGTGCACCGCGACTGGCCAAGCACTGTGCGGGTCGATCTGAAAGAGCGTGTCGCAGTGGCGTACTTGCAGCAGCCGGACGGGGCGCATCTGATCGATACTGAGGGCAAGGATTTTCTGATCGCTGAACCGCCGGTTGGGGCGATGGAGCTCGTGGGGGTCGACGTCGAGAACAAGGAGCAGATGCGGGAAGCTGTGGCGATCGCGGCGTCGATAAGCAGTGGTGCGCGTGCGCAAGTTGCCGCTTTGGAGGCGAATGGCCGCTACTCATTCGTGCTGCGGTTACACGACAACCGCCGCGTGGT
The DNA here is from genome assembly GCF_001875735.1 of Corynebacterium sp. NML120713. Classification (NCBI taxonomy): domain Bacteria; kingdom Bacillati; phylum Actinomycetota; class Actinomycetes; order Mycobacteriales; family Corynebacteriaceae; genus Corynebacterium; species Corynebacterium sp. NML120713. Next base: position 89,619 of record NZ_MLCR01000005.1, read on the forward strand.
GTGGGGCGCCTCAGAAGACAATGCGAATAAGTCACTGGCCTTTGAAACCGTTTTGCAACGCGAGGGCGCCGAGTTCAATATTTCTAATCCGGAGCTGATTACCGCGCGGTAGCGGTGTAAAACCCCAGGTCAAAACCCTAAAGTAAAGGTTTAGGGTCGAGACACGCCGAGGGAAACAATAAATTTTTTCTTGTTTTCGCCCATGATGGGATGCGTTACCGCAATTGTTGAAGTTATAAGAAGTTTTGAAAGGCGAGACACTACCCATGACCTCTCCCGCAAACTACCTCGCCATGATCCGCGTCGTCGGTGTCGGTGGCGGTGGCGTTAACGCTGTCAACCGCATGATCGAAGAGGGCCTGAAAGGTGTGGAGTTCGTTGCGATCAACACGGACTCGCAGGCACTGCTCTTTACGGATGCAGACACCAAGCTCGACATCGGGCGTGAGGCGACTCGCGGACTTGGCGCCGGTGCAAACCCTGAGGTTGGCCGGACCTCTGCTGAGGACCACAAGCAGGAAATCGAAGAGTCGCTGAAGGGCTCGGACATGGTCTTCGTGACCGCTGGCGAGGGCGGCGGTACGGGTACTGGCGCTGCACCAGTTGTCGCGGGTATCGCGAAGAAGATGGGTGCGCTGACCATTGGCGTTGTCACCCGTCCGTTCACGTTCGAGGGCAAGCGGCGCACCCGTCAGGCGCTCGAGGGTATCGCGAATCTGAAGGAAGTGTGCGACACCGTCATTGTCATTCCGAACGATCGACTGCTGCAGCTGGGTGACTCGGACCTGTCCATGATGGATGCATTCCGCGCTGCGGATGAGGTGCTCTACAACGGTGTTCAGGGCATTACGAACCTAATCACCATTCCGGGCATGATCAACGTCGACTTCGCAGACGTGCGCTCGGTGATGGCCGACGCCGGCTCCGCCCTGATGGGCGTCGGCTCCTCCCGCGGTGAAAACCGCGTGATGAATGCGATGGAGCAGGCGATCAACTCGCCACTGCTGGAAACCACGATGGAGGGCGCGAAGGGCGTGCTCATTTCCGTTGCTGGTGGTTCCGATCTCGGCCTGAACGAGACGAGTGCCGCAGCGTCCATCGTCGAAGAGAAGGCAGACGACGACGCGAACATCATCTTCGGCACGATCATCGACGACAACCTCGGTGATGAGGTGCGCGTCACGATTATCGCAACTGGCTTCGACGAGAAGGCCAACGCTCGCCCGGATGCCCAGCAGCCGGTCGATGCTGCAGCCGCATCGGCGGAAGAAGGCGCGGCGCCGTCTCCATCGCGTGGTTCGCTGTTTGAGGATCGCGCTCCGGAGACGGAACGCGACGACTCCTACCAGGCGCGTCACCGCTACGAGCCGCACCGCTCGGGCCTCTTCACCGGCGGGGAGTCCGAATCCTCCTATGAGCGTCGTGGACGCGAGGAGCGCGGCGGCGATGATTTTGACGTCGATGTCCCTGATTTCTTGCGTTAGTCTGGGAGCATGACTGACTCTCTTCTCGACGTAGAACAACGCCCCGTCCGCATGGTGTTTACAAGCCGTGCGGGCGGGGCGTCGTCGTCCCCATATGACTCTTTCAATCTTGCGCTGCACGTCGGGGATGACCCGGAGGCTGTACGCGCGAACCACGCGCGGTTGGCGTCGCTGCTCGGGGTTGATGCGGGGCGCTTCGTGTGGATGGAGCAGCTCCACACGCCGAACGTGACAGTAGTAGACGGGCCGCAGTCTGAGCCTGTCGAAGCTACTGACGCCATCGTAACCACGACCCCGAACCTCGCCTTGTGCGTGCTGGTCGCTGACTGTACACCGGTGCTGTTGGCGGACCCCGTCGCTGGAGTGATTGCCGCGGTGCACGCTGGGCGTCTTGGGGCGCGAAACGGCATCGTGAAGAAGACCGTTGAAACAATGCGTGACCTGGGTGCTCAGCCTTCACAGATGCAGGCGCTGCTCGGCCCTGCTGCTGCGGGAGCGTCATACGAAGTGCCTGCTGATATGGCAGCGGATGTTGAGCGCAAGCTGCCAGGCTCCCGGACCACTACGCATGCAGGTACCACTGGGCTTGACATCCGTGCCGGTATTCGGCGCCAGCTCACTGAGCTCGGTGTGCAGCGAATTGACGTAGATCCGCGCGATACCATCGCGGACGAGGACTTCTTCTCGTACCGGAGAGAATCCACAACTGGGCGCCAGGCAGGCGTTATTTGGCTAACTGGAGTGAAATAAATGAGCACAACTGATATTGCAAGCAACCTTGCCAAGGTGCAGGAACGTATCCGCTCCGCGGAGCATGCCGCGGGGCGCGAGCCGGGAAGCGTGGAATTGCTGCCAGTGACGAAGTTTCACCCGTGCTCGTCGATTGAGGTGCTTGCCGCGGAAGGTATTCGCTTGGTGGGGGAGAACCGAGAGCAGGAAGCGAGCGCCAAGGTTGCGACTCTGCGCGAGCACGGGGTCGACTGTGGTATCGCGATGATCGGGCAGATCCAGTCGAAGAAGGCGAACGCAGTGGCACGATGGGCGAGTGAGGTCCACTCGGTGGATTCCTTGAAGTTGGCGAAGGGACTCGAGCGTGGCATGGCGCTCGCCCTTGAGCGGGGTGATCGGACGTCCGAAATCCTGCCGTGTCTTGTTCAGGTTTCTGCCGACGGCGACGAAAGCCGTGGCGGTGTCGCGGTGGAGAAGATCGCCGAGTTGGTTGAAGCGCTCGAGGGGGCTGAGCACCTCCAGTTCGACGGGTTTATGGTTGTGCCACCGCTAGATGCAAACGCCAGCGAGGTATTCGACCAGGTCCGCGAGCTGCGAGACACCTACGCGGCCAAGCTTGGGCGGCCCCTGCGTTTCTCGGCGGGGATGTCCGCGGACTTTGAAGAAGCCATCGCGCATGGCTCGGATGTCGTGCGTGTCGGAACGGCGGTGATGGGGCCGAGGCCCGTAGTCTAAAAACCTAATCCGGAATTACATAGAGGTAATTTCTGCCCCGTCAGCACAGGCAACAAACGAGGAGCACCCAGATGTCTATTATCGGCAGCGCGAAAGAATTTTTCGGTCTTGGCCCGTTCAACGAAGATGACCCCTACTTCGATGAAGTGCAGTACGACGAGCGCGAGAACACTCGCGAGGAATCGACGAGGCCTTCGCGCACATCTGAGTACGGCAGCGAGGACCGCTACCGTTCCTCAGCTACCCGTGACTACGCGGATCGCGCACCGAAGTCCTACACCCCACAGGTCGTGTCCACTGCTCCGCGCAATTACAACGATGCGAAGGATATCGGCGAGCCGTTCCGTGATGGCGATGCCGTGATTATGGAGCTGACGGATCTCGACCCCCACGATGCAAAGCGCATCGTCGACTTTGCCGCTGGTCTGTGCTTCGCACTTCGTGGCAACATGTATAACCTGAGCAGGGGCGTTGAGACCCGCCGACGAGTCTTTGCGATCGTTCCGGAAAACGCTCGTTTGACCGAAGTTGAGCTGCAGCACACAGCGCGTCTTCGCTAATCGACGTCCAGCTCTGCGAAACATCAAGAAGAACAGGTAGTGTGTGACCCGTGTCTTTATTCGGAGCAATTCTTTACGCCGCGCTTGGGTTGTACTCCCTGATTGTGGTCATCCGCATCATTGTCGAGATGGTGCAATCCTTCTCGAAGCAGTTTGATCCACCAAGTTGGTTTATGGTCGTTGCGGAAGGCATGTTCGTGGTCACGGACCCGCCTGTGAAGTTCTTCCGCAAACTCATTCCGCCCATGCGTATGAGTGGCGGCGTTGGGATAGACGTCAGTGTGATCGTACTGTTCGTGGCGATTATGCTGCTCCAGATGCTGGTACGGGTCACCATGTTGTAGTAGTGAGCTTGGATTGAGGCACCTACATTGGTAGGTGCCTTTTTTGCTTAATTTTCCCGTAATTTATGCCCGGATCGACATCAATTATTGGGCATCGGGGGCAGAAAAGGGGTATAACTGGCGGTGATGCCTGGTGCGTGTGAACCTATGCGTTACTATGGATCGATAAAAGAATGACGAACTATTAGATTTTAGGGTTCGCTTCCCGTAGCGTGGGAGGCAATCTGTGTTCGCGACATTGCGGACACAATATCGACATCGAAGGGAACGCCAATGCCGCTGACACCAGCAGACGTGCACAATGTCGCTTTCAGCAAACCACCAATTGGTAAGCGGGGCTACAACGAGGACGAGGTTGACCAGTTCCTGGACCTCGTGGAAGACACGCTTGCGCAACTGCAAGATGAGAACGATGACCTTCGGGCCCGTGTCGAAGAGCTCGGTGCTGGTGGGTCTGCTGCCCCGGTTGCTCCTGCGGCCGCGTCCAGCGATGTCGACGAAGCTGAGATTGAAAAGCGAGTTGAGAAGAAGGTTCGTGCTGAGTACGAGCAGAAGCTCCGTGCTGCGCAGGAGGCAAAGGTAGCGGCTGAGAAGGACGCTCAGGCTGCGAAGCAGGAAGCTGCAAAGGCTCGTCAGGACGCGGAGCAGGCTGCAAAGCAGGCTAAGCAGGCGCCAAAGGCTGCCGTTGCACCGCAGCAGGCTGCGGCTGTCGACCAGAATGCAGCATCCGCCGATACACACATGCAGGCGGCGAAGGTGCTTGGGCTCGCGCAGGAGATGGCAGATCGCCTCACCAACGACGCGCAGGCAGAGGCCCGCTCGATGCTCGACGAGGCCCGTGGTTCCGCAGAGCGTCAGCTGGCAGATGCAGAGGCACGCTCGAAGAAGCAGCTGTCTGAGGCAGAGACGCACTCCCGCGAGCAGATCCAGGCGGCTGAGCGTAAGGCTGCTGAGACGAAGCAGTCGGCTGAGGCTCGTGCACAGCAGCTCGTTGTAGACGCCGAGAAGAAGGCTGAGGAAACCACCAACGAAGCTAACTCGCGCGCTGAGGCGCAGATTCGCCAGGCTGAGGAGCAGGCAACGAAGCTGCGCACCGAGGCTGAGCGTAAGCACACCGAGATCATGAACACGGTGAAGCAGCAGCAGACCGCCCTCGAGAACCGCATCGCTGAGCTGCGTACCTTCGAGCGCGAGTACCGCACTCGCCTGCGCACACTGCTCGAGTCCCAGCTGGAGGAGCTTGAGACCCGTGGCACGTCCGCTCCGAGCGGCGACGCTGGCAATAAGTAGTTTCTTTCAAACATCAGCCACCATTCACTGCGGTGAGTGGTGGTTGTTGCCATTTCTGGGGGACAAAGGGCTAGAATGAGACAAGCTACGTGCTTCACCACCTGGTGGTGCGGTAGCGCGTGATGATCCGACCATCATCGGGGAGCGTTTCCGGAAGAACAGCTGTTGCGCTACAGTGCGCTATTGCTTAGTAGAACCGGACGTAATTAGGAAGCGTTATTTCTTTCACCGCAAATGAAGCGGAAGCTCGTCTCACGGCGGACTTCAAGCAGGGTGGTACCGCGTGGCGTTGTTCGCTGCGTCCCTGTGACAAGGTAAGCATTGTGCGTGAAGGAGAGACGGAGATGAGCAAGGTCGGAAGTGTCTACCCAAAGGTAGATCTGACCGGGGGAAGTGCCGCGTTTCCAAAAATGGAGGAGCAGGTACTGAAGTACTGGAACGAGGATGATACGTTCCAGGCATCGCTGAAGCAGCGCGAAGACTGCGAAGAATATGTGTTTAACGACGGCCCTCCGTTCGCCAACGGTTTGCCACACTACGGCCACCTGCTGACGGGCTACGTCAAGGACATCGCGCCACGCTACCGCACGATGGCTGGTTACTACGTTCCGCGCGTGTTTGGTTGGGACTGCCACGGCCTTCCCGCGGAGCTCGAGGCTGAGAAGCAGCTCGGCATCAAGGATAAGGCTGAGATCGAAAACATGGGTCTGGCACAGTTCAACGAGTACTGTGCAAAGTCCGTGATGCACTACGCCGATGAGTGGAAAGAGTATGTGACTCGCCAGGCTCGTTGGGTGGACTTCGATAACGGCTACAAGACGATGGAACTGCCGTACATGGAGTCCGTCATGTGGGCGTTTAAGACCCTGTATGACAAGGGGCTGATTTACCAGGGCTTCCGCGTGCTGCCGTACTCGTGGGCGGAGCATACGCCGCTGTCGAACCAAGAGACGCGTCTGGATGATTCTTACCGCAACCGCCAGGATCCGACCGTAACCGTAACGATGCCGTTTACGGGTGGGCGTGAAGGATTTGCTGCTGCGGAGACCTGGAAGCAGCACCCTGAGCTGCACGACGCAGCTGCGATTGCCTGGACCACCACGCCGTGGACGCTGCCATCGAACTTGGCGCTTGCGGTCCACCCGGACGTTGAGTATTCGCTGGTCCGTGTTGGTGCGGACGGTGAAGAGGTGGTCGTCGGCAAGAAGCTGCTGCTGGCGACGGAGCTCATCGGCGCGTACGCGAAGGAGCTCGGCGAGGAGCGCGAGGTTGTCGCCACCTTCAAGGGCTCCGAGCTCGAGGGCTTGGAGTACGAGCCGGTCTTCGACTACTTCCGTGACCAGGAAAAGGCGTTCATGGTGTTGAACGCGGACTACGTGACCACCGAGGACGGCACGGGCGTTGTTCACCAGGCGCCTGCGTTCGGTGAAGACGATATGTACACCTGTCAGGAGTACGGCATCGATTTGGTGATTCCGGTTGATGCCGATGGTAAGTTCACCTCGCTGGTGCCGGAGTACGCAGGCAAGCTGGTTTTTGATGCGAACCGTGACATCATCCGTGACCTTCGTGCGAAGCAGCGCGTGGTCCGTGACCAGACGATTGAACACTCCTACCCGCACTCCTGGCGTTCGGGCGAGCCGCTGATCTACATGGCGCTTCCGGCGTGGTTTGTGAAGGTCACTGAGTTCCGCGACCGCATGGTGGAGCTGAACCAGGAGATCGACTGGATCCCATCGCACATTCGCGACGGCCAGTTCGGTAAGTGGTTGGAAGGCGCGCGTGACTGGAACATTTCGCGTACCCGCTACTGGGGCTCACCGGTGCCGGCGTGGGTGTCGGATAACCCGGAGTACCCGCGTGTGGACGTCTATGGGTCGCTCGAAGAGCTGGAGAAGGACTTCGGCGTTCGCCCGAAGTCGCTGCACCGCCCAGACATTGATGAGCTGGTCCGCCCGAACCCGGACGATCCGACCGGGAAGTCGATGATGCGTCGCGTGCCGGACGTGTTGGACTGCTGGTTTGATTCTGGTTCGATGCCGTTTGCGCAGTACCACTACCCGTTTGAGAATGTTGAGGAGCACGATGCTCGTCAGCCTGCGGACTTCATCGTGGAGTACTCGGGCCAGTCGCGTGGTTGGTTCTACGTGCAGCATGTCTTGGCGACGGCACTCTTCGACCGCCCGGCGTACAAGAAGGTCGTTGCGCACGGCATCGTGCTGGGCAATGACGGTCTGAAGATGTCGAAGTCGAAGGGCAACTACCCGAACGTCAACGAGGTCTTCGACCGTGATGGTTCCGACGCGATGCGTTGGTTCCTCATGTCTTCGCCAATTCTTCGTGGCGGCAACCTCATCGTGACGGAGCAGGGCATCCGCGAGGGCGTGCGCCACGCGTTGCTGCCGATCTGGAACGCGTACACCTTCCTGCAGTTGTACTCCTCCGAGGAGGCGAAGTTCAGCGTCGATTCGCAGGATGTGCTGGACCGCTACATCTTGGCGAAGACGCATGACCTCGTGGCTGCGGTGAAGGAGGCGCTCGACGACACTCGCATCGCGGACGCATGTGACGAGGTCCGTCGCTTCGCTGACTCGCTGACGAACTGGTACGTGCGCCGGTCACGCGACCGTTTCTGGGCGGGTCAGGAGGAGCATCCTGAGGCGTTTGACACGCTGTACACGGTCCTGGAGATCCTGACCCGTGTGACGGCGCCGTTGCTGCCGTACGTCAGTGAGGTCATCTGGCGTGGTCTGACCGGTGGTCGCTCGGTGCACTTGGCGGACTTCCCGTCTGCGGATGCAATCCCGGCGGACCCTGCACTGGTCAGCGCGATGGATGCAACGCGCGCGGTGTGCTCTGCTGCTTCGTCGGTGCGTAAGTCGAAGAAGCTGCGCAACCGCTTGCCACTGCCGAAGCTCACGGTGGCGCTGGCGGGCTCGGACCAGCTGCAGGACTTCGCGTCCGTGATCAAGGATGAGGTCAACGTGAAAGAAGTCGTGCTGACTGATGACGTCGACTCGGTTGGTTCCTTCGAGGTTGTCGTGAACGCGAAAGTCGCAGGTCCGACCCTGGGCCGTGACGTGCAGCGCGCTATCAAGAACGTCAAGGCTGGCAACTACGTCCGTGAAGGCGAAAACGTTGTTGTCGACGGCGACATCGTGCTCACCCCGGAGCTCTACACCGAGCGCCTAGTGGCTGAGGACCCGACGAGCACCGCTCGGGTTGACGCTACCGATGACGTCGTTGGCCTGGTCGTGCTCGATACGGAGCTGACCGAGGAGCTCGAGGCCGAGGGCTGGGCAGCAGACGTGATTCGTGGTCTGCAGGATGCTCGTAAGCAGGAAGGCTACGAGGTCTCTGACCGCATCTCGGTACAGCTGTGCGTACCTTCCGACAAGGTCGAGTGGGCGCAGCGCCACGCTGAGCACATCGCGCATGAGACGCTCGCGACGTCCTTCGAGATCGTCGAGACGCTCAACGGCGAGGCGCACACGATTCACGAAGGTGTGAGTGCAGCGATTGCTAAGCAGTAATTTGCTATGAAACGTTGGGTCCTGCACATCGACATGGATGCGTTCTACGCATCCTGCGAGCAGCTCACACGCCCAACGTTACGCGGACGCCCCGTCCTCGTTGCTGGTGTCAACGGGCGGGGCGTTGTCGCGGGCGCAAGCTATGAAGCCCGCAAGTATGGGGCGCGTTCCGCAATGCCGACCCACCAAGCTGCGAAACTGGTGGGTCCGCGAGCGGTGCTCGTTGCCCCGCGGCGCCCGGTGTACAAGGTGGCGTCGCAACGCGTGTTTGAAATCATTGAGCGCAGAGTCAGCGTCGTGGAGCAGCTCTCTATCGACGAGGCGTTCATGGAGCCCGAGGAGCTCGCGGGAGCGAATCGGGAGACCGTGCTTGAGTGGGCCAACGAGCTACGTGGAGACATTAAGGATGAGACAGGCTTGCCAAGCTCGATTGGTGCGGGCAGTGGTAAGCAATACGCGAAGATCGGCTCAGGCCTGGCAAAACCCGACGGGGTGTACATTTTGCCTCACGAACAGCAGGAAGCGCTGCTGCACCCTCTGAACGTCAACGAGCTGTGGGGCGTTGGGCCTGTCACGGAGGCGAAGCTTGCGCAGGCCGGGATTGAAACGATCGGGGACTTTGCGGCGCTGAGCGAGAAGGAAGTCGATATTGCGCTCGGAGGGGTCGTCGCGAAGCAGTTGTGGCAGCTGGCGCGGGGGCACGATGATCGCCCGGTTGCGCCGAGGGCCGTCGCGAAGCAGATTTCTTCCGAGCACACTTTTCCCCAGGACCTGACCACCGCGGCCGAGGTTGACGCCGCGGTCGAGCGCGCCGCCGAGGAGTCGCACAGGCGCTTGCTGAAAGATGGGCGCGGTGCGAGGACTGTGACGGTGAAGCTACGGATGGCGGACTTCCGCATCGAGTCGCGTTCTGCGACGCTGCCTTACGCCACTGACGATGCGGAGACACTGCGCGCTACGGCGTTTCGCATCGTGCGCTACCCGGACGAGGTCGGCCCGATCCGGCTCGTGGGCGTGTCCTACTCGGGGCTGGAAGATGCGCTGCAGGACGTGCTGTTTCCGGAGCTAGACCAGGAAATCATCCGGCCTGTACCCGCTGACAGTGATTACGAATCCGGGGTCAGCGACCACGTGGCCAGCAGCGATATTGCAGTCGAGCTATACGACGGGCCTACCAACGGCGTGTGGCGCGCCACCCAGGACATCTACCACGAGGACTTCGGCCACGGCTGGGTCCAAGGTGCGGGCAAAGGCTGGGTGAGCGTGCGTTTTGAAACGAGGGCCACGGGGCCAGGGAAGATGCGCACATTGCGTATCGACGACCCCAAGCTCCAGCCAGCGGACCCGGTGGATTCCCTCGCGTGGCAGGACTGGCTCGACTCAGAACACTGACGCCGGATCCACGCCGTTGGCCAGCGCAGTCGCGAGCGCGATGCGCGCCTGACCAGCGCGTAGGAACCCCGCGGCGATCGCCCCTTGGGAGCCGAGGGTAGCGCCACCACCGGTGCCGCCGTAGGCGAAGGTGACCTCGCCGTAGGGCACGGAACTGGTGATTACGACGGGGATACCCGAATCGAGTGCGCGGGTGATTGCCTCACCCATGCCGGGGCCAACATTGCCGGATCCGAGCGCCTCGATCACGATGCCATCCGGGTTCATACTGGTCACGGCATCCACGATCTCGCCGTCCGCGCCGGGCCAAGCGCGCAGGATGGGGATGTGAATGGCAGCCAACGGCTTGCGGGCAAGTGCTGCAGGGCGGGGAAGTGGGCGTTCACTGCTCAAGGTGAAGGCCTCGAGGGCGTGTGTGTCGCGCTTCAACAGCCCACGGGCGGGCAGGGTGGCGCCGCCGAAGTGGAGGAGTACGCCGTTGTTGCGCCGAAGCGGATCTGCGGCGGCGGCAATCGCGCCCGCGAGGTTCCCGGGGCCGTCGGGGTGTTCGTGGTCGGCCGCGTGCTGGGCGCCGGTAAGCACGATCGGGCGGGGGTCGTCGTGCACGATGTCGAGTGCGAATGCGGTCTCCGCCATGGAGTCGGTGCCGTGGCTGATTACGATGCCACTGATCTGCGGGTCTTGCAGTGCTTGTGCAGTGAGGGAGCGGAGCTTGTCGATGTCAGCGAAGGTGATCGCGGACGAGTCGAGACGCAGCGCGTCATACACGCGGACGGGCTCGCTGGTGCCACTGGAGTGGACGAGGTCTTCAGCGCTAAGGCTTGGAACGAGCGCGCCGTCGGCGTTCGCAGTGCATGCGATGGTGCCGCCGGTGGCGATGAGCAGTACGAAAGATTCCATAACTCACAGCGTGCCAGAGTGGCGTATTGGTGCCAAGGTAAAAACGCCGGTAACGTTGGCAAGGTTAGAGCGGTGTCGGATCGCTAACTGTGACCGTGAGCCGCTGAAGACAATGCTTCAAGGAGAAATCGTGAAAGCAGCACCGATCGTAGCTGTCGCCGCCGCGCTGGGCCTCGGGCTCGGCGTGAGCGCATGCTCTGGCGACAACAGCCAGGATGATCCCGCGACCACGGCAACGCAGGCCACCAGCGAGTCTGTCGCGCCCGCCGCGCAGCAGCCAACCGCTGAAGAACTCAACGCAGTGCTCATGCGCGCAACCGATGCAAGCCTGCCGATTGAGGAGCGCGTGAACACGGTCCAGGGCGGAGAGAACGTCCCTGAACTGTTCGACGTGATGGCGCAGTCCCAGGAGGAGTCCGGCGCGAACTTCCAGGTCGTACCGCCTGTGCTTCCTGGCTACACCCCGGATACCGTTCTGGCAACGGTCAGCTTCACCCGTCCCGACTCCCAGCCGCAGCTCGCGGAGGACGTGGAATTCGTCTTCGAAGACGGCGTGTGGAAGCTTTCTCAGGTCTGGGCATGCACCCTGATCAACAACACCCTGCCGCCTGAGCAGGTGCCAGAGATGTGCAAGAGCTCCGCTCCGCAGCCGGCAGCCCCGGCTGAAGAGCAGCCAGGTGAGCAGCCTGCGGAAGGCTACCAGCAGGCACCGAACCTCTAAGCAGACACTACTGCTTATCCGCGCGCCAGAGCTCCTCAGTCCACAACGTGGCGAGAGTCAGAGTTCTGGCGCGTGCGTCTTTCTTGGCCTGGCGCTCGTGCCACTGGCGGCGTACCCAACGGTCATGGCTGGTGATGATGACGGTGCCCTCGAACGCGAGCAGGGCGTGCTCCAGCTCTTCGGCCAGTGCGAGCGAGAGGTGGTTTGTCGGCTCGTCGAGCAGCAGCAGGTCAGGCGGGCACGCCAGGATGATGCCCAGTGAGACGCGGCGACGCTGGCCGAGCGAGAGGTCGTCGAGCTTCTTCGCCGCCTGCTCCTCGGTCATCAGGCCCATTTCTACGAGGTCTGGCACACCCTCTGGGGTGAGCTCCGCGAACACTTCGCCCGCGGTTTTGTCGAGGTCCGTCCACGAGTCGTCCTGCTCGAGGCGTGCGACGGTCATCTCTTCCGGCATGATGATCTCGCCCTCGTAGTCGCGCAGCTGGCCGTCGATAATTTTCAGCAGCGTGGACTTGCCGGAGCCATTTGGGCCTTCAACGAGGAGCTGCTGGCCGGGCTGCACTTTGATACTCAGTGGGGCGAGGCGGTCAGGAACGGAGAGGTTCTGGGTGACCAGCGCCGGGAGCCCAAGCGAGGTCGCGGTATGCGGCGGAAGGCCGCGGAAGCGCAGGCGAGCCGGCGGCTCCGGAATCTCCGTTCGCTCAAGCGCTTCGAGGCGTTGCGACGCCGAGCGCCTGCGGTTGCCCACCGTCTTCGCCGCGCGGTCCGCCTGGTACTTTGCCGCCATTCGGATGTCAGAAGAGGCTTCTTGGGAGTGGAAGATGTCCTCGCCGGTTTGCTCAGCGGCCTTCTCAAGCCTGGCGCGCTCGTGCTCTTGCGCTGCGTAGTCGCTTTCCCAGCGGCGGCGTCGGTCCTCGCGGGCCTTGAGGTAGTCGCTGAACGTGCCACGGTAGCGGGTGCCCTGGCGGGTCTCCTCGCCGAAGCCGCCCTCGGCGCCCAAGCCAGGGTCGAGGTCGACGATGCCGTCGCACGCGGTGTCGAGGAAGTAGCGGTCGTGCGACGCGGCGAGTACAGGCCCCTTGAATGCCTCGAGCTCGCCGATGAGGAAGTCGACGGCTTCGTCGTCGAGGTGGTTGGTCGGCTCGTCGAGCACCATAGCGTCCACCGGGTGTAGCAGCAGCGTGGCCAGTGCAAACCGTCGGCGTTGCCCGCCAGACATCTCGCCCAGTGGGGTGGCCAGGTCGACGTTCGCAAGGCCGAGGCCAGCCAACACGGTAGCGATGCGGGCATCTAACTCCCACACGCCGGAGTTTTCCGCGCGGGACAACGCCCGGTCGTATGCGTCGGCCGCCTCCTGGTCGTCTGGGTTGTCGACCATGCGCTGCGCAAAGGTTGAGATGTCTTCCTCGACAGCGCGAAGCTCTTTGACGGCTTCGTCGATAAGTGATTGGGCGGGCTCGCTGAACGGCAGCGAGGTTTCCTGCGGGATGAAGCCCGTGATCGGGGGCGTGATAAGCACCCCTGCGTCGGGTTTCAGCTCTCCGGAGATGATGCCGAGCAGCGTCGATTTGCCGGCGCCGTTCTCTCCGATGAGCCCGGTGACAGACCCGGATGGCACCGCGAAAGAAATGTCGGTGAGGACGCGGTGTCCGCCTGGGTAGGAAAACGAAATGCCGTCAAGGCCAATATGCAGTGGGGCAGTCATGGGATGTTCCTCGTCATCAAATGTGGGCCGTCTCCTATACGTTATAGTCCACAACGGTCGTGGTGTCTTGGGCCACACGGGTATCGGCTTCGTCACTGCCGTAGACAAGCCGCGTAGCGGTAAGCACAGAACCGCCCACCGGAAGTGGCGAATGCAGGTCCACTGTCAGCGAGCCCTCCGAGTGTGAAGTGTTGCTCACCACGTGCAGCGTCGTGCCGTCTAGGGCGCCAGCGACCTCGTTATCAATCGTGATGGATCGCTTCAGCGGGCGTTCCTGGACATCTACTTTCAGCTCGAGTGTTGCGTCCTGTGCGGATTCCAGCGTGTACGTGGTGGTCCGTAGCATGTCCGAGGCACCAAGTCCTCGCTGCTCAACTTTCCAGGAGCCGCCTACGCCGACTGGCTCATCCGGGAAGACAACTTGCCACGACATCAATTCGAGCAAGTTCTTCTCGGCGATGGCCCGGCCTTCCTCATCGGAATCCGCCGTAGGCATCAGTTGTACCGCCGATACTGTGCCGTTAGGGTCGCTGTGCCAGCGCATCTGGAAGCCCTCGTTTGACGTCAGGCTGTTCTGCATCGCTAAATCCGAGTGCTCTAACCCTTCCGCGACAAGGTCTACCTGGCGCACAGCACCCTCGCTGCTGCTCTCTGAAGTATGCGTCGAAACGGTCAGCGTGACTGTGTCGCGCTCGTGCTCGCGCGCGATGACCGGCTCCGAGCCCTCCTCGCCGGGGTACTGCGCAATCGCGTGCGACAGCGCGACCCGCTGCGGCGCCGTAGTTTCGCTGTCTGCTGATGCGCCGTCCTCGTACTTCCACACCTGAGGGTTTTGTCCTTGTGAAAGTACCTGCACGACTGGTGACTCAACGGCGAACTCGGGAATGTCAGCGAATGGATCCGGCTCCTCGGCGCTGCATGCAGTGAGCGCAAAAACCGCGGCGGTGATGGTTAGAGGGCCGAACAATGAACTTTTGGGATGAGCGGAGTACAACACAACTTCACAAGCTACAGCATTTGCATACTACAGTTATCTGCGATGGGTAATTCAAAGGAATCACGCGTGCGCGGCGGAGCGTCAGCGAAGCGTCGCTCGCTCGGTGTCGTCGTAGGCGTCATGCTCGCTGTTGCTGCTGTGGATCAAGTAGTCAAGCAAATCATGGTGACATCCTTGACACCCGGTGAGCCCGTGCCAGTGATCGGTGATTGGGCTCGACTGTATTTATTGTTTAACCCTGGCGCGGCGTTTTCGATGGGGCAGAACTCGACGTGGCTGTTCACGACGATCCAGCTTGCGTTCGTTATCGGTGCGTTGATCTATGCCCCACGCCTTGCTGGCAGGTGGGAGACACTTGGGGTGGCGTTGATCGCGGGAGGGGCGCTTGGCAACCTCATCGATAGGCTCGCGCGCGAGCCGGGCTTTTGGTTCGGCCATGTCGTTGACTACATCTCCATCGGTTCGTTTGCAGTGTTCAACCTTGCCGACGCCGCCATCACCATCGGGGTGGCCGTCGTCGTCATCTCGATGTTTGCAAAGGAGGCGCGGTCGTGAGTACGGGGTTTCGCGCGCTTCCGGTGCCTGAGGGGCTGTCGGGGATGCGCGTTGACGCGGCAATTGCAAAGCTCTTTGGGGTCTCGCGCAGTGTTGCGGCAGAGATGATCGCCGACGGCAGCGTACTTATCGACGCCTCCCCAGTACAGAAATCCGATCGTGTTACTGCGGGCGCCCTGCTGGAGGCCACGCTGCCACCGCCGAAGCGCGCGCCGGAGCCTGTGGTAGATCACGTCGACGGACTCGACGTGATCTACCACGATGCGGACGTCATCGCTGTGGACAAGCCGGTAGGCGTTGCCGCCCACCCAACACTGGGTTGGGAGGGGCCAACTGTGGTCGGTGGGTTGCAGGCGATGGGTTTTACACTGCCAGATGCTGGCCCCCCGGAGCGCAAGGGGATTGTGCAGCGATTGGACGTCGGCACGTCCGGAGTGATGGTTGTCGCAAATAGTGTGCGTGGCTATTCGGTGCTGAAGCGTGCGTTCAAGGACCGAACAGTGCACAAGACGTACCACGCGGTGGTGCAGGGGCTGCCTGACCCGATTGTCGGCACGATCGACGCGCCGATCGGGCGCCACCCCTCAGCTGGGTGGAAGTTCGCTGTCACGGCGGATGGGCGCCAGAGTATTACGCACTACGAGGTGCTCGAGGCGTTTCGCCAGGCAAGCCTGCTTGAGGTCCATCTGGAAACAGGGCGCACACACCAGATTCGTGTCCACATGTCTTCGGTAGGGCACCCGTGCGTCGGCGACCCAATGTACGGGTGTGACCCGAACCTTGCCGCCAAACTTGCGCTCAACCGACAGTGGCTGCACGCCACCAGCTTGACGTTCGACCACCCAAGTACCGGAAAGCCAATGACGGTGAAATCTTCCTACCCGGACGACCTGCAGCACGCCTTGGACATGTTGCGATCGGCGAACCGTGGCTAACCAGGCAAAGAGGTGGCGCGGCGCAATCGCGGCGTTGCTCGCCGGTGCTGTGCTTTACGGATGCTGCTACCTAGTTGGCGTCAATAATCCACCGGAGCAACCTGTGCTGCAAGGGGACGCTCTGGGGGTGGAACAAGGTGAGACGGCGCAGGCGTACGCGGCGCGCGCGGAGCAGAGCCTCGAGGAGGCAGCGCGGGCAGGTGAACAGGCTCATTTCGCGCTTGTATCGTTTAGCCATCCTTTGAATCCAGAAGAAGCAGACGCAGTGCTACGCCCGATTGGGCGTGTGAATGCCGTGATCACTAAGTTAGGTGCGAATCCAGTCGGAGAGCCTGCGCCCGGAGCGTCGCGCGCCGAGATATTCCGAGGAGTCTCTGCACACATTGAAGGCGCAGTCGTCTACGACGCTGTTGCGCATTTGGCTGATGTGAACGATGTGAACGATGTGTTTGCTGTGGAAGTTTTACCAGCTGACGCGGTATGGGGCGCGTTCGCAATCCGGCCCGTAAGTTTCGTAGACGCACAGTGAAGGCGTGTATAGTTTTCCGGGATTGCACCTATACGCGCATCCAAAAGGTGCGCGGAAAACAACACGAGGAGAGACATTGGTTTCCGACCCTGGAATCAACGCCCGAAGCCCGCAGCGTCAGCGTTTTTCGAAAACGCGAATTGTGGGTGTCACGCTGGCTACAACCGCAACGTTATTTGCGGCCTCGTGTGGCGCTATTGGCGGTGGTGATGACGGCGGGCACGATGGTTTGCTCGCCGGAGATTACACGATCGCTGCAGAGGAAAACCTCACCAATAGCATCGTGGTCAACGGCAACATTGCGCCGATTCGCTCAGTGAGCATCACGACCGCGCTGCAGTCCGAGGTCGAACGGCTCGCAGTGCAGCCCGGCGACCGCGTCGCGAAAGATCAGTTCTTGGTGCAGATGAACACCGACGCGTTGCAGCGCCAACTTGCCAAGCAAGAAAAGCAGCAGGCGAGTGCCCAGGCAGAAGCGATGCAGGGCGTCGAGCAGGCCAAGAGTCAGCTCAACGCGTACGACCAGGCGATGGCAAACGGCTCCAACCCGGCCGTGGCTCAGGCGCAAGCGCAGGTGGATCAAGCGCAGGCAGCGCTTGATGCTGCGCTTGCCGCGCAGGGTGGCGCACGGATGATCGCTTCGCCGAAGATCGCAGCCCACGTTCAAAAGATGGCCGGCGATTTGTCATCCCGTCTGCCAGGCGGTTCCGGCCACGGCATCCGCACGGCACCTCCTGCAGCCCCGGCCGCGCCGGGTCAAGTTCCGGGTGGCGGCCAGGGTGCTGTCCCGATGCTGAGCGTGGAGCAAGCTCGAGCTGCACTTCAGGAGTCGCAAGCCGCGCTGGAGGCCGCCAAGGCTCAAGCCGGGCAGGAGCGTCAGCAGTTGCAAGCACAGGTTGACTCCGCGTGGCGTGCAGCAGAGAATGCTTCAGCCACTGACGACGACGGTACGCTGCAGCTCCAAGTGCAGGAGGCGACGATTAACGCTCCGATGGCTGGCGTAGTCACAAACGTTGACGTGCAGGTAGGCGACATCCCACAAGGCCGCGTGCTTGGCATCGCAGACGACTCCCGTCTGCTGATCCGCGCGAGTGTGCGCGAGGCCGACGTCCCGGCGATCAAGCAAGACAACCGTGTTGAATTCACGTCGACTGCGACTGGCAAGAAGAAGTTCACCGGACGTGTCACGCGAGTTTCCCCGGTCGGTTCCACAGGCGCGAGTGCTGGTAGTGGGGCAGAGGCTGCAGCAGCAATGTCCGCAGGTGGAAGCGGTGGCGGGTCCTCAGTGACGTTCCCGGTTGAAATCGAAGTCACCGGTGACAAGGAAGGCCTGCTGCTCGGTGGCAGTGTGCGTGCTGAAATTATCACTGAAGAGGCGAAGAACTCCATCAACATTCCTCGCGACGCCGTCTACGACGAGAACAAGATTTTGGTGCTCGCAACGGAGAACCCCGGCGACACCAGCGGCGTCGTAGAAGAGCGCACTGTCAAGACCGGTGCGAAGAATGACGTTGACGTTGCTGTCACAGGCGGCGAGCTCAAGCCAGGCGACATCGTGATCAACTGGCCTGAGAACTTCAAGGACAAGGTTGGCTCCACCGTGAAGGTCAACGACGAAAACTTTGATCCTGAGCAGGTAAAGGACGCAAAGGACAAGAAGCCGACAGGCAGTGCCGCTGCAACCACTCCGGCGACGTCTTCTGCAGCGCCGAAGTCTTCCGCGCCAGCGGAAAAGGAGGGGTAGGCGATGGCACGGAACCCCTTCCGAAAGCACTCCCAACAACGCGTACAGGACGATGCCACCGACGCAGAGTTCGACGAGTTGTTTGAGGCCGCCGAGCCTTCGACGGAGGAGCTCGAAGTACCAACGCCGACAGAGCCAGTTGCGCAACCTCAACCAACACTGCACACACCTGCAGGGCAAGAGGCGATGTCGAAGAGCGGTCTGCTCATTGACATGCGCAGGATCGTCAAGACGTACAACGTCGGAGAGCCCAGCGAGCTGACCGTGCTGCATGGCATCGACTTCCATGCAGAGCAGGGCGAATTTGTCTCTATCGTCGGCCCGTCGGGTTGCGGCAAGTCGACGCTGATGAACCTGGTTGGCATGCTCGACCGGCCGACAGACGGCGCGTACGCGTTCAACGGCGAGCCGGTGTACGCCAAGTCAGACAACGAGCTGGCTGCGTACCGGAGCCAGAACATCGGCTTCATTTTTCAGAACTTCAACCTGATTGGCCGAATCGACGCGTTGCAAAATGTGGCGATGCCAATGATGTATGCGGGCGTCGATAAGAAAGAGCGCGAGGAGCGCGCCGCTGAACTTTTGAACATGATGGGCATGGGCGACCGCTTGCACCATAACCCGAACGAACTGTCGGGTGGGCAGAAGCAGCGCGTGGCAATTGCTCGCAGCCTTGCCAATGACCCTGACCTGTTACTCGCGGATGAGCCTACCGGTGCCCTGGACTCCAAGACGGGCCGCATGGTGATGGACCTCTTCCACGAGCTGCACGACGACCTTGGCAAAGCCATCGTCTTCATCACGCACAACCCTGAGTTGGCAGAAGAAACTGGCCGCATTGTAGAGATGATGGACGGGCGCATCGCGCAGGTTCGCGCCCCACTGGGGGCGAGGCCATGAACGTAGGAGAGTCAATCAAGCTTGCCTCCTCGTCGCTTCGGAAGAACAAACTTCGCTCGTTGCTGACGCTGCTGGGCATCATTATCGGCATTATGGCAGTGGTCATTATTATGACGCTGGGTCGTGGTCTGGAGCGCCAGGTGATGTCGGGGCTCGAAGGCGTCGGCACTACGACGCACCCGGTGATGGTGCATGAGCGTCCCGATGACGCGGATGCATCCGAGGATCCCTTCGCGGCGTTTTCTTACGCGCCACCATCCGATGAGCGCAACGCAGTCACTCCCGAGCAGCTCGATGAGCTGCGTCAGGCATTTGGGGACCGTATCCAGGGCGTGGACATCGATGTTTCCACGAGTGGGGAAGTGGTCTCCGATGACACAACTGTGTCCACGAACGTCAAGCCGGTCCTTGCAGACTCGATGAAGGTGCGAAACATCGAAGTGCAGTTCGGCCGCGAGATTTCCCAGGATGACATCGATGGGCACCGACCGCTCGCAGTGGTGAGCCCCTCGCTTATCGACGCCCTCTTCGACGGCAACGCTCAAGCCAGTTTGGGCAAGCGCATCGATGTGGTCGTAGACGACCAGCCGGCAGTGTTCACTATCGTGGGTGTGCTCGATGGCGAGGAAGATTCCCGCGGCGGCGGAATGTTTGGTGCCGCAGAACAGTTTGCGGACATTTATATCCCGCTCACCGCTGCAGATCGCGTTGGGCTTGACAGCGACTGGTTCACGTCATTTTCGGTGCAATCGGCGCCGGATGAAGACGCGAAGACCTTCCAGGCGGACCTGCAGCACTACATGGACCGTTGGTACGCCAATAACGAGGATTACACCATTGAGGTGGTGGATCTTTCCTCGAGCTTGGAAGAGCTGACGAGCGTATTCCGCATCATGTCGACGGTGCTCTCCGCGATCGGCGGTATCTCTTTGCTGGTCGGTGGTATCGGTGTGATGAACATCATGCTGATCACCGTCACTGAGCGCACGCGGGAGATCGGTGTGCGCAAAGCGTTGGGCGCCAAGCAAAGCGATATCCGTACACAGTTCATCGTCGAGGCGATGCTGGTGTGCCTGATTGGCGGCATCATCGGTGTGATTCTGGGCGGGGCGATTGGCATGATCGCGACGGCCGCGTTCGATGCCTTTACATGGCCGCCGCTCGGCGCAATTGTGTTGGCGCTCGGGTTTTCGCTGGCAACCGGTATTTTCTTCGGTGCCTATCCAGCCGCGAAGGCTGCAAAGATGCAGCCTATTGATGCTTTGCGTTACGAATAAGTTCGCTGGTTGCTGGCTCTTTTGGCCGTGTCCGAAGTCTGGATAAGATGAAGCGCATGGCCAAAAAATCTTCCTTCGTCCACCTGCATAACCACACCGAGTTTTCGATGCTCGACGGCATGGCGAAAGTTGACATGCTTGCGGAGGAGGTCGTGCGCCAGGGCATGCCCGCAGTGGGCATGACTGACCACGGTAATATGTTCGGCTCGAACGCGTTTTACCGCCAGATGGTGGACGCGGGGGTGAAGCCGATCATTGGCATCGAGGCCTACTTGGCGCCGGAGTCGCGCCTGAATAAGAAGCGCGTGCTGTGGGGCACCCCTGACCAGAAGCGCGACGATGTGTCCGCCTCCGGTGCGTATCTGCACCAGACGATGCTGGCAGAAAACGCGACCGGCCTGCGCAATCTGTTCAAGCTCTCGTCGCTGGCTTCGTACGAGGGGCAGCTTGGTAAGTGGCCGCGCATGGATGCGGAGCTCGTCGCCGAACATGCCGACGGCATCATCGGCACCACGGGGTGTCCGTCGGGTGATGTGCAAACCCGTTTGCGGCTTGGCCAGTACCGTGAGGCCCTTGAGGCCGCGGCGATGTGGCAGGACATCTACGGCCGTGATAACTACTTCCTCGAGCTCATGGACCACGGTCTGGATATTGAGCAGCGCGTACGTAATGACTTGCTGCGCATCGGCAAGGAGCTCGACCTTCCGCCACTGGTGACGAACGACTGTCACTACGTCCTGGAGTCCCAGGCGCCGGCGCACGAGGCCATGTTGTGTGTGCAGACCGGCAAGACGCTGATGGACCCGGACCGCTTTAAGTTCGACGGCACCGGCTACTACATCAAGTCAGCTGAGCAGATGCGCGACCTGTGGGACTCTACGGTGCCTGACGCCTGCGATAACACCCTGTGGATTGCGGAGCGTGTCGGTGACTACAGCGAGCTGTGGGAGGAACATCCGCACGACCGGATGCCGGTGGCTGACGTGCCGGAAGGGGAGACCCCAACAACGTGGCTGCGCAAGGAAGTGATGCGTGGTTTGCAGGCGCGCTTCGAGGGCAGGGAGGTGCCGGAGGAATACATCGAGCGCGCGAACTACGAGATCGACGTCATCGATATGAAGGGCTACCCGTCCTACTTCCTCATCGTTGCCGAGCTGATCAAGCATGCGCGCGAGGTCGGCATTCGCGTCGGGCCGGGCCGTGGCTCCGCGGCGGGTGCGCTTGTGGCGTACGCGCTGACCATCACGAACATTGACCCGATGGAGCATGGCCTGCTCTTCGAGAGGTTCTTGAACCCGGAGAGGCCGTCGGCACCTGATATTGATATCGACTTCGACGACCGCCGACGCGGGGAAATGATCACGTACGCTGCAGAGCGCTGGGGCGAGGACAAGATCGCACAGGTGATTACCTTCGGCACGATTAAGACGAAGCAGGCTATTAAGGACTCGGCCAAGGTGAACTTCGGCCAGCCCGGCTTCCAGATGGCGGACCGTATTAACGCAGCGCTGCCTCCTGCGATCATGGCGAAGGACATTCCGCTGGCAGGTATTACGGATCCGGAACACCCGCGTTATAACGAGGCAACCGAGGTGCGCTCCATGATTGAGACTGACCCGGACGTTGCGCGCATCTATGAGACCGCACGCGGCCTGGAGGGGACCGTGCGCCAGGCAGGCGTGCACGCTTGTGCCGTGATTATGGCGTCGGTACCTTTGATGGACCATATCCCGATGTGGAAGCGGCCTGCCGACGGTGCGATCATTACTGGTTGGGACTACCCAGCGTGTGAGGCCATCGGCTTGCTGAAGATGGACTTCCTTGGCCTGCGAAACCTCACCGTGCTTGGCGACGCACTGGAAAACGTGAAGAAGAACCGCGGCGAGACCATCGACCTTGAGTCGTTGAGTACTGACGACCCGAAGGTGTACGAGTTGCTCTCTCGCGGCGATACGCTTGGCGTGTTCCAGCTGGACTCGGGTGGCATGCAAGAGCTGCTCAAGCGCATGGGCCCGACTGGTTTTAAGGACATCGTCGCCTCGCTTGCGCTGTATCGCCCAGGCCCGATGGGCATGAACGCCCACTGGGATTACGCGGACCGCAAGAACGGCCGCAAGCCGATTACGGCCATCCACCCGGAACTTGAGGAGCCACTGAAGGACATCCTGGACGAAACCTACGGTTTGATCGTGTACCAGGAGCAGATCATGGAGATCTCCCGAAAGGTTGCGAACTACACCGCTGGTGAGGCAGACGGCTTCCGCAAGGCCATGGGTAAGAAGAAGCCAGAGGTGCTGGCGCAGCAGTACGAGAAGTTCTGGTCGGGGATGCAAGACAACGGCTATTCCAAGAGCGCGATGGACGCACTGTGGCAGATCATTGAGCCGTTCGCTTCCTACGCGTTTAACAAGTCTCACGCGGCGGGCTACGCGCTGGTGTCCTACTGGACGGCGTACATGAAGGCGAACTACACAGCCGAGTACATGGCGGCGTTGTTGACCTCGGTGGGCGATAAGAAGGACAAGTCGGCGATCTACCTTTCCGACTGCCGCCACCTTGGCATTTCCGTGCTCCAGCCAGATATTAACGCCTCCGAAGAAAACTTCATGGCTGTTGGCGAGGACGTTCGATACGGCCTCGCGGCGGTGCGTAACGTTGGCGTCGAAGTTGTTGAGTCGATTAAGGAGACACGCCGGACGAAGGGCGAGTTCACGAGCTTCTCTGACTACCTTGACAAGATTGACCTACTGCCGTGTAACAAGCGAATTACTGAATCCCTGATTAAGGCCGGTGCGTTTGACTCGCTTGGTCACCCGCGTAAGGGGTTGATGCTCATCCAGGAGGATGCCGTCGATTCTGTGCTTACCACGAAGAAGGCTGCTGACAAGGGGCAGTTCGACCTGTTCGCCTCCTTTGGCGGTGACGACGCTGTTGCTGCTGACAACGCGTTTGCGTTGCAGATCCCGGATGAGGAGTGGGACAAGAAACACAAACTTGCTCTCGAGCGTGAGATGCTGGGCTTGTATGTCTCGGGCCACCCGCTTGACGGTTTCGAGGAAGCAATTGACGCACAGACCGATACTCAGTTAACGACGATCCTCTCCGGCGAATTGCGAAATGGCGCCGAGGTAACGATTGGCGGTCTGATCTCTTCAGTCGATCGACGTTTCTCGAAGAAGGACGGTTCCCCTTGGGCGATCGTCACGATTGAGGATCACCACGGCGCCTCCGTTGACGTGTTGCTGTTTAACAAGGTGTATTCGCTGGTTGCGCCACAGATTGTGGAAGACAATATCATCCTTGTGAAGGCGCACGTCTCGATCCGTGACGAACGCATGAGCCTGTTCGGCGACGACGTCAAAACCCCGGAGCTCGGGCCTGGCAACGGTGCTGGGCTGCCACTGCGTCTCACGCTGCGCACCGAGCAGTGCACTGTGGATAATATCCAGCGTTTGAAGGGCGTGCTGCAGAACAACCCGGGCGACTCGGATGTGTACCTGAACCTTGTACATGGCGACGAGACGCAAATGATGGTGTTAGGCGACCATCTGCGGGTGGAGCGTTCAGCGAGCTTGATGGGCGATCTGAAGGCGACGATGGGGGTTGGGATCCTCGGCTAGTGGAGGGGAGTGAATATATTCCCCAGTGTGAAAATCGGCTTGGCTACACTCTGTCGTTGGAATCAATACCAGCTAAGAGGCGAATGAGTGGAGCATAATATATGTCCGAGCACAAGATTTTGACAACACACGTTGGGTCCCTGCCGCGCACCCCTGAGCTGCTCGAAGCGAACCAACTTCGTTCGGAGCAGCAAATCAACGACGAGGACTTCAAGGAGATCCTTGAGCGCGCGATCGACGAGGTCGTGCAGCGCCAGGTTGACCTGGGCATCGACATCATCAACGAGGGCGAGTACGGTCACATCACCTCTGGCGCAGTCGACTACGGTGCTTGGTGGAACTACTCTTTCTCTCGCCTTGGTGGACTGACCATGACCGACGAGGACCGCTGGGCCTCGCAGGAGATCAAGCGTTCCACACCTGGAAACATTGAGTTGACCAGCTTCTCAGATCGTCGCGACCGCGCACTCTTTTCCGAGGCGTACTCCGACCCACACTCCGGCATTTTCACTGGCCGTGCGAAGGTTGGTAACCCGAAGTTCACGGGTCCGATTACTTACATTGGCCAGCAGGAAGTTGAGACGGACGTCGCGCTGCTGAAGCGCTCCATGGATCGCGCCGGTGCCACGCAGGGGTTTGTCGCAGCGCTTTCGCCAGGCTCCGCCGCCCGTCTGAAGAACGAGTACTACAACACCGACGAAGAAGTCGTACAGGCGTGTGCTGCTGCGATGGCACACGAGTACAAGGCAATTACCGACGCCGGTTTGACCGTGCAGCTCGACGCACCTGACCTTGCAGAATCCTGGGATCAGATTAACCCTGAGCCGACCTTGGAAGACTACCGTGCGTGGCTGCGCATTCGTATCGACGCCATCAATGAGTCCATCCGCGACTTGCCGAAGGAACTGACTCGCCTGCACATTTGCTGGGGTTCGTGGCACGGCCCGCACGTTACCGACGTACCGTTCGGTGACATTATCGAGGAGATCCTGCGAGCAGAGGTTGGCGGCTTTTCCTTCGAGGGGGCGTCGCCACGCCACGCGCATGAGTGGCGCGTTTGGCAGGACCACGCATTGCCGGAGGGCAGCGTTATTTATCCGGGCGTTATTTCGCACAGCACGAACGCTGTCGAGCACCCACAGTTGGTTGCGGATAGGATCGTTCAGTTCGCCGAGGTCGTCGGCCCAGAAAACGTTATCGCTTCGGCAGACTGTGGCTTGGGTGGACGCCTGAACCACCAGATCGCCTGGGCGAAGCTGGAATCACTGGTGAAGGGCGCGGAGATCGCGTCGCGCCAGCTCTTCGGATAATCGGAAGTAGCAGAAGCACTAAGGCCGGTGCCCACCTCGGAAGGAGATGGGCACCGGCCTTAGCTCTTGTGCGCGTTGCGACTACTTAAGCATGGACTTCAGCTTGTCCTGTGCTCCAGGGATAACCTTGATCGCCGCGGTGATCATCTGAATCAGCCCGACGAAGAGTGCGATGCCAGCCGAGATGTAGCTGAAAATCTCGCGAGTTTCATCGGTCATGATGCCTTTGTTGATCGCTTCGGAGCTTGGGCCTTCAGCTTTCCGTGGCTCCGTGGTCTTTGGTACTGGCGAAGCGGTAACCGTCACGGTCACAGCAGGTGCTGTTTCTGTGGCAGTAACACGTGATTGCGTGGTCGGCGTGTTTTGCTGCTCTTGCGCCATCAACGGGCTTGCGGTGAGGCATGCTCCGCCGAGTGCGGTAGCGATTGCAAGCGCGACCAGTGAGCGTGTATTCACGTTCAACTCCCTGTTTGTCTGAAGTAGTGGTGAAGCTTAGAACACCTTCGGCACGTGGACGTGGCCGAGACCCAGGTGGAACTGCGCGTTTGCCATGTCGATGAGCTTGTTGAGGCCAGTCGGGTCGGACAGGACGATAAGGCCGGTGGTCAGGACCGCAGCGAGGATGCCTGCGAAAGCGCCGAGGGCGTGTCCCTTAGAGCTGCCGGACGTCTTCGTGTTGTTGTTGGTGCCAGGATTCGTGTTGTTGTCGCCTGGTTTCTCGGTCTCGCCTGACTTTTCGGTCTCGCCTGGCTTCTCCTCGTCCTTCTTGTCGGACTCCTTGCCGGTGTCAGGGGTTTCCTGGGTGTTCTGATCCTTGGTGTCACCAGGGGTCTGCTCGGCGGTTGGAGCCGTGGTGTCCTTCGCTGGGGCGTTCTCCTCTGCGAACGCAGGGGCGACGGTCAACGAGATTGCGGTTGCGGCGGCAACGGCAACGGTGGAAATGCGCTTCATGAAATCTCCTGAAGTTGTTTGAAAGGATAGGAATTCGAGGCGAAACCACAGCAATGTCAATGAAATGCTACGGTCTCCACGAATTGTTGCTAGAAAATCTAGCAGATAATTGACGCTTTTAATAGTTAGAACGCCTGGACTGGCTACGGCAAAGTATCACCTAGACGTGGTGCAGCGGTATACACTTTGCTGTTATGAGTGAACAGGAACAGCCAGCTTTCCACGCGGTACACGCCGCGGACGTTCAAGCAGCGCAGTCGAAGATTTCTGCGGTGATTGAGCCGACCCCATTGCAGTACTGCCCCCGCTTGTCGCAGCAGTACGGTGCAGAGATTTTCCTCAAGCGGGAAGATTTGCAAGACGTTCGTTCCTACAAGATTCGCGGTGCGTATTACAGCATCTCACGGCTCAGTGACGAGGCGCGTGCAGCCGGCGTCGTTGCGGCGTCAGCGGGCAACCACGCTCAGGGTGTGGCCTACGCATGTCGGGCGTTGGGGATCCAGGGCAAGATTTTTGTGCCGAAGCCAACGCCGAAGCAGAAGCGAGACCGAATCCTGGTGCACGGTGGCGAAAACATCGAGTTGGTCGTCGTGGGGGATACGTTTGACGCCGCTGCGGAGGCCGCCCGCAAGGACGCTGCTGAGCGCGGTGCAACCATGGTTGAGCCTTTTGACGCCCGTGATACCGTCATCGGGCAGGGGACAGTTGCGGCGGAGATCGTGTCGCAGTTGTCAGTTATGGGCCGCGAGCTGGACACCATCTTCGTGCCAGTCGGCGGGGGAGGCTTGCTGGCTGGCGTGCTTTCCTACGTGTCCGACATGGTGCCTGGCACTGCGGTCGTAGGCGTTGAGCCCGAGGGTGCACCGTCGCTTGAGGCCGCCCTGGAGGCTGGTCACCCTGTGACGCTCAACGAAATTGAGTCCTTCGTGGATGGCGCGGCTGTGAAGCGCACCGGCGATTTCCCGTTCGCTGTTATTGAGGAAAACCTTGCTCGCACGCACCTGCTGCGTTGCAAAGAAGGCGCGGTGTGCACGTCGATGCTGGAGCTGTACCAAAACGAGGGCATCATCGCTGAGCCTGCGGGCGCGCTGTCTGTGGCGGCACTATCGCAGATGAAGCTGCAGCCGGGCAGCACGGTGGTGTGCATCATCTCTGGTGGCAACAACGACGTGTTGCGCTACGCAGAGGTCATGGAGCGTTCGCTTGTGCACCGCGGACTGAAGCACTACTTTTTGGTGAACTTCCCTCAGGAGCCAGGGCAGCTGCGCACGTTCCTTACCGACATCCTTGGGCCTAACGACGATATCGCCTTGTTCGAGTACCTGAAGAAGAACAACAAAGAAACCGGTGCCGCACTGGTTGGCCTGGAGCTTTCTTGCGCTAGCGACCTCGAGCCGTTGCTTGAGCGGATGGAGGCGTCGGTCATTGATTGTCGACGCCTCCTGCCAGGCACACCAGAGTATGACTTTATTGTGTCGGCATAACCAGGGCGAATGCCCACGGTTCTAAGCGGGTTTCGTCGGCGGAGACCTCGGCGCCACCGAAGGTGTACAGCAGTGTTCCGCCCACTGGGGCGACGGTGCCCTCCGACCCAAAGTTTGCCACCAGCACTGCCTGGTCACCCATGGTTAGCCACGCGTCGTCTGCGCCCTGAGCTGGGCCGTGATCTACGGTCAGCTGGCGAAGGTCGTCGCGTGCCATCGGGTATTGTCGGCGCAGCTCGATGAGTTTCTTGTACGCCGCGAGGATCTCGCGTTGCTCCTCGTCGAAGTTCCAGTCGAGCTTCGCGGAGGTAAACGTTTCCTCCGCGGCAGGATCCGGGACGGCTGAGGAGTCCCATCCCATGCGGGCGAACTCGTTCATGCGCCCCTGGCGGGTCATTTCCAGGAGCTGTGGATCGCTGTGCGAGACAAAGAATGGGAACGGCGTGCGTGCACCGAACTCTTCGCCCATGAAAAGCATCGGGCTGAATGGAGATAGGAGTACGACGGCCGCCTTGAGGACCTGCTTGCGCGCACTGAGATACTGCGACGGGCGGTCACCCTTCGCGCGGTTTCCGGTCTGGTCGTGGTCGGTGGTGTAGGTGACCATCTGCCACGGTGCGACGCGGTCAAGGTCGAGCGCCTTGCCGTGGGTACGCTGGCGGTACACGGAGTAGTCCTCGCGGAAGCGGTAACCGTTGCGCAGTGTATCCGCCAGGATTTCGAGCGTGCCATAGTCGGCGTAGTACCCGGCACGCTCGCCGGTGACCAGCGTGTGGATCCCGTGGTGGACGTCGTCAAGCCAGTGTGCGTCGAGCCCGTAGCCGCCGCGCTCCGGGGACTCGAGGAGCCGTGGGTTGTTTTGCTCCGATTCGGCGATGATGGTGCGGGGGATGCCGGTGGAAGCTTCAACTTCGTTGGCGACGTTCTTGATCTCCTCCATGATGGAGAAGGCCAGGCGATCGTCGTAGGTCTGCACCGCGTCGAGTCGCAGGCCGTCGACGTGGAACTCGTCGAGCCATTGGAGCACGGCGTCGAGTACATATGCGCGGACCTCATCCGAGTGGGCACCGGACAGGTTGATCACGTCACCCCAGTCGGTGTGCCCTGCGGTTGTGTACGGACCGAAGTTGCCGTTGTAGTTACCTTCGGGGCCGAAGTGGTTGTACACCACGTCGAGGATGACGGCGATACCGCGGGCGTGAGCAGCGTCGATAAGGGTCTTGAGGCCCTCGGGGCCGCCGTACGATTCCTGCACGGCGAACCAGTCCACGCCGTCGTAGCCCCAGTTGCGGGCACCCGCGAAGGGCTGCACCGGCAGCAACTCGATGGAGTTGACGCCAAGTTCGGCAAGGTAATCAAGCTTTTCGACGGCCCCCTCGAACGTCCCCTGTGGCGTGAAGGTGCCCACGTGGAGCTCGTAGAGGACTTGGTCGCGAAGTGCGATGCCTTCCCACGAATCATCCGTCCAATCGAACGTGCTGCTGGTCACCTCTGATGGGCCGTGGACGCCCTCGGGCTGGAAGCGCGAACGAGGGTCGGGTAGTGGCTGTGACCACTCGCCGTCACGAAGCAAGGAGAAGCTGTAGCGCGCACCAATTTCGGGTTGGGCGACTTCGCGCGGAACCACCCACCAGTCCCGGCGGGTCTCGTCACGCTGCATCTCGAGCGTGCGGGGCCCTTCGCTGTCGTGGAGGTGCAGGCGCGCGCCGTGCGCGTTCGGAGCCCACACCCCAAATTGTTGGGGCATCGGAGTGTGCTTGCTAGACATACCACCAACTGTATGGAAGTACCATAACCGTCGCAATGGATTTAGAGTGGAAGCACTATGCGCACATCGTACGAACTGCCCGCCGCCGGTGACATCACCACTCACGAGATCGAGATCAAACGATCCCGATTCATCACTTGGATTGGCCGCACCCAGTCTGAAGCCGAGGCGCGGGCCCTGATCCAGCAGGCCCGTGAGACCTACCCCGATGCACGTCACCATTGTTCCGCATATATTCTGAACGTCGACGACGCCCTGCCCGTCGAACGCTCATCCGACGATGGGGAGCCCTCCGGCACCGCAGGCAAACCGATGCTCGATATGCTGCACGGCTCCGAAATGCTTGACCTCACCGCTGTCGTGATCCGATATTTCGGTGGTATCAAGCTGGGTGCAGGAGGGCTGGTTCACGCCTACTCTGACTCGGTTGGGCAGACGCTTCCACTGGTACCGCGGGTGCTGCGTAGTACAAAGGAACTCGTGCGCGTCGATCTGCCGCACGCGGAGGCAGGTCGCATCGAGGCCGAGCTGCGCAACGCAGGCTTTGACATTGTCAACGTCGAGTACGGTGCCGCCGCCACGTACACGCTGGCGCACGACCCCGGACAACGCGAAGCACTCGACGCGCAACTCGCAGCGAGCACCCAGGGCCGCGCGGAGGCAGAAGAAGCAGGTCGCCAATGGATTGAATCTGCACGCTAAACTGTGTGCCATGACTATGCAGCCTCGTCCATCGAATCCGATTGAATCCCGCAAGCAGGCGGTACGCCGTTACTCCAAGAACGCAGTCGTGTGGGCCGGCGGTGGCCTCGGCGCTGGTGTAGCGCTCGGCCTGATTGCCGGTTCGTGGCAACTGTTTATCGTGTGCCTTGTCATTGGCGTGGTTGGCGGCTATATCAACTGGAGCAAGGTGCAAAAGATCGTAAACCATCACGACAACTACTAAACAAGCACGATGACTAGCCCAAATACCACCGCGACGAGGATCGACGTCTGGCTCTGGGCTGTCCGCATCTTTAAGACGCGCTCGTTGTCCGCAGAGGCGGTTCGCGCCGGACATGCCAAGCTCAATGGCAAAGCAGTCAAGCCCTCAGCACAGGTCGTGCCAGGGGATCGGCTCAAGGTGTGGAAGGACCATCGCTACCTTGACCTGGAAGTCACCCAGACGCTGCAGAAGCGCGCCGGAGCGAAAATCGCCACGACCTGCTATGTAGACCACTCCCCACCTCCTGTGACATCGGAGGTGTTTGGTGCGCTGCCCGTACGGGATCGTGGGGCAGGTCGGCCGACGAAGAAAGAGCGCAGGCAGCTCGACCGCCTGCGGGGGCGCAACAGCTTCTAGGCGTTCTCGCCCGAGTTTGTTTGCGGGGCGCCGCCCTCACGGAGTTGGGTGAGCCTGCGTGTAAGTTTGCGTTTGCGTAGTAATGGCCGGTTTCCGCTTTCCCACGTGCGGTTGATGTGCTCCTGCCCGTACTTGTTCAGCAGGAGGTCGTCGACAAGCCTGACTTGGCCTGGGGTGAACCGCGTCTGCAGCGTGTTCTGCACGGCTTCGATGTCTGCCGGGTTCGCTAACTCCGCGAGAGCAGAGACTGTTTCGATGCCGTCGGCGCTGAGTAGCTCGTGCAAGAATCTGTAATCGTCAACGCGGGACAGGGGAAACGACGCCCCAAGGATCACGGTGAGCACGCCGGGGAGCGTCTCTGGTGCCAATGCCGCTGCGGTATCGGGAGCACTCGGGCTCTGTTTTTGCGGGTTGGACAGCTCTGCGATTTGGTCGAACTGCTGATCCGCAAGTTCGATAAGCCCGGCTGCGAGCGTGAACGCGCGATCAATTTGTGGGTCCAGCTCGCCGTGAGAGCGCTTGTAGCGCACATCGTGCTCGAACTCCGCCCACGCGTGCTGCAGCACCGTCCGTACTTGCACCTCGAAGACTTGCCCGCGGTAGTGTTCGAGCTCCTCGTTATGCTCACCTACCTGGAGTACCAGGTGGTGCGAGCCGTATCCGAACGTGCCCGACACCCTCGTCTCCTGCGCCTTGTCCACGCTACGAAGCACGTCGAACTGATCCGCAAGCAAGCGAAGCACCGCTGGTATTTCGGTTGAATGCATCACGGTGATACGGGCCCCGATGAGGTCACGGATGTCGTTCCACGGGTCCGGGTACACAATCTTTCCACCACGACGCTTCTTAGCTTTTTCTTTCAGCGAAGGCCAGCTTTTGATACGCACATCGACGCGGTCAAAGTTGATACCGGCGTCGATCATGAGCTCGTGGAGCGCATGACGAAACTCCTCGGCAACCCCTTCGTGTTGCCGCAGCCACGCGAAGTAGGTGTTGCCGAGTTGCGCGATTGTGTCATTGTGCTTCGTGTTCATCGGCACAACAGTGTACCCACCGTTGCTATTCGACGGCCTCTCGACGCTCCAACAGCGCAGTAGGAAGGTACTCGAGCAGGACACCGACCGGGACAGTGCCGTGAAACTCTCTACCGGTGAACCGCTCGAACCAGGACCCCTGCGGCAACGTCAGTGTGGTGTCCTCCCAGCCACCCCGGCGCGCAAGTTCAAGGGGCTTTCGGGTTGCAACCGCAATCACACCAATCTCGGCCGTATCCCGGTGCTCACGAGCGAATCCGACAAAGTGCTGCTGGGATGGGCCGACCGCAAACACCGCGCGGTGCTTCCCCTCGGTAAACAAGGTCGGCGTGGACTTTCGTGCCGTAAGGCATTCACGGATAACCAGCTGCTTGGCGGCGTCGACAGACTCGGACAGGCCCGGCCAGGACCGGCCCGGCGAACCGTCTTGCTCGCAGCCCAAGAAGTCACCCAGATTGAACTGCGGTTGCTGCCGTGCATCGAGATACCGGTGCAGCGTTTGCGTGCGTGCGGTGTAGTCGATGAAGCTGCGGTTGTCCGGGTCTACGAGTGTGGGTTCGAAAAACTCCATGCCCTGATAGGTATCGGGGACACCTGCGCCAGCCAATTGGAGCACCTTGCGTCCCAGTGATACCGCGACGGCCCCCTCGTGGAGAGTCGCCACGAAGTCCGAAATCAGCGAAGTCGCAGGGCCTGCCAATACCGCATTCACCCAATCCAGTACCTGCTGCTCGTACCCTTCATCGGGGTCGAACCAGCTGGTATGAAGAGCGGCCTCGCGGATCGCCTTCAGCGCATAGTCACGCAACCGTTGCGAAAGCGTCTCTGTCACAACCCCATCCGCGGGCCAAATCCCCACGATGTTCTGCAGTAAGAAATGCGCCGTGGCGTGGTCTGGCGGAGGCAACAGCGCTGTCGTCGTGTTCACTAACTCCGCAAACGCGTTTGGTACTTCGGCGATCTCCAGCATCCGCGCGCGGGTATCTTCGGAGCGCTTCGTATCGTGGGTGCTCAGCGTCGTCATTGTTTGTGGCCACAGCTCAGCACGCTCTTGCTGCAACAAGTGGAACTCTGCCGCACCAACCCCGAAACGGCCAGGAGCGCCGCCTACTTCCTGCAGCGCCACCAACCGGTTCGCCCTATAGAACAACGTGTCCTCGACGCCCTTTGCCATGACTGCGCCACACACCTGCGCAAAGCGGGTGCTTGCCTCACCTTCAGCGAGCAGGGCAGCCGCGATGAGGTCGAGGGCGTCGCGCCGGGAAGGGAAGCGCTGCGCCATATCGGCAACGACCGTCGCGGTAATCCTGGACAGTGATCGGTAATCGGCGCGGTAGACGGGGATGGCTGCGACTAATGCAATAACGGTGTCAACGAGGGTTTCGTCAGAGACGGCAACGCCGGCCGTCGAAAAGTTATCGCGACGAATCGCGCGGGTAAGACGGCGAACCTCCGCCTGAAGCTCGTGTGTTGCCACCTCACGCTTGAGCTGTAGCGCCGCGGCATCAAGCGCCGCCTGATCCCACGTGGAGCCCGATTGGCGCAGTGCGAGCATACTGAGTGTGTCCTCGGCGGCTTGGTTGACGAAGATGCCGTCGAGTTCGCGAAGCGCGTCGTAGCCGGTGGTTCCGTTGACGCGGAGGCGCGGATCGAGTGGCTCATCGACCTCTAAGATCTTCTCGACGACCAGCCAGCGATCGGGACCAACAACATCACGAAGCCGTGACAAGTACCCGAAAGGATCCGTGAGTCCATCCGGGTGGTCGACGCGGACGCCGTCAATCAGATCCTCAGCCACAAGCTGGCGGATGATCGCATGCGTGTGTTCAAAGACCGCGGGGTCCTCTTGTCGGATGCCCGCAAGCCCGTTGACAGAGAAGAATCGGCGATAAGAAATGATGCCGTCGCGCCAAAACATCAGCTTGTAGGACTGACGCTCGTAGACCTCCTTCGGATCGTCGTCGAGGGAAGAGCAGGTGCCTGGCTTGAGTGGGAATACGTTGTCG
The DNA here is from genome assembly GCF_001875735.1 of Corynebacterium sp. NML120713. Classification (NCBI taxonomy): domain Bacteria; kingdom Bacillati; phylum Actinomycetota; class Actinomycetes; order Mycobacteriales; family Corynebacteriaceae; genus Corynebacterium; species Corynebacterium sp. NML120713. Next base: position 123,464 of record NZ_MLCR01000005.1, read on the forward strand.
TAGTAGGCCAGCACGATGCCGCTTTCGGGGTTGTCCTGATCTAAATAGCGCAGCGTGAGAGCATCTTCGTCGTGTTCCTTCCCGAAGATCGGCAGGCCGAGCTTCCCGCCCGCCCCGTTGTCAGCGTGCCAATCGATATCGAAGTAGCGCTCGTACTCAGAGTCGCGACCATGCTTGAGAACGTCCCACCACCAGCTATTGAGCTGCGGGGAAGCGACACCCAGGTGGTTCGGCACGATATCGATTATCACGCCAAGGTTGAGTTTTTTGGCTGCCTCCACGAAGCGCCGGAAGCCTGCTAGTCCACCCAGTTCCGGGTTGACCACAGTCGGGTCAGTGACGTCATAGTTGTGATTCGATGTCGGCAGTGCCTGCAAGATAGGAGAGAGGTACATATGGGAAATACCGAGTGACTCCAAATAGGGCAGACACTGCGCGGCCTGGTCGAAGCCGAACGCGCGACTCGACGGATCGGCTTGTGGGCCGCGCAGCTGGAGACGGTAGGTTGATGTAATTGGGGTTTGCAATACGTCCTCCTTGAAGTTACCAGCCACCCTAGTAGCTCAAGACGCACTTAGCTGCGGACGCGAGAATCACAAGAGAGGGGGAAGCCAACCGAATAGCGCATGACGTGCTCCGGATTGGCGAACGCCAGAACTTCCTCCAAGGTGGCGTCGAAGACGAAGAGTTCTTGCTGATCGCGGGAATAAAACAGCAGTTCGTTGTACGGCATGAGTACGCGATCAACGTGAGCATAGAGCGTCGAGAAGAGTTGTGGGTGAGCGAGCCAAGACGCCGCATACCCAGCAGAGCTTTGCACCTGAACTCCCTTCGGTGCTCCGAACCCTAGCGAATTTTCCGCTGGCAGGTAGTCCAAGATTACTCGGCCCTCGAGAAGATCGGTGCTCAGCATGCGCGCAGCTGAGTTCCACGCCTGGTGGACCGTCAAGCCCATCGCGCCAATGGACTGGTGCGTCAGGCCCTCCACCGAATCTGAGTCAAAGACGCACACCAACCCGGGCGCCAAACTGATGTAAGCGGTCGAAGCCCCGAAACCTGGCGTGAGCCACGCACGCGAAGAACTCGACGTGACTTCACAACGTCGGGCCAGACGGGGGAAAATGGGTACAAGCATTGAAGGGGCGCACGGAGCGGGCATATGAGTAGTCATATGTACTTAGACCGTTCAAACCCGCCGATGGTTCCCAAAAAGTTTTAAAACGGTGGCTGCTCGTTCAACCCCAAGGCGTCCAACAACTTGTCGGCCTTCCAGAGTGCTATGTCTTGGCCCTGCTCAATAAGCTGCCGAGCGCGTTTTTCCTTCGAGGTCATTGACCCCCATTCGCCAACAACGAGGATGGTGGTCTTCTTCGTCACGTTCTTGCCCACCTGGCCACCCTGAGCAGCAATGCCTTGCCACAGCGCACCCTTATCAAATGGAGAAAACTCACCGGTCAGCGTGACGTGCTGCCCAAACAATGGCGAGGAAGCATCAGCATCGAGCGCCGGTTCTGGCACCGTGTCCGGGGTTGCCACCGCTTGCCACGGAGCTGGCTTGCGACCCTTGCTCTGCTTCGGCGTGCTCTTTCTAGAGGGGCCCGCTTGGTTGCTTCCAGCAGGTGCAGGAACTGCAGCGGCAGCTGCCTGCATGCCTCCCTTGGCGATGCTTTCTGCTTGCAGTGCACGCCCCGCGCCGGATCGGTCCCTGAGCACTGGAGTCACCCGATGAGAATCGATCGAGCCCAAAGTGAAGCCAGCGTCATGGACAAACCCAACAAGTGAACCCTGGTAGTGCGCCCGACGGGCCAGGCCAACCATGATGCCCGCACAGGCTGCAGCATCCGCGCAGGCGTCGTGGTGCTGCTCCAGCGGCACGCCGAAGTGAGACGCCAAGGTGGGCAACTTGTGGTTCTCAACATCAAGGTCGCACGAGCGCGCCTGCGCCAACGAGCATGCGAAGAGCAACTGTGGCGCATCAATCCCGACTGCACCAGCAGCTTGAAACAGTGCAGTGCTATCAAAATGCGCATTGTGAGCCACAAGGGGGAGGGAACCAGCGAACTCGACAAGTTGCGCAATACAGTCAGCCACACTTGGTGCGTCTGCCACGTCCTCCCGACGAATCCCATGAATAGCGACGTTGTGGGGGTCAAACTCGGACCACTGCTCCGGAGGCATACACAACCAAGAAACGCGGTCAGTTTCTACACCATCAATGACTTTCACCGCACCGATCTGACAGATAGAACCCCACCTCTGGTTGGCGGTTTCCACATCAAACGCAACGAAATCAAAGCCAGGCAAACCGCTTGAACCGCCTCGCTGCGCGTCCTGCGTCGGGGCGTCGCCACGCTGCGCAGCAGAAATAGCATCCTCGAGCTCGCGCATCGCAGCGCCCGCGCCAGGCGCAAAAACAACGTTTACAACGATGTCGCTACACGTGATACTGACGGTGCCCGTGCTCCAGTCATCGCCTTCGGTCAAGTCAACCTTTGTGATTGCCTCTATCGGAATGCGCGTGGGCTCGCTGGAGCCAGCCAGCGCCGCCTCCAAGGGTGTTGGGGTGACGACCAGCTCCGTATTCGAAACACTCAACGTCGCACGGCTAGCAGTAATCACAGCGTATGGCTCCAATCAAAAATCCGGTAGGCGGGTAGCACACATACTACTCACCCACCGGACATGAAACTGACGGCGGTCAAGCCCCTGGAGTTAGGCGTCCTCGCGAACCGGGGCACCTACCTGCTTCAGCACAACTGTAGAGCGCGCCGGGACGACGGTGGTCTCCGAGGCGCCGATTGTCAGCGTACTCGCCGGGTAGCCAAGTTTCTCAGTTGTATCGATGAGCACCTCCCAGCTTGATCCGAACTCCTGTGGAGGAAGCGTGAATTCGATGTCTTCGTAGTGGGCGTTGAACATCAGAATGAATGAATCGTCTCGCACACGCTGACCGCGAGCATCCGGTTCTGCGATGGCGTCGCCATTGAAGTAAACCATCAGTGCCTTGCCAAACGCGAAGTCCCAGTCGGATTGCGTCATCAGCTCGCCGGACGGCACCAACCAGGCGATTTCGCGGTCGACAGCATCCGTGCCCAGCGCGCCGCCTTCCAAGAACCGGCACCTGCGGAAGACCGGGTGGGCCTTGCGGATAGCGATCAGACGCTTTGTGAATTCGTGCAGCTGTTCGCTGTCGTCGAGCTGTGTCCAATCCATCCACGCAATCTCGTTGTCCTGGCAATAGACGTTGTTGTTGCCACCCTGGGTACGGGCCAGCTCGTCTCCATGAGAGATCATGGGCGTGCCTTGGGAGAGCAGGAGCGTCGTCAAGAAGTTGCGACGCTGCTGGGCGCGCAACTGATTCACCTCGGGGTCATCCGTCGGGCCCTCGACGCCACAGTTCCAGGAGCGGTTGTGGCTTTCGCCGTCGCGGTTGTCCTCACCGTTGGCCTCGTTGTGCTTGTGGTTGTAGGAAACCAAGTCATTCAACGTGAAACCGTCGTGGGCCGTAATGAAGTTAATCGAGGCAGTAGGGCGACGTCCGTTGTGTTGGTACAAGTCAGAGGAGCCGGTCAGACGGGATGCGAACTCACCAAGCGTAGCGGGTTCACCGCGCCAGAAGTCGCGCATCGTGTCGCGGTACTTACCATTCCATTCGCTCCACAGCGCAGGGAAGTTGCCAACTTGGTAGCCTCCCTCACCGACATCCCATGGCTCGGCGATCAACTTGACCTGCGAGACTACCGGGTCCTGTTGGACCAGGTCGAAGAACGTTGCCAGACGATCGACGTCAGAGAACTCGCGTGCAAGGGTCGAAGCTAGATCGAAACGGAAACCATCGACGTGCATCTCAGTGACCCAGTAACGCAAAGAGTCCATGATGAGCTGCAGTGAGTGAGGGTCGCGCACATTGAATGAGTTTCCGGTGCCTGTGTAGTCCATGTAGTGAAACTTATCGTTGTTCACGAGTCGGTAATAGGCCTCATTGTCGATGCCGCGGAAAGCAATGGTGGGGCCGAGGTGGTTGCCTTCAGCAGTGTGGTTGTACACGACGTCAAGGATGACCTCCATGCCTGCTTCGTGGTACGCCCGCACCATGCCCTTGAACTCGGCGACGGCGTCGCTCGGCTGCGCAGCAGCTGCGTAGTTGTTCTCGGGGGCAAAGAAGCCAAAGGTGTTGTAACCCCAGTAGTTACGCAGACCAAGGTCGCGCAGACGCCCATCCTGCAAGAACTGGTGGACAGGCAGGAGCTCGACAGACGTCACACCCAGATCCTTGAGGTAATTGACCACTGCTGGGTGTGCCATGCCTGCGTAGGTGCCGCGGAGGTTTTCGGGTACGTCAGGGTGCGTCTGGGTCATGCCTTTGACGTGGCATTCGTAGATGACGGTTTCCTCATCCGGGATGCGTGGTGCGCGGTCATCGCCCCAGTCGAAGAACGGGTTGATGACGACAGAGAGCATCGTATGGCCCAGCGAGTCTTCTTCGTTGCGGCCCGTTCCGGGAGCGTCTGCGTTGATGTCATAGGAAAACAGCGAAGAATGCTGTGAGAACTCGCCGTCGAAAGCGCGCGCGTAGGGGTCGACGAGCAACTTGTTCGCGTCGCAGCGCTTGCCGTTCGCTGGATCCCACGGACCATGGACGCGGTAGCCGTAGCGCTGTCCAGGTGTAATTCCTGGAAGGTAGGCGTGCCACACGTGGTTGTCTACCTCTTCAAGTTCGATGCGAGTTTCGGCGCCTTCGTCGTCGATAAGGCAAAGTTCAACCTTCTCCGCAACTCCTGAAAAGAGCGTGAAGTTTGTTCCGGCACCGTCATAGGTAGAACCTAGCGGGTATGGGGAACCAGGCCACACGACGATATCGTTCGCGGGCTTTGGGGAAGTAGAGCTTTGAATCATAAGGAATCACCATAGTGCACCCCCGGGGGTTCCCGCATTGCGAAACCCTCACCAGCCTGGCAATCAGCGGCCCGCTTGCAGCCCGCGAATGATGAGATCGACGGAAAATGCGAACGAGTCGTCCCTCTCAATGGTCTGTGATTGTGGCAACGTTTCGCTTGCATTCGTAGCCGCTACCAGCTGGGATTCAGTTTGCTGGACGAGGGCACTGCCAAGGATTAGGTGTAGGAGAGCATCGGCGGTTGCGCTGAGCTGAGGTGTCGACGCCCCTTCGACTTCCATAGCCAATGATGTGATGAAAAAGCGCTGGAGTTGGGAGTGTATCGGAGACTCCGGATTGCCTACCGCTGTGACCGTCACCTCAGCACCATCTCGAATGCTGAGCAGGCAGTTACGGAGCATTCTGGCTGCTTCACTCGTGGATGTGGCTGGTGAGGAGGAGGTTGTGAGGGGCGCAACGATGTGCTCTGCCAGGCGAGCCACAAGGTCCTGTTTGCTTGCCACATGCCAATACAGCGCTGACGGTGCGACGTCGAGCTCCTTGGCGATCCTGCGCATTGACACATCGGCTAAGCCATATGACCTGAGTAAATCCATCGCAGTGATCGTGATCTGATCCACGGACAGGTGCATGTGTGCCTATGTTACCTGTCTCACGGTGGAGAGGGGGTGGGCGTTTACAACGAGTTCACAGAGAGTGTTCAGATACTTTGTACCGGAGCGTAATTGGGCCAGCAGAAACGAGTGGTTAAAATTGGCATCAACGATTTTTAACGTAACAGGCCGGGTACAACCGTTGTGCTGGTCGCTGTAAGGAGAGATACGTCGTGAGGATTTCCACCACTGGTTCCAAGGTTGCTGCAGCTGCCGTTGTTGCATTGGCAATGTCATTGACTGCGTGTGGCTCTGATGACGAGACCGCGGGCGGCGGACTGTCCACCGCTGCCAGCGCTCCGAATTCGGCGGCTTCCGAGAAAGGTAAGGTCGAGAATTCGGCGAAGGAAGAGCCGAAGAAGGACGAAAAGGGCGAGAAGAAGTCCGACGACAAAAAGCAGACGGAGGCACAAGGGGAGCCCGGCGCGATCCCAACGATTGCGAATCCGTTTGAGGACGGAGAGTTCGCTGTTCCAACCTTCGAGCCAATCGAGGGCGGTAAAGAAGGCACTGAAGAGCAGCGCAAGGAAATGGAGGAAGTGGTTCGCAAGGTGACGAACCCGGAGTCCTTCGAAAAGTGGACGCGCGTCATCTTGGATAACTCCTGTAAGAAGATCACCGAACCCGCACTGGAAGAGATGGAGCGCCAAGGCGTTTCCCTCGAGGTGATTGAGCAGGCTGCCCGTATGCAGGAAGAGGCCGGTCAGGCGATTGAGATCCCGAAGACCGAAATTTCCCTGAGCGACGTCCGCGTTGATGGCAACCATGCTTCGGCGACAGTGAAGTCGAATAACTCCGAGGGCGAAAAGACCCAGACCCAGCTCTTCACGCACGAAGACGGTCGCTGGAAGCTGTGCAACTAGCACAGCAGCTCGACTCCAGGCCGCGCGCCACGATCCACGCTGGCGCCGGCCTGCTTTTCGTTGGGCTTGTCAGCGGTGTAATCGGTGGGGCAGCGTGGGCGTGGTTGCGTCCCCCGATAGTGACCGTTGTGTCGGATGGATCGTTCATGATCGATGAAACGGAAACGATCCAGAATGCGCAGTTTGCTGGGCTGGGCTGGCTAGCGGTGGTGTTGTTGGTAGTCGGGTTGGTTGTCGGTGCTGCGGGTCGAGCGCGTCGAGGCGGGGGCCAGCTCGCATGGTTTGTCTGGCAGCTCATCGTTGCCGCGCTCGCCGGATACGTTGTATTGGCGGTTGGCGGAATGGTCTCGGGCTGGCTCACAGCTTTGCCTGAGCATGCAGACGGCTTCCAGGACGGTCAACGCTTAAGCGTGTTTCCGATAGTTGCCCCGGGAGTGGCGTTGTGCCTCGCTCCATTCGCCACAGGACTCGTCGCGTGGTCGAGGATGGTGATCCGCGCAGTCGACACCCCCGAAATAGTGTGAACTACCTTATTCCCTTGGTGAAAGCTCTGGGGTGACGCCTTTTTTGGCCTGAACAGCTTTTTCGCGCCTGTCGGAGAATACAATGGCTGCGGTACGTATTGTGCTCATTTGTTGAATCTGGGAGACACGAAAATGCTGAGAGTTACCGACCTCCGGGGGACAACCCCAACGACCGCCGAACTTCGCAGGGCACTGCCACGTGGTGGCGTTGATGTCCATGCCGTGCTTCCCGCAGTTACGCCGATCGTTGAAGAGGTTCGCGTAGGCGGTGCCGAAAAGGCACTCGAATACGGAGAGAAGTTCGACGGGATCCGTCCAGCATCCGTGCGGGTGCCGTCGGAGGTGATCAAAGAGGCCGTCGACAAGCTTGATCCTGCGCTGCGCTCCGCGCTTGAAGTCGCGATCGAGCGGATTCGCAAGGTACATGCTGAGCAGAAGCCGCAGCCACACACTACGACGCTTGCGAATGGCGCAACTGTCACCGAGACATTTATTCCTGTTTCGCGCGTGGGACTTTATGTTCCAGGTGGAAAGGCAGTGTACCCCTCGAGCGTGCTCATGAACGTGATTCCTGCGCAGGAGGCGGGGACGGACAGCATGGTGGTCTGCACTCCTCCTCAGGAGGAGTTCGGCGGCTGGCCGCACCCAACGACGCTCGCCGCGTGCGCGCTGCTCGGCGTCGATGAAGTGTGGGCAGTCGGTGGTGCCCAGGCGATTGCATTGCTGGCGTACGGCGATGATGCCCACGGCCTGGAACCAGTTGATATGGTGACCGGACCGGGGAACATCTACGTTGCTGCCGCGAAGCGCGTAGTCAACGGCACGGTGGGCATTGACGCGGAGGCCGGCCCAAGCGAGATCGCGGTTATCGCCGATGATAGCGCGAATGCGGAATACGTGGCGCTCGATCTGATTTCGCAGGCAGAGCACGACGAGCAAGCAGCTAGTGTGCTTATCACCGACTCAGAGGCCCTGGCGCAGGAAGTCGGCCAACTCGTTGAGCAGCGCTCGAAGGAAACGCTCAACGCTGAGCGCGCCTCTACTGCGCTGGGCGGTAAGCAGTCCGGCATCATCCTGGTCGATGATATTGAGAAGGCTGTCGCAGTCGCAGACGTTTACGCAGCAGAGCACCTGGAGGTGCACACGCGCGATGCTCGCGCGGTTGCGGAGCGAGTTCGAAACGCGGGCGCAATTTTCGTCGGGCCATACTCACCGGTCCCACTCGGTGACTATGCGGCTGGCTCGAACCACGTCTTGCCGACATCCGGGACGGCGCGCTTCAACCCCGGCCTGTCCACCCTGACGTTCCTGAAGCCTGTCAATCTCATCGAGTACGACAAGGCAGCGTTGGCGGATATCGCTGAGGACATCATGGTGCTGGCTGCGGAAGAGCAGCTTCCTGCACACGGTGAATCCATTAAGGCACGAGGAAACGGAGCTAAGTAAGTATGTTTACTGATCCTTCGACGATCGCGAAGGGCGTCACGCTCGAATCGCTACCACTTCGCGACGAGCTGCAAGGAAAGAACCCATACGGCGCCCCACAGTTGAAAGTGCCTGTCGCGCTGAACACCAACGAGAATCCGTACCCGCCCTCTGAGGCGTTGATTCAGGACCTGGTTGCCGAGGTTGAAGCAGCGGCACGGTCGCTCAACCGCTACCCAGAGCGCGACGCCGTGTTGCTTCGGGAAGACCTGGCCGCATACGTGTCGAAGCAGACGGGCGTCCAGGTCAGCAAAGACAACATTTGGGCCGCAAACGGTTCGAACGAGATTTTGCAGCAGCTGTTGCAAGCTTTCGGTGGCCCCGGACGCAGTGCCATGGGGTTCGTGCCTAGCTACTCGATGCACCCAATCCTTGCGGCGGGCACGCAAACCGAGTTTATCCCGATTGATCGCAACGAATCTTTCGATATCGATGTGCAGCAGGCCGTGCAGGCCGTCGAAAAGCACGCGCCGGACGTCATCTTTATCACTACGCCGAACAATCCAACTGGCGGTGAGACTGCACTCGAAGACATCGAAAAGATTGTTCAGGCTGCACCTGGCATCGTGATTATTGACGAGGCGTACGCTGAGTTTTCGGATTCCCCGTCCGCAACGACGCTGCTAGCAACGTATCCAGAGAAGCTCGTTGTGTCGCGCACGATGTCGAAGGCGTTCGATTTCGCAGGCGCGCGCCTAGGGTACTTCGTTGCAGCACCGGCGTTTATCGACGCCGTCATGCTGGTTCGCTTGCCGTACCACCTCTCGGTGCTCTCCCAGGTCGCTGCACGCGTGGCGCTGAAGCACGCCGGGGACACGCTCGCGACGGTTGACAAGTTGGCGCAGGAGCGCGTGCGCGTGCAAGCAGCGCTGGAAGAGATGGGCTACAAGGTTGTGCCGAGCTCGTCGAATTTCATCTTCTTCGGCCCGTTTGGCGACGCCACTTCGACCCATGCAGCGTGGCAGCAGTTCCTCGACTGTGGCGTACTCATTCGTGACGTTGGCGTCGCAGGTCACCTGCGAGTGACGGTTGGACTTGATAGCGAAAACGATGCCTTCCTAGAGGCAGCAAGAAAGGTACTTCATGGCGAATAGGGTAGGGACCGCACACAGGAAGACGTCTGAATCCGACATCGCTGTGTCCATCAATCTCGACGGCACAGGCGTGACTGACATTGACACCGGATTGCCGTTTTTCGATCACATGCTCACCGCATTCGGGGCGCACGGTGCTTTCGATCTCACGGTGAAGGCGAAAGGCGACACGGAGATCGATGCCCACCACACGGTGGAAGACACCGCCATCACGCTCGGGTGGGCCCTGCTGGATGCGATCGGGGACAAGCGTGGCATCCGCCGCTTTGGCTCGATGCTGTTGCCGATGGACGAAACGCTCGTTGAGGCAGTTGTAGACCTGTCTGGGCGTCCGTACTTTGTGATGAACGGTGAGCCGGAGCATATGGATTGGCAGGTCATCGGCGGGCACTACGCCACGGTGATAAATCGCCATTTCTTTGAGACGCTTGCGTATAACTCCCGAATGACCTTGCACGTGAATGTGCGCTATGGTCGCGATCCGCACCACATTACGGAAGCCGAATTCAAGGCTGTGGCCCGCAGTTTGCGAGCTGCAGTGGATGCAGACCCAAAGATTACGGGTGTGCCGTCGACAAAGGGTGCGTTATAGGTGGGAGGCATTCCAGCAAGTATGGGAGTGCTTGGCCTCTTCGTGTTGGCGGGTGTGCTCGCAGGCGGAGTGTGGTCAACGTACCAGCGTGGATTGAGGGTGCCGACTGCAGTGTTAGCCTTGGCTACTGCGCTGGCGCTCGCATTCGCGATCATGGCAATGATGGAGGTTATGTAGTTTGAAGTTCTTCCCACCAACACCGCTTACTGTTGAGGAAATCAACTCGGTCTCGAGCGTTTGGAAGGCACGCGGCATGAAGCCCGTTCTGCTCGCGGTGATGGCAGCGTTCGCCGCATGGGCGGTGCTGCTGCCGGTGATTCCTACGGCGGTGCTCGATGCAGGAGGAACCGAAACGCTGGCCGGGCTTACCACCGGTGTGTTCATGCTCGCTACAGTGCTTACACAGATGGCGACACCTGCGCTGCTGCGCAAGTTCGGGTTTGGCCTGATTATGGGGCTGTCTTCTTTGCTCTTGGGTGTTCCGGCGTTCGCCTACGCGTTGGGAATGGAAGCCGGAACAGTGCTGACTGTGAGCGCGATCCGCGGTGTTGGGTTTGGCGCGCTGACGGTAGCGGAGGCAGCCGTCGTCGCTGAGTTGGTACCGCGTCGCTTGCTGGGGCGGGCGACCGGCACGCTGGGCATCATGGTGGGCTTGTCTCAGATGGTCGGCTTGCCGACGGGCCTCGCCCTGGTCAACGTCATTGGGTATAACGCGGTGTATTACATTGCAGCGGGCGTAGGCCTCATTTCGTTGGTGGCATGCATGTTCATCCCAGCTGTGCCACAAGCGGACCGCGATGAGTTGAGCGTGGCGCACGTGCACGTACCGATGTGGCGGCTTGTGTTTGTTCCGGGCATGGCCTTGATGTTCGTCACCTCAGCGTATGGTGCAATTACTAATTTCCTTCCCGCGGCGATGCGCGATCTCGATCCGGCCAAGGGAGCGGCGCTTGGCGGTGTGATGCTGGGCGTGATGAACTTCGCTTCTATGTTGTCGCGGTACGCAGCGGGTCAGGTCATGGACCGCAAGGGATACCCAGGCAGCATTCTCATTCCGTGCCAGTTCATCGCTGCAGGTGGTGTCTTTCTCATCGCGCTCATTCTGCTTCTTGATCTGCCGGTGTGGTGGATGGCGTTGGCAGCGTTGATCTACGGTGTTGGATTCGGCGCGGTACAGAACGAGGCGCTCACCTTGATGTTCTATCGCTTGCCCCGTTCGAAGAGCTCTGAGGCCTCTGCGATTTGGAATATCGCATTCGACGGAGGAACAGGTCTGGGGTCGACGATGTACGGCATGTTGCTGACAATGATGATGTTTACTCCGATGTTTGGTCTTGCGGCGGCCGTGATCCTTATTGGCGTAGTTATTACGTTGCTGGATAGGCAGCTGGGCAAGCACCGTGTCGTCGAAGTTAATAACTTGTCCGTGCGGCTGAAAAATGTTCAGCCCCCGCGCCTTTATCGGCGGAACGGGCGCTAGAATTAGTCTTCATGACTGCTAACGACATGCCACAACCCCATGTTGCGCTGCTCGACTACGGGGCAGGAAATATCCGATCCGCTCAGCGTGCGCTAGAACAAGTTGGTGCGCGCGTCAGCGTTACTGCCGATCCGGCGATCGCGGTGGAGGCTGACGGCCTGTTAGTGCCGGGGGTTGGCGCGTTTGATGCATGCATGCGTGGGTTGCAGGCGATGCAAGGGGGGCGCATCATCGGACAGCGCCTTGCAGGTGGTCGTCCTGTGCTGGGTATCTGCGTTGGTATGCAAATCCTTTTTGAGCATGGAGTCGAGCATGGCATTGATACTGCTGGATTAGCAGAGTGGCCGGGGACCGTTGAAAAGCTCCAGGCTCCTGTGCTTCCACACATGGGGTGGAACACCGTCGACATAGTTGGCGGCTCGCGCATGTTCGATGGCATTAATGTAGACGAGCGCTTCTACTTCGTGCATTCGTACGGCGTTCGCGAATGGACGCTGAAAGCGGATGAGTTCATTGCGCCGCCACTTGTGCACTGGTCGGAGCACGGTGGAGATAAGTTTGTGGCTGCCGTCGAAAATGGTCCGCTCTGGGCGACGCAGTTCCACCCTGAGAAGTCTGGTGACGCAGGACTTCATCTCCTGGAAAACTGGGTGAAGACTCTGTAGCGAGCGCCGAACCTGGCTGAGTTAGATTGGATAAGATGAGCACCATGACTTTTACCTTGTTGCCTGCTGTTGATGTTGTTGAAGGTCAGGCCGTGCGGCTGGACCAGGGGGAAGCCGGGACGGAGAAGAGCTACGGGGATCCCCTGGAGGCTGCTCGCCGTTGGGAAGAGCAGGGGGCGCAGTGGCTGCACTTCGTGGATTTGGACGCTGCGTTTGGGCGTGGCTCGAACCATGAGTTGATGGCGGATATCACTGCGAAGCTGGGTATCGCTGTCGAGCTCACGGGTGGTATTCGTGACGACGCCACGTTGGAGCGAGCCCTTGCCACCGGAGCGAAGCGCGTCAATATTGGTACCGCGGCGCTACAGGATCCGGAGTGGACCTGTAAGGCAATTGAGCGCTACGGCGACAAGATCGCGATTGATATCGCGGTGCGTGAAACTGATGGTGAGTGGCGCACGAAGGGGAACGGCTGGACGTCCGACGGCGGTGATCTGTGGGAGGTTCTGGAGCGGTTCGATGCCGCTGGTTGCAGCCGTTTCGTGGTGACCGACGTGAGCAAGGACGGCACGCTAGCGGGGCCGAATGTTGCACTGTTGCGGGAGGTCGCCGCAGCGACGGACGCTCAGATTACTGCCTCGGGCGGAATCGCGACTCTCGACGACGTTGTAGAAGTGGCCCGGTATACCGATGAAGGGATCGACTCCGTCATTATCGGCAAGGCTCTCTACGAGAAGCGCTTCACGCTGAGTGAGGCGCTGGAGGCCGTCGCAAAGGTATCGAAGGGCGAGTAAACAGCGTGCGGGATCTGCAGGCATACCGAGCTATTGCGTTAGAGGCGGTCGATGAAGCCGCCGAGCTGTTTCGAACACATATCGGTGCAGCTCCAGCGCTCTTTAAGGGCGAAGGTGACTTTGCCACGGAAGCGGATCTCGCCATTGAAACGTTGCTGAGGAAACGCTTGACGGAAGCGACCGGTATCCCCGTGTTCGGGGAGGAACACGGCGGGGACCTCAACGCTGAGGCGTGCTGGGTGCTCGATCCTGTCGACGGCACCTCGAACTACTCGTGTGGCAACCCGATGTGCGCGATCTTGGTAGCGCTCCTTATCGACGGCCAACCGGTCGTCGCGGTGACCGACATGCCTTTGCTGGGGCACCGCATGCATGCGATCTCGGGTGAGCCCGTTGTGCTTGACGGCGACCCATTGCCTGCGCTCCCACAGGGCGTTGATCCTTCGACGACGGCCGCTCAGGTAGGCGTTGCAACCGTTGGTTCGGATGATCGCGCTGCGTTTCCAGCGGAAGGCCGCTTGGCCTTCGTCGGTGAATTGGCTGCCACCTCACTGCGACCACGCATGACTGGCTCAGTGGGCGTGGACTTGGCGTTTGTGGCGTCGGGTGTGTTCCAGGCCAGCGTGAGTTTCTCCCCGCACGTGTGGGATAACGCGGCCGGTGTCTTGTTCGGTCGCTGCGCGGGCGCGACGGTGACTGACGTGTACGGGCAGCCATGGGAGATGTCGTCGATGGGGGCTGTCATTGGTACGAATGCTGCCCATGCGACTGCGCTCGCGACGGTCCAACGGTGCTTTGAAAGCCCTGATAGGCAGAGTGCTTCGCGGTAGTATGTAGTTTCCGGAACGTATTTGCGGGCTGGAGTAGCGTGGCACAAAACATGTATGGAGGGTAATTACCTTGTCTGTTGCAATCCGTGTGATTCCTTGCCTCGACGTGGACGACGGGCGGGTGGTAAAAGGCGTAAATTTTGAAAACCTGCGGGACGCTGGTGATCCCGTAGAACTTGCTCAGCGGTATGGACTGGAAGGCGCTGATGAGCTTACGTTTTTGGACGTAACTGCGTCGCGTGAGGGCCGTGGAACGATGCTTGAGGTCGTCCGTAAGACCGCAGAGCAGGTATTTATCCCGCTGACCGTTGGCGGAGGCGTTCGAAGCGTCGAAGACGTCTCTGAGTTGCTGCGTGCTGGCGCGGACAAAGTCAGTGTGAATACAGCGGCGATTCACCGGCCAGAGCTACTGCGTGAGCTCAGCGAGAAGTTTGGAGCGCAGTGCATTGTCTTGTCTGTCGACGCGCGTCGCGTGCCGAATGGTGGGCTTCCGCAGCCGTCTGGGTTTGAAGTGACCACGCACGGTGGTACGCGTTCAGCTGGTCTCGACGCGGTGGAGTGGGCTCGCACTGGACAAGACCTGGGTGTGGGGGAAATCTTGCTGAACTCGATGGACGGAGATGGGACCAAGGAAGGGTTCGATCTCGAGCTGTTGGAGAAGGTTCGAGCAGCGGTAAGCATCCCGGTGATTGCTTCCGGTGGCGCTGGCAATGCTGCAGACTTCCCGCCAGCAGTAAAAGCGGGCGCAGACGCCGTACTTGCGGCGTCGATCTTCCACTTCGGCGAAGTGAGCATCGCGGAAGTAAAGGATGCGCTTCGGAATGAGGGCTTTGAGGTTCGCTGATGACTGAACTACGACCAGAAGATGCCGTATTGGATCCTGCAATTGCTGCTCGGCTGAAGAAGAACGACCGCGGCCTGGTTCCCGCCGTGGTGCAGGCTGCTGACACCGGTGAGGTCCTCATGATGGCTTGGATGGATGAGCGAGCGCTGGCGTACACGCTGGAAACGCGACGAGGGACGTACTTCTCTCGCTCCCGTAACGAATACTGGGTAAAAGGGCTCACCAGTGGCGCTGTGCAAGAGGTCCGCGAGGTGCGCCTCGACTGCGACGGCGACACCTTGCTGGTGAAGGTGATCCAGACGGATGGTGCCTGTCATACGGGGGACCGTACGTGCTTCGATGCAGATCTGCTGTTGGAGGATATCTAGGTGAATACGGCGAACCGCGTCGGCGCACTGCTGGTGGGCGTCGGTGGCGCGCTGGCGTGGGTGGGGTCCAGGATGGACTGGTTTACTGTCGAAGTTTTCGACGACCGCGCTGGAGCCAGTACCACTACCGTCGATGGTTCAATGTGGTCTACGGAGATCGCGGCAGTGGCGCTCATTCTGATCGTTGCAATGATTGCGATATTCGCGCTGCGGCGAGTTGGGCGTCGAATAGTAGGTGTGGTGGCCGCACTAGGCGCCGTGGGCGCCGGCGTATCGGGCTTGCGAACCTTATTAGCCGAGCCTGACTTGGAGCGTTTGCACACACTGCTGAGTGCCGGAAGCGGGGAGCAGGGAGGAGCAGCCAGTGACGGGGCGATTGCCGCGTGGGCGGAGATCACACAGGTGCAGCAGCATAGCGCTGGCATTTACCTGGTCATCTTGGGGGCGCTCCTGGGGCTTATTGGAGCGCTCACGGTTGTAATGCGGCCCGGTGTAGATTCCGCGAAGCTCAACAAGTATGAGACAGAGGCTGTGCGCCGTGAAAAGCTAGGTGAAGATCTCGAAGCTCGACCGGACTCTGGGCGCGTGATGTGGGACGCCTTGGACTCCGGAATTGACCCTACGGATGATGAGGCACGCCGATAAATATTCGGTATACCCCCGTGAAATTTCATGAACTAAATACGCGCGGGCTACGCTGGCAACTGCAACAATAGGCTTTCACCTCGGAGTCACGCGGGAGGCGAGTATGTGTGCCACGGATGTACACAGCGATCTCTTCGCTGCAGTGCAGCGGCAGGTCGCACGCCGTGAGTCCTTGGTGTCGTTTCAAGAGGTGAAGGATCGCTCGCGGGCGGCTGCATCTGCGCGCGACGCATACGCGGCCGTTGACTCAGACGGATGCGCAATTATTGCCCAGGTACAGTACAACCAGCACGGCGTCCGGACTACGCAGCAACGGATTCACCGAGCGGCACTTGCCGCAGTGGAGCTTGAGATGCAGGGGGCGCAGCTGCTCGCGTGTTCGGGTGCGCTGTTTGGCCGTGAGGTCGCGAACATTGAGATGGACGCAGCGAGGGCAGCAGTGCATATACCGGTGGTGAGCTTGGATACGATTGTTGATCCGTACCAAGTGCACGAGGCTCGCTGCTATGGAGCCGATGCGCTTGTGCTTCGTGCAGATATTCTTGAGCAGCCGCGACTGGAGGCGTTGCTAGATAGAGCGGAGACGCTTGGCATGTCGGCCTTCGTACAAGTCGGAGACGCTGAGGAGGCGGCACGTGCGCTTCGGGCGGGCGCATCCGTGCTGGCTGTTGTGCCACCGAAACGTCCATCGGGGGAGACTGATCACTTCGCACTGGGTGAGCTTGTTGCAGGCCTTCCGAGCAAGATCCGCGTGGTGATGATGGCGGATGTGTTGACTCCGCGTGATCTGTTTAACGTCGCTGCCGCAGGAGCAGACGCCATTTTGGCGAATGCCGAAGCGGCTATTCCTTCACTTGCTACCGCCGGGCGACACCCCGCGTGCGCTTCCCGCCGATAATCAGGCACACTAGGGGGCGTGCAAACTACGATTCTGGCAAACATTCCCTCGCCACCACAGGGTGTGTGGCACATTGGCTGGCTCCCGGTGAGGGCGTACGCGCTGTGCATCATCACCGGCATTCTGCTTGCAATGTGGGTGGGCACGCGACGCTATCGTGCGCGTGGTGGTGATCCCGACGTGATTTGGGACGCGGCAATTGTCGCTATCCCCATGGGCATCATTGGCGGTCGGCTCTACCACGTGCTGACGGATCATGATAAATACTTCGGCCCCGGCAAAGATCCACTGCAGGCGCTGAACATTACTGCGGGTGGTTTGGGCATCTGGGGCGCAGTCGCACTGGGCGCGGCGAGCGTGTGGTTGCTGCTGCGGTGGAAGAAGATTGCTGTTGGGCCTGTTGCCGATGCGCTGGCGCCAGGCATCGTGTTGGCCCAGGCCGTGGGACGCCTTGGGAACTGGTTCAATCAGGAACTCTATGGTGCTGAAACGACGGTACCGTGGGCGTTGGATATCTACTACCGCGTTGACGAGCAAGGGGCGTTCGCTCCGCTGACAGGGCGTTCTACCGGTGAGGTCATCGCGAGCGTTCACCCGACGTTCCTCTACGAGTTGGTGTGGAATCTGCTTGTGTTTGCTTTCCTGCTTTGGGCAGATAAGCACTTCAGGCTCGGACACGGCAGGGTATTTTGGCTATACGTTGCTGGCTACACGATGGGCCGATTTGCAATCGAGTTGATGCGTACTGACGTCGCAACACTAATTTTGGGGTTGCGTGTGAACACGTGGGTTTCAGGCCTGCTTTTTGTTGTTTCACTTGGGATTTTCTTCCTATTGCCACGTGGGAGAGAAGCCGAGAAAGAACTCGTTCACAACGATAATGATGATACGAATCGTGATTCGGGGTAGGGTGGTATCCGAAGTGGAAGATAGGCCACACGATACGGCAGTGGAGAATTCACACACTATCTGGCCTTGAAACCACCGGTAATTGTTGAATCGCTACTAGGTTGGATCTCGTGGATAGAAGAACAAAGATCGTATGTACGCTTGGCCCTGCTGTGGCCAGCAAAGAAGCAATCCTCGGACTTGTGCGCGACGGCATGGATGTCGCCCGCCTCAACTTCTCCCACGGCGACTATCCGGACCACGAGCAGAACTACCGCTGGGTCCGCGAAGCCACCGATGAAACGGGACACGCAGTTGGCATCCTCGCCGACCTTCAGGGTCCGAAAATCCGTCTTGGGCGCTTTGAAGAAGGCGCCACCGTCTGGGAGACGGGCGAAACGGTCCGCATCACAGTCGATGACGTGCCAGGCACGCACGATCGAGTCTCGACGACTTACAAGAACCTCGCCAAGGACGCGAAGCCGGGCGACCGCCTGCTCGTCGACGACGGCAAGGTCGGTCTGGTCTGTGTCGAAGTCGACGGCAACGACGTTGTCTGCCGCGTGACCGAAGGTGGCCCTGTTTCCAACAACAAGGGTGTTTCCCTGCCGGGGATGGACATCTCCGTCCCGGCGTTGTCCGAGAAGGACAAGGCGGACCTGCGGTTCGCACTCAAGATGGGTGTCGACGTCGTCGCGCTGTCCTTCGTGCGTTCTCCGGCAGATGTTGACCTGGTTCATGAGATCATGGACGAAGTTGGCCGTCGTGTCCCAGTCATCGCGAAGCTGGAGAAGCCAGAAGCAGTCGACGCCCTGGAGTCAATCATCCTGGCATTCGACGCCGTGATGGTTGCCCGTGGCGACCTCGGCGTTGAGATTCCGCTTGAGCTTGTTCCAGGTGTGCAGAAGCGCGTCATCCAGATCGCTCGTGAAAACGCGAAGCCGGTCATCGTCGCTACGCAGATGCTGGATTCGATGATTGATAACTCGCGTCCGACGCGTGCAGAGGCTTCCGACGTTGCGAACGCCGTGCTCGATGGTGCAGACGCCGTCATGCTCTCCGGTGAGACTTCCGTTGGCGTTGACCCGCACAACGTGGTCCGCACGATGAGCCGCATTGTCCGCTCCGCTGAGGCTATGGACAAGGTGCCGCCTCTGAACCACATCCCGCGTACCCGCCGTGGTGTGATCTCCTACTCGGCGAACGATGTGGCAAACCGTCTGCACGCACGCGCAATCGTGGCGTTCACCGCGACTGGCGACACCGCTCGACGCGTCGCGCGCCTGCGCCCAGACCTGCCGCTGCTCGTGTTTACTCCGAAGCAGGAGGTTCGCTCGCAGCTCGCACTGACCTGGGGCGTGGAGACCTTCCTGTGCCCGCCGGTGCACAGCACGGATGACATGATCGCCACCGTTGACAAGTACCTGCTGGCGATGGATGAGTACCAGGAGAATGACACCATGGTGATGGTTGCAGGTACCCCTCCAGGAGTTGCAGGCTCGACCAACACGGTCCACGTCCACCAGCTGGGCGAGGAGGCTTACTGGTCGAAGAAGAAGGAAGAGGAACAAGACTAAGTTCCAAATCGGAGAACACCCCGGGCAGCTGCTCCGGGGTGTTTTTCATCTCGGCTTGTAGCTCGCTACATACAAGGGGACATGCAAAAGGCCTGCCGCGAAGCAACAGCGGCAGGCCTTTTGTAGTAGGAGCTACAGGCTAGTTAATCGGCGTCGGCTCGATCTTCCAGACCTCGTTCGCGTAATCGCGGATCGTGCGGTCAGAGGAGAAGCGACCGGATTCGCAGATGTTGATCCAGCACTTGCGTGCCCATGCATCTGGGTCCTCGTAGTACTCCTTGGCCATGCGGTCGCGGGTTGCGCGGTAGTCCGCGAAGTCACCCAGCACGTAGTAGACGTCAGCTTCGTCGAAGCCGAAGCCCTCGAGCAGGGAAGCACGGATGTTGTGGAACGCGCCGGTGCCGCAGTCGTCCAGGGTGCCGTCGACCAGTGCGTTGAGCACACGGTGCAGGCCTGAGGTCTGCTCGGCGGTAGCCTTCGGGTCATAGGAGCGCTGCAGCTCAGGCAGATCCTCCTCGAGAGCGCCGAAGATGTAGGCGTTCTCTTCACCGACAGCGTCAACGATTTCCACGTTTGCGCCGTCCATCGTGCCCAAGGTCAGCGCACCGTTCATCATGAACTTCATGTTCGAGGTGCCCGACGCCTCCTTGCCGGCCGTCGAGATCTGCTCGGAAACATCCGTTGCCGGGATGATGTGCTCAGCAGGGGAGACGTTGTAGTTCTCCACGAAGACCACATGCAGGTACTTCGAAACGACTGGGTCGTTGTTCACCAGCTCGCCGATGGCGTTGATGAGCTTGATGATCCCCTTTGCCATCGTGTAACCAGGTGCAGCCTTCGCGCCGAAGATAAAGGTGCGCTTCGGTACGTCGGTCTCGCCGTCTTCCTTGATACGGAAGTACAAGTCGATGATGTACAGCGCGTTCATCAGCTGACGCTTGTACTCGTGCAGACGCTTGATCTGCGTATCGTAGACGGAGTCCGGGTCGATGACAGAACCCTGACGCTGCTCGATCCAACGAGCGAAGTCTTGCTTGTTAGCAGCCTTGATCTCCCGCAGTTCCTTGAGCACTGCAGGATCATCAGCGTACTTGCGCAGCTCCTTCAGCTTGGACAGGTCCGTGGTCCACTCATCAGAACCAGACAGGCGGTCGAGCAGGGATGCGAGACGCGGGTTGCACATACGCAGCCAGCGACGTGGGGTGACACCGTTGGTCTTGTTGTTGAAGCGCTCTGGATACATGGAGTACCAGTAGTTGAGTGTGTCGCGCTTCAGGATCTCGGTGTGCAGCGCAGCCACGCCGTTCACGGAGTACGAAGCGTAGCAGGCGATCCACGCCATGTGCACCTTGCCGTCGTGGACTGGGGAGTAGTGGTGTGCGTCCTCCGGGCCAATGCCACGGGACTCCATGTCGAGGCGGTAGCGGCGGTCAATCTCCAGGACAATTTCCCAGATACGCCAGAACAGCTGCTTGAAGATGGACTCGTCCCAAGTCTCCAGAGCCTCCTGGAGCACGGTGTGGTTCGTGTACGCGAAGGTCTGGGTGGTGACGTTCCACGCCTCATCCCAGCCCAGACCGTGCTCATCCATGAGCAGGCGCATGAGTTCCGGAACCGCCAGCACCGGGTGGGTGTCGTTGAGCTGCACTGAGTTGTACTCGTGGAACTTGCTCAGATCCTCGCCGTGGTGCTCGATGTAGTTGTCGATCATCTCCTGCAGCGAAGCAGAGACGAAGAAGTACTGCTGGCGGACGCGGAGCACCTTGCCAGCGTACGTGGTGTCGTTCGGGTAGAGCACGCGGGTGATGTCGTGGACAGCCTCGCGCTCCAGGATGGCGTCGGAGAAACGCTGCGAGTTGAACGCATCGTAGTCGAACTCGTGGATTGGGGATGCGTCCCACAGACGAAGGGTACCAACGTTATCGGTGCCGTAGCCGGTAATCGGCATGTCGAACGGTACTGCTCGAACCGTCATGTCGTCGAACTTCACGATGCGCTCCTGGGATGTGCGCTCAACAACGAATGGGTAGAACGACTCCTTCCAGGAATCCGGGTGCTCCTTCTGGAAGCCATCGACGAACTCCTGACGGAACAGGCCGTAGCGGTAGAGCAGACCGTAGCCGGTGACCGGGTAGTCCTGCGTCACTGCGGAGTCAAGGAAGCATGCAGCCAGACGGCCAAGGCCACCGTTGCCCAGCGCGGCGTCGTGCTCTGCCTCAAGAACATCGGTCAGGTTATGGCCGAGTTCAGCAGCAGCTGCCTCAGCTTCTTTCACCATGCCCAGGTTCGTAAGGTTGTTCAGCAGTGCGCGGCCCTGAAGGAACTCAGCGGAGAAGTACGCTTGCTGGCGTGTTGCCGAGTATGCCTTTTGGGTTGCATCCCATTTGTCAGCAATTTGCTCAACAACAGCGGCCGAGAGCCCGGTCCAGAACTTGTTGTTGGTGGATGCCTGCGGGTTGCGTCCAGAGAAACCACGAACATGGCCGACGACAGTGTCCTGCAGTGCCGGTACCGATGTTCCTACAGTGTTCTTCATAAAAACCTCAGATCTCTTGATGTATCGAATTGGAATGCGTCAAGCTCAATCGTAACGGCGTTACGGCTGAGCAAGATACGTCAGAACCGCCGTGAGTCCGGCGTTGGTAGCTGCCTTCACCGTTGGGGCGTAGTCCGGTAAGAAGGTCGGCATGTGGTTGACGGGGATATCTTCCGCAACCCTGTTTGCCGCGACGCCCTTCTCCCACTGCGCTTTCGGAGTACATCCGATCAGCCAGTAGAAGTACGGCACGTCGAACGCCAAAGGAATAACTGGAAAGTCCTCCGAAACTGTTTTCCGAGTGGCGTCAGCAGATGAATCCTTGAAGACGGCGTCGAAAGACTGGCGGACCTTGGCGTACACCTCGGCGTCATTGCTCATGAGCTCACCGTGAGCGAAATACTCGAACGTTGGCGCCTCAGTGGCTCCCGATGCTTGCACCTCTGCGCGAACTACCCGCTCGATGGAGGCATACATCTGCGCTTTCGTCTTATTTTGATAAAAGCGGCAGTTGAGTACGAGCTCCGCAGCGTCCGGAATAATGTTGTTCGTTGTTCCAGCGTGCAGGCTAGCAACGGTGACAACTGCAAAGTCAGAAGGATCAACTTCCCGGCCAACGAGCCCTTGCAAACGGGCGATGATCATCGCGGCCGTAAACGTTGGGTCGATGGCGTTGTGCGGCATCGAGCCGTGCGCACTGCGCCCCGGGATCGTAATCCTGATGGAGTCACATGCCGCGAACTGGGGACCCGCCTTTGACATCACGGTTCCCGCAGGTCCGGGCATTACATGTTGGCCAAAGCAGACATCCGGGCGCGGAATGCGCTCAAGAAGTCCGTCGTTGACCATCGCTTCTGCCCCTACCCCCAGCTCTTCTCCTGGCTGGAACAGCGCGATGAACGTTCCGCGCCATGTATGGCGGGTGTTGTCTATAAAGCTGCACATGCTGAGAAGCGCGGTGGTGTGCATGTCGTGGCCGCAAGCATGCATGGTGCCGACGCTAGTGCCGTCTTTAAGACGCACTTTCTTTTTTGAAGCGTATGGAACTTCGGTGGCTTCCGTAACTGGGAGTCCATCGAAGTCGGCACGGAACAGTACGGAAGGCCCGTCACCGTTGCGAAAGATCGCGCAGATTCCGTAGCCTCCGAGGGGTGCAACGACTTCGCAGTCGAACTGTGCGAGCTCGGCGAGGAGTCGCTCGTGCGTTTCCTCTTCTTGCATCGACAGCTCGGGCGTAGTGTGCATGAATTCGTAGAATGCACGCTGCCACGATTCGTCAACGACGTAACTGTTGAGAATATCGTTGATGTTGCTCATGTGCGTCCCTCTGTGCGTCACTGCGCACGTGCTTGCTTAACTACCATCACCATTAAGTAATACCAGTCTTTTGTGAGGAAGGTATAAACAACTTTTGATTAAAGGACTGGGTTATAGAGTAACGAGTTGCGTGACGGAGCACATTCAGTGGCGATACGCAGTGACTTTGTCACAGTTCCCGTGTCGCGTAGCCGGTAGAGTTTATTTACCATTTTGTCGCGAATATCAAACGGAGAAAGCGTATTGACGTAGATTTTGGTGCCGCCTTCGAAGCCAGCAAGCGTCGAAATGCGCCACTTAATGTTCACTCGCCAAGGCATAGGTAGATCCAGATCCACAGGCCTGTAGTGCCACTCCTCGTTACACGCAACGTCAGGTCCCATCGCTGCATGGATAGCGTGCACGAGGTCGGACATTCCGCGTACCTCCGCCTCCGACTGTTCCCAGGGGGCACAGGTCGCGGACTTGGAGTAGATAGACACGGTGGGGTAGCGGTGCCCAATGCCTGCAATAGCGATGGCGTAATCGTTCTCCGCGATGACGAGGTTGTGATAGAACGCGTAATTCAGGCCCCATTCGTTGTACATGTTGATGTTCTGTCGTAGCTTGGCGATTTCCATATCTGCTTGCACGCCACGCGCGTCGACAGTGACGAGCTGTTTGTGCAGGTGGTCAAAGGAGGCACCAGCCGGTGCAAGCCAGTTTTGAAAAACCACGACATACGGAGAGTAGGGATTCTTGACGACGAGGTCGTGGAGGGAATCGACGGTGAACCTGAAGAAGGCATCGTGTTCGTCTTCGGTCAGGGTGCCTGAGCTTGCCAGTTGGGTATCGTCGGTGGCGCCGTCGACGAAGTGGTGTCGAGAAATAATGACGTCGTGGCCACCACCGAAGTACGCGGGCGCGATCTCGAGAAGCGATGCTTCGTCGCGGTCGGGGTTCTCCCCGGAGGCTTTGAGGCGGGTGCGCACGATGTCCAGTACGTGTGCTTTGCCAGCAGGGTTTGCCAGGTAGCGGTCCATGTGTTCCTGCTGCGACTTCGACATGGTGTAGCCGTAGTTTTTTGCCCAGTAGTCGTAGGAGACGATTTCGAAGAGGTTAGGGACGCGCCGGAACTCGGCAGTGGTGGTGTCGAGCTCTTCGGGCATGGAATTGCGCCGGATTTCCCAGCCGTCAGGAGTTCGCACCATGCGCGATTTCTCGGGCGGGGTGCGCAGCTGGTGGGCGTCGCAGAAGTTGCAGTGCTCGTGGAAGTCTGACTCGCTCAATGGGTGCGGGGTGCCGGTCGGGCGGGAAAGGGGCCGGTTTCCGCGGCCTGGGACTGTCCAGACTTCGGTACCAGAAAATGGGTTGACCTGCTTGATCGTTCCGTCGGCCATGGTGGTCAGGGCGTCGCGATACGAATGCACTGGAAAAGTCATACCTGCTAGGGTACTCCCCGGTGTATTAGCCTGTTCGTCATGGCGATCATTCAGTTCCACGTGCTTGCCCCAGACGCGTCGGCAACGCAGTTGGCGGAGGCATACCAGCGGGCGCTTGATATTTTGGTGCGGCGCGAAAAGCTCACAACGGGAAGCGTCGTGCACACCCCGCACGTGGCGTTGCCAGGGGACGTCGTTTCGGAACTGGAGTCAACCTACCTGCAGGATAGGCAGGTGTCCGCCGAGGAGGACGGTGCTGCGATCCAGCGTTACGACATTGAAGTTGAGGGCGCGAGGAGCCTCAACAGTCTGGCGATGGGCCTGTCGCGGATCCTGGCTCCCCGGGTGCAGCTTCCGGCAGACCCCGTGGCGCTCGAGCAGCAAGACCAGTTTGAGTCGCCGGCGCTTTATCCCTGGGCTGTCGAGGTATTCAGGTAGCGAATAGCGGCTTCGCGTCCCGCGCGGCGGAGCTGTTCGCTGGTGTCCGCGATATTTTCTAGGGGCACCGCGATGGTTCCTCCCGCGGGCTCAGCGTCGAAGCTGCCCGCGACGATGGCGCAGACGGCACCTGCATCAGCGGCAAGGTCGCTTACCGTGCTGGCAACCTTGCCAGCGGCGGTTTGGGCGTCATAGCGTCCCTCGCCGGTGATGACGAGTCCGGACTGTGCGATAAGATCTGCGAGCCCGCTGGCGTTCGCGATGACGGGCGCACCGGGGGAGATGGAGACGTGGCTGGCATCGCCGTGCAGGAGCGTTGATAACCAGGTGATGCCGATCGCGATTCCGCCCGCAGCCCCGAAGGCCGGGGTAGTGGGGTCGAGACCTGCTACTTCGCACAGCCTGGCCAGCCCGCGGTCGAGCTTGGCCACGTCTTCTTCGGAAGCGCCCTTCTGAGGTCCAAATACAGCGGCGGAGCCTTCCGGTCCCGTGGCGGGCGAATCCACATCGGTGAGTAGTACCCAGTCGAGCGCGCCTGCGGGAATGTTGACCTTTGCGGTATCGAGGTTCGCGAGGCGCTCGAGGTCGCCGCCGCCAGGCTTGAGTTGATAGCCCTCAGCGTCGACGGGGTTCGCGCCAAGGGCTACGAGAATGCCGGTGCCGCCATCGGTGGTTGCCGAGCCGCCCAAGCCGAGCACGATCCGTGTTGCGCCACGGGTTTGTGCGTCGGCGATGAGCACTCCGGTGCCGTAGGTATCGCCGGTCAACGGAACTGGTGAATCTGCGACGGCGGGTAGCCCAGAGGCGGCAGCGACGTCGATAAACGCTGTGGTTGAAGCGGCATCATAGGTGTAGGTAGCCTCCGTGAGGCGCCCCGCGGCGTCCGTGGTGGGCAGGGTGATGCGCTCGCCCTTGAACAGTTCGGAGGTGCCTTCGCCGCCGTCGGCCATTGGGGCGAGTTTGATGGTTGCGTCCTTTAATATCTCGCGGACGCCTTCTCCGATCCACGTTGCGGCCTGCTCAGCCGACGCCGTGCCTTTGAATGCGTCTGGGGCGATGGTGACTGTGGTTGGGGTACGCAATGCTTCATCCATGAGGGCAAAGTGTAGTGCATACCTTCCGTTGTGTTGCACACTCAGCGCAGTGGTTCTCGGGTACGATGACCGACATGTATCGCGTTTTTGAAGCACTTGATGAACTCGTCCAAATCGTCGAGCAGGCCTACGGCGTGCCAATATCAAGCTCTTGCCTCGTGCCGCGCAACGAAGTGCTTGCGCTGTTAGACGATATTCGTGACGCAATCCCGAATGAGATGGACGACGCTCAAGATGTCCTCGACCGGCAGGACGCTATCTTGCATGGTGCACAGGAACGCGCGGACGATTTGGTGGCTCAAGCCAATGCAGACGCGAAGCACATTATGGATGAGGCAAACGAGCAGTCTCAAGAAATGATTGACGACGCCCAGTCCCACGCGACCATGCTGGTGACCAACGCTGAAGAGGACTCCCGCGATATGGTCAGCCGCGCACGCGAAGACGCGGAAGCCACCGTGGCGCGAGCACAGGAAGAAGCTCAGCGCCTGGTTGAAAACGGTCAGAAAGAATACCAGCGCTCAATTGATGAGGGCTTGGCGCAGCAGGAACACCTTGTTTCCGAGGCAGAGGTCATGCGTCGCGCAGACGAGGAGGCGCACCGCCTGGTCGAGCAGGCACACGCGGAGTCCTCGCGTCTGCGCGGGGAGTGCGACGAGTTTGTGGATTCCAAGCTTGCGGAGTTTGAGGAGTCACTTTCCGCAGTGCTTCGCACAGTATCTAAGGACCGTTCTGCGCTCCGGCGTGGCGCCGGCGTCTCAGGCGGCAGCCAACGCGCGGAGCGTTACGACTACGGCGAGCATTAGGAACGCACAAGAGAAAACCAGGTAGCACTTCCGGAAGAAAACCGATGTAGAGTTTGGGTTGCTATGGCTAAAAATCCTTTCATTATTCAAGTAGCTGACGCTCTGCACGGCGACGGCATGCCGGTAGTTGTCCACAACGTGGGCCCAGCTCCTTCCCGCATCGGGCCGGAGATGATCGCAATTCCGGAAGGCCAGGAGGTGGCCGTCGACGCTACCGTGACCCCGCTCGGTTCTGGCGTGATGGTCGACGCCACCGTGACCGCGGTACTGGAAGGGCAGTGCGTACGCTGCCTGCGCACCCTGCAGCCGACGGAAACGCTGCGTGTCTCCCAGGTGTTTTCTAACGGCGACGACTTCATCCAGGGTGATGAAGAAGTAGAGGAAGACGCAGGATCCGGGGATGAGATCATGCGCATCGTGGAAGAAACGGTTGATCTCGAGCAGGCCTTCGTCGACGAAGCTGGCCTCACACTGCCGTTTAACCCGACCTGCCAGCCTGCATGCCCCGAAGACAGCGACGTTCCGGCACCAGACGGCATCAGCGGCGAAGCAACCGACGCGGTGGATCCGCGCTGGGCTGGATTGGAGAAGTTCCTATGAGCCGGCGTTCAAAGAAGAATCGCGTCAGCGGCGAAGAAGCGTGGAACAGCGCGTTCTCCGAAGTAGACCATGCGCCTCTGCTCGAGTGGCTGGGTGTGGATCTGGACGACGAACTGTTGCGACTCGCCTTGACACATCGCTCCTTTGCCAACGAGCACGACTACCTGCCAAATAACGAGCGGCTTGAGTTTCTCGGAGACGCAGTGCTCGGTCTGACCGTAGCCACGAAGCTCTTCGAGATCTACCCTTCGAGCTCCGAGTCGGTGCTCTCCCCGATGCGGGCCTCAATTGTGTCACGCTACGGGTTGGCGGATGTCGCCCGTGGCATCGAGCTTGGTAAGTACGTGCTGCTTGGAAAAGGCGAGTTGCATACCGGTGGCAGGGACAAAGAGTCCATCCTCGCCGACACGACGGAGGCGCTCTTTGGCGCGATCTATCGGCAGCACGGATTCGAAGCAGCCCGCGACGTAATTCTTAAGCTCTTCCACGAGAAGCTCCACAACGCGACGGCACACGGCCACAGGCAAGACTGGAAGACTGTGCTGCAGGAACGCCTCGCGGAACGTGGCATCCCAATGGTCGAGTACGAAACGACGTCTGAAGGCCCCGAGCACGACCTCGAATTTACGTCGTACGCGATCATTCTTGGTGAAAACCGCGGACGTGGAGTGGCGCACAACAAAAAGCTCGCCGAGCAAGAAGCAGCCAGGGAAGCAGTGGCGTTCCTTCAGAAGCACCCGGAAGCGCTCGTTCTTGAGCAGCAGACCCACGACAAGGCGTAGCTGATGCCCGAACTGCCGGAAGTTGAGGTCGTGCGTCGTGGCCTGAACGAGCACATTGTTGGCAGGACATTCGACAGCATCGAGGTCGCGCACCCCAGGGCGGTCAGGGATAACACCGTCGATTTGGCAACAACTCTTCCCGGGCTCCGCGTCACGGGCACCGGTCGCCGTGGCAAGTACCTCTGGCTGACGCTGTCCGACGGAGCCTGCCTCCTGGTGCACCTTAGAATGAGCGGACAGATGCTGGTCGGCGCGCCGGGCAGCGTAGATAGCCCGCATGCGCGAATTCGCGCCAGAATGGGCGACGTTGAGCTGGTATTCGTTGACCAGCGGACATTCGGTTCGTGGCAGTACTGCGAGCTTGTCGATGGCATCCCAGAACGTGCAAGCCACATCGCGATGGATCCCTTCGAGGCGGGTTTCGATGTTGACGAAACTGCGGCGTTGATGCGTAAAAAGCGATCGGCCGTCAAAACGGTGCTGCTCAATCAAGCCGTGGTGAGCGGTATTGGCTCCATCTACGCTGACGAGGCAATGTGGGCCGCGCGAGTCGCGCCGTGGCAACGGGCAGATACACTCGCTCAGGAGAGTGCGGTCGAGCTTCTCGACGCATCACGTGACGTCATGGAGCGTGCACTCGCCCAAGGCGGAACGAGCTTCGACTCCTTGTACGTGAACGTCAATGGTGCCTCGGGGTATTTTGCCCGCTCGCTGAATGCCTACGGGCGCGCGGGTGAACCTTGCGCCCGCTGCGGGGACGCCATTGTGAAGACGGTCGTGAACCAGCGGTCGAGTTATTACTGCCCAACATGCCAGGATCCTGAGCAAAATCGCGAATAATCCTGTCATTGCGACTAGGATTCTCCGCATGGAAAAAGCAACCGAGTTCATTGACGGAACTCTCAACGGCATCATCTGGGACATTGTCCCGTGGCTCCTGCTTGCTGCGGGTGTCTACTTCGGGCTACGTACCTTGTTCGTACAGGTCCGACTGCTTCCGGAAATGTTCAAGGCGGTCACTGAGACCCCGAAGGGCAAAGACCGCGACGGGCGCGATTTGGACGAAGAATACGGCGGTATTTCTGCGTTCAAGGCGTTTACCATTTCCGCTGCTTCCCGCGTGGGCACGGGCAACATCGCTGGTGTCGCTCTCGCGATCTCGGTTGGCGGGCCTGGCGCAGTGTTCTGGATGTGGATGATCGCCATTGTGGGTGGCGCTACCGCGTTCGTTGAGTCCACGCTCGCACAGCTGTGGAAGACGAAAGACGAAAGCGGCAACTACCACGGTGGTCCCGCCTACTACATGACGCGCGGACTCGGGTGGCGCCCGCTCGCCGTGATCTTCGCTGTCGCGCTCTCGTTCACCTATGGCTTTGTGTACAACGCAATTCAGACGAACTCCATCGTTGAGGCCGTCGGCGGTTCTGTTGGCTCCGACTCGATGACGCTGAAGCTGATTGTGGCAGTGATCCTTGCTGCCCTGACTTCTGCCATCATCTTCGGCGGTGTGACCCGTATCGCGAACTTCACGCAGGTCGTCGTTCCTTTCATGGCGGTCGCCTACATCCTGGTTGGCCTGCTGGTAGTCATTCTGAACATTCAGGAAGTTCCAGGGATGATCGCGCTGATCGTCGGCCACGCCCTGGGGCTGAAGCAGGTTGGTGGTGCGACGCTGGGTATGGCGTTTGTCTGGGGTATGCGCCGTGGTCTGTTCTCGAACGAGGCCGGCCAGGGGTCCGCTCCGAACGCAGCGGCTACTGCGACGGTATCGCACCCGGTGAAGCAGGGACTGGTGCAGACGCTCGGCGTGTACTTCGACACCCTCGTTGTGTGCTCGATTACGGCGTTCGTCGTGCTGCTCGGCCCTGAGATCAACTACGGCTTGGATGATGTACAGGGTGCATCGTTGACGCAGTCCGCCTTGGCGGCAACGGTGGGTGCGTGGGGCACGCACTTCATCACGTTCATTCTCTTCTTCCTGGCGTTCTCGTCAGTGATCGGTAACTACTACCTTGCGCAGGCGAATATTGAGTACCTCTCGGACTCGAAGACGGTGCTGAACGTTTTCCGCTGCGGTGTCATCGTCTTTGTGTTCTTCGGAGCGTTCGGCTCGATTCCGCTGGTGTGGTCGCTTGGCGACACGATGGCGGGCACGATGGCCATCATCAACATCATCGCGATCGTCCCGCTTGCGGGTGTCGCCATCAAGCTGCTCAAGAACTACAACGAGCAGCGCGTCCAGGGCATCGACCCGGTGTTCCACCGCGACATGATGCCTGAGGTCAAGAACGTAGAGTTCTGGGACGGCTCCGACCCGGTCACGCGCCGCAGCCTGGAGGACCGCATCACGGCTTCCGAGGCCCGCGCCGTAGGTGAAGACAACGAGCAGGGCGGTTTGAAGTAGCCGATGGCCACCATTCGTATGACCGCGTTTGTGCACGGGCACGTTCAAGGCGTCGGGTTCCGCTGGTGGACCCGCTGCCGGGCCTTGGAGCTCGGCCTACAGGGGTATGCGAAGAATCTTGTCGACGGCCGCGTTGAAGTAGTCGCGGAAGGCGACGAAGGGGACGTCGATACGCTGAAGCGACTACTGGAAGAACAGCCTTCCTCAACGCAACGACCGGGCCACGTGGACATAGTAGTCGCGCAGTACGGTGAGCCTCGTGGGGCGGAAGGCTTCCACGAACGGTAAACTCACCACAATGCATTTGAAATCGTTGACGCTGAAGGGCTTTAAGTCTTTCGCTTCTTCGACGACGATGAAGTTCGAGCCCGGCATCTGCGCTGTTGTCGGACCGAACGGCTCAGGTAAATCGAACGTCGTCGACGCGCTTGCCTGGGTGATGGGGGAGCAGGGTGCGAAGAATCTACGCGGTGGGAAGATGCAGGATGTCATCTTCGCGGGAGCGGGGGATCGCAAGCCACTGGGGCGCGCAGAGGTAACACTCACCTTCGACAACAGCGATAAGCACCTTCCAGTGGACTTCACGGAGGTTGCGATCACGCGACGTATGTTCCGTGATGGAGCCTCCGAGTACGAAATTAACGGCTCGAAAGCCCGGCTGATGGACATTCAGGAGCTGTTGTCGGACTCCGGTATTGGCCGCGAGATGCACATCATCGTCGGGCAGGGCAAGCTGTCTGAGATTTTGGAATCGCGCCCAGAAGAGCGCCGTGCGTTCATCGAGGAAGCCGCCGGCGTGCTGAAGCACCGACGTCGTAAAGAGAAGGCACAGCGCAAGCTGCAGTCGATGCAAGGCAACGTCGACAGGTTGCAGGATCTGACAGATGAGCTTGGCAAGCAGCTCAAGCCGCTGGAGCGCCAGGCCGAAGCCGCGAAGCGCGCCGCGACTGTGCAAGCCACGCTTCGCGACGCCCGGCTCCGCCTCGCCGGCCACCAGATGGTCACGCTGCAAGCAGCGCATGCGCAAAGTGACGAGAGTGCGAAGCTGCTCGAAGAACAGGTCGAGACCGTGACCGCGTCGCTCGAGAGCGCTGAGGAACAGTACGCGCAGCTCGAGGAAGAACAACGGGAGGTACAGCCGCGTGCCCAGGAGTCACAGGAAACTTGGTTTGCACTGTCATCTCTCGAGGAACGGGCGAACGCGACGTTGCGCATCGCACAGGAACGCGCGCACAACCTGAACACGCAGACTGAGTACCACGGGCAAGACCCAGAGGAGCTGCTCGCTCGGGCGGCAGCAGCGGACGAAGAATATGAGGTGGCCATTGAGGCTGCCGAGGAAGCCGCGGAGCGACTTGAGGTTGTTCGGGAAGACGTTGCCGAATACCAGGCTGCGTTCGATGAAGCTGAACGCGAACACGTGGCGCAGATTCAGGCGGTAGCGGATCGCCGTGAGGGCGTTGTGCGGCTGGTGGCGCAAGAGGAGGCGCACCAGCAGGCCGTGCTCGGAGGTGAGCAAGAGGCAACCCGGCTTGAAGAGCAGCTTTCACTCAGCAGCGAGCGGGCCCACAGTGCCCGCGGCGAAGCCGAGGAGGTAGCTGAGAAGATCGCTGAGCTCGAAGCCCGGCGAGGGCCACTCGTCCATGAGTACGAGCAAGCAAGCTCAGAGCTCACTGCCGCCGAGCAGCGCTTTCAGGAGCTACAGACGCAGCAGCGCGAGCATGAGCGGGCGGTGTTTACGCTGCAGTCGAAGATAGAGACGCTGCAGCACCAAATGCCAACACGTACCGCGGAGGAGATGCTCGGGGGCTATCCCGCGCTTGCATCACTGGTGAAGGCTCCTGCTGACCTGGCAGGAGCGCTGGCTGCCGCGCTTGGTGGCTTCAGTGAGGCATTGGTGGGCGAGCGCGACTTGGACGTTGTGGAGCAGCTGCAATCCGCAGATCGTGCCAGCATCGTTGAGGCAGTCGGCGGCGCGCTGTGGCGTGTTGAAACCGACGGGTGCTATGACTGGCTCCTCGACCACCTCGACGTCGACGTTTCGGTCGCGGGCCCCGTGGCGCGCCTGTTGGCAGACGTTGTTGTAGTGGAGACGCCGCAGGAGGGCGTGGACGTCGTGAAGGCAGACCCACGACTGCGTGCTGTGACGCGAGAGGGGGCACTATTCGGCGAAGGCTGGATGTCGGTAGGCATCGCGAGTGCGTCTACGGTCGAGGTGAGCGCGCAGGTTGAAGCCGCACAGCGAGACCTACGCACCGCAGAGCACGCGTTGGCGGAGCTCTCGGGCACGTTTGAGGGAGCGCAGCTCGCAGCCGAGGACGCGCGGGTGAATGTTGCGGCGGCGAAGGCAGCGTTGCGCGAGCACGACACGGTGGTTGCGTCGTGGCAGCGTGAGCATCAGCGCTTGGCTGCGCAATCGGACACGGCCGAGCAAGAGCGCGTCCGTGCCGCGCAGCAGCTTGAGGAGGCAGAGCAGCGGCTCGCTCAGCGCCGTGAGCAACTGCTGGAAACCCAGGAGCGTCTTTCTCGCATCGACGACACTCCTGCTGCGGAAGGCCCTTCGCCCGAGGCCCGTGATGCTGCATCCCAGCAACTGACGCAGGCGAAGGCGATCGAACTGGAAGCGGTTCTCGCTGCTCGTGAGACGCAACAGCGCGCTCAGGCGATTGCGGGGAAGGGCGATGCGTTGCGGCGCCAGGCGGAAAACGAGCGCCAGGCAAAAGCGCGTCATGACGCAGCCGTTGCACGTCGGCGGTCCCAGGCCCTGCTCGCCGGAGCCGTGAAGGAACATACGGAGGTTCTGATCTCGCGAGTCCAGGATGCATTACAGCGAGCCACCGCGCAGCGCGATGAGCTGCAGCGCACGCTTGCTGCGCTGCAGGGCAGGATTCAACAAGAGCGATCGCAGGTCAGCGCTGCTCGTCAGCAGCTGAATCGGTTGAGTGACCGCGCGCACGCCGCAGACATTGCAAGGTCGCAGGCGAAGGTGCGTCTTGAGGAAGCTCAGCAGAAGATCGTCGAGTCGCTCGGTATTTCGGTCGATGACTTGCTCGCGAACTTCGCGCCGGGAGAAGACTTTGACGAGTCCACTGAGACCCAGCGACTGCGCCAGGCCGAAAAAGACTTGCGCTCTTTGGGGAAGGTGAACCCGCTGGCTCTCGAAGAGTTTAAGGCGCTTGAGGAACGCTATACGTTCCTCTCTACCCAGCTTGCCGATGTGATTCAGGCTCGAAAGGACTTGCTCGACGTCATCGAGGATGTCGACGCCCACATCCTGCAGCTCTTCACGGATGCATGGCACGACGTGGAGGAGGAGTTTCCACGTGTGTTCCATACGCTGTTTCCCGGTGGGGAAGCCCGCCTGATACTCACGGAACCAGATGACATGCTGCTCACCGGCATCGAGATCGAGGCGCGCCCACCGGGCAAGCGCGTCAAGCGGCTGTCACTGCTTTCAGGTGGGGAGAAGTCGCTGACTGCTCTGGCGTTTCTGGTGGCGATTTTCCGAGCGCGCCCGAGCCCGTTCTACGTGCTGGACGAGGTGGAGGCAGCGCTCGATGACGTGAATCTGCGCCGATTGATCGCGCTGCTCGAGGAGCTGCGGCAGGACTCGCAGCTCATTGTGATCACGCACCAGAAGCCGACCATGAATGTGGCGAACGTGCTCTACGGTGTCACCATGCGCGGTGATGGTGTAACGAGGGTGCTCTCACAAAGAATGCGCCCGGCGGGGTCAGCTCCTGACTCCGATCCGGACGCATAAATAGGGGTGCGGGGCTTAGTTCTTTACAACAAGCTCCAGTGTTCCCTCAGGACCAACTGCGAAGAGTTTATCCTGGCCGAGCACCTTCAGGCTCGTGGTCTGCTTCAGCAAGTCGCTGGTGGTGTTTTCCCAGATGGTGTCCTCAGACGGGCATGCCTTCCTCGTCGTCGGCGTCTTGAACGTGGAGACCGCACCAGTTGCTTCGTCAATGGTGAAGCCGACGCCGTAGCCGTTGCATGGACCGCCTACAAGCACGTAGCCCTTATCTTCCTTGACAAATTGGACAGTAGCGCCGTCATACAACGGCAGCGGTGCCCAGGTGGTGTTCAGTGCGGTGGTGAGCGCCTCACCAGTCGCTGGCACTGCCTCCTTCGGCGCGTCGGTGCCAACGCTCGGCACGTCTACCTTTGAGCTGCCAAGCTGGCCACTTGAGGCAATGATGCCAAGTCCGACGGCCAGCGAAATCAGTGTTGTGAGGACTGGCAGGATCCATTGGGCAACGTCTTGTGGCAGATTCTTCAAAAATGGGGGAGTATTCATAAACCTTATTCAACCACGTTGTTGGCATAAATGGGGTATTCCACACAGTTTTTGGGCGCCTTTGGCACTATGGAAGTCATGACTACGTACTCGTTATGGATTGCAATCGCAGCTGTGGTGCTCGTGATTCTCATTGTGGGCATCATCATTGTTGGCAATAAACGGAAATCGGCAAAGTCTGTTTCCTTTGAAAAGACCGAGGAGCCGAAAGAACTTACCCAGCAGGAGAAGTCTGGAAACTACCAGGCAAAGGGGGGTTTTAATTTCGCTCAAGCAGGAGTGAAGGAAAAGGAACCTATCCCGCGTGTCGACGCCCCCTCCGATCCGAAGCCCGCTCAGGCTGTGCCAATGCCGGAGCCTGAGCCGCTTGTAGACGAGGGGTCGACGTCTGAGCCTGCGCCTGAGCCGGTGGTTGTACCGGAACCGCAGGCCGACCCTGAACCTGCAGTAGAACCGAAACCTGAGGTTGAGAAGGAGCCGGAACCGACACTGGTCGCGGAAGAGCCAAAGGCGCCCGCGCCTGCAGAACCCGCCTCCGACGAAGCAGACGTCGAACACCAAGACATCGAAGAAGCACAAGAGGCAGCGGACGCAGCCGCAGCAACGGTCGACGGGGCGGAACGTGCCCTGGAAGACGGCGCCGAACCGACCGAGGACGCAATTGTCAGCGAACCAGTCTCCTCCGAGCCTGTCGAGGCAATCGCGCCAGCCGCAGGCCGGATGGGCAAGCTGCGCGGGCGCCTGTCGCGCTCGCAGAACGCGATTGGCCAAGGGTTGCTTGGCATTCTTACCGCGGGCGACCTCGACGAGGACGCGTGGGAAGAGATCGAAGACACCCTCATCATGGCGGATATCGGTGCGGATCTGACCATGCGCATTACCGATGCACTGCGTCAGAAGATTGCCGAGCGAGGCGTGACATCTGAGGCTGAAGCACGCGCAATGCTGCGGGAAACCCTGATCGAAGCCGCGAAGCCAGAGCTCGATCGTTCGATTCACGCAATGCCGAACGAAGGCAAGCCCGCTGTGATCCTGGTAGTCGGCGTCAACGGCACGGGTAAGACCACCACGACGGGCAAGCTTGCACGCGTACTCGTAGCGATGGGCCACTCGGTGGTACTTGGCGCTGCGGATACATTCCGCGCTGCTGCGGCAGACCAGCTGGAGACGTGGGGGCGTCGGGTCGGTGCCTCTACGGTCCGCGGAGCAGAAGGCGCAGACCCTGCCTCTGTCGCATTCGACGCCGTGGCGACCGGCGTGCAAGAGGGTGCGGATGTCGTGCTTGTCGACACAGCGGGCCGTCTGCACACCTCGACTGGCTTGATGGATCAGCTGGGTAAGGTGAAACGGGTCGTCGAAAAGAAATCCACTGTTGATGAGGTGCTCCTGGTACTGGATGCAACGGTTGGACAAAACGGCATTGCGCAAGCGCGAGTGTTCCGAGAGGTCGTTGATATCACCGGTGTGGTGCTGACGAAGCTGGACGGTACCGCGAAGGGCGGCATTGTGTTCCAGGTACAAGAGGAACTGGGTGTGCCGGTCAAACTTGTGGGTCTTGGCGAAGGCGCCGATGACCTCGCGCCGTTTGAAGTAGAGAGCTTTGTGGATGCTCTGCTGGGATAGCCTGGCGTGATGTGAACAGTTGGGCGGAAAGGCGCTAGGCTAGGTGCGTTCTGTCTCATTACCGAAGAATGAATTAGTTAAGGGAGCAACGCACTGTGTTCGAGTCACTGTCTGACCGCTTACAATCAGCGCTTGGAGGCTTGCGCGGCAAAGGCAAGCTCACCGAGGCTGACATTAACGCCACAGCACGTGAGATTCGGATCGCGCTGCTGGAGGCTGACGTCTCGCTGACTGTCGTACGCGCCTTCATTAAGCGCGTGAAAGAGCGCGCTTTGGGCTCTGACGTTTCAGAGGCGCTGAACCCGGCACAGCAAGTGGTCAAGATTGTTGACCAGGAGCTGACCGCCATTTTGGGCGGAGAGACTCGACGCCTCAACTTTGCAAAGACACCGCCGACCGTCATCATGCTGGCAGGTCTACAGGGTGCTGGTAAGACCACCCTGGCAGGTAAGCTGTCCCGCCACCTTGCAAAACAAGGGCACACACCGCTGCTGGTGGCCTGTGACCTCCAGCGCCCGGGCGCGGTGCAACAGCTCCAGATTGTGGGTGAGCGCGCCGAGGTTGCAACGTTCGCGCCGGATCCTGGCACGTCCATCGACTCGTTTGAGCACGAGATGGGCACTTCCCACGGCGACCCTGTCGCGGTGGCGCAGGCTGGTATTGAGCACGCGAAGCAGAACAAGCACGACGTGGTGATCATCGATACCGCGGGCCGTTTGGGTATTGACGAAACGCTGATGACGCAGGCCCGCAACATCCGTGATGCAGTCCAGCCTGATGAAGTCCTGTTTGTGATCGATGCGATGATTGGTCAGGACGCGGTCACGACTGCGCAGGCCTTCGCAGACGGCGTGGACTTTACCGGCGTTGTGCTGACGAAGCTCGACGGTGACGCCCGCGGTGGTGCAGCTCTGTCCATTCGCGAAGTCACCGGCAAGCCGATCCTGTTCGCGTCCACCGGTGAGAAGCTCGACGACTTTGATGTCTTCCACCCGGAGCGCATGTCGAGTCGCATCCTCGGTATGGGCGACCTGCTCTCACTCATTGAGCACGCAGAGACCGTCTTCGACCAGAAGGAAGCTGAGGAGGCCGCGAGCCGACTTGGCACTGGGGAGCTCACGCTTGAAGACTTCCTGAACCAGATGCTGATGATCCGCCGCATGGGCCCGATCGGCAATCTGTTCAAGATGATGCCTGGCGGCAAGCAGATGAACCAGATGGCGGACATGGTTGATGAGAAGCAGCTGGACCGCATCCAGGCAGTCATCCGCGGTATGACTCCTGAGGAACGCGCGAACCCGAAGATTCTCAATGCGTCGCGCAGGAAGCGCATCGCTGCTGGTTCAGGCGTGAAAGTCTCTGACGTTAACCAGCTCGTTGAACGCTTTTTCGAGGCGAAGAAGATGATGGGCGCGATGGCCAACCAGTTCGGCCTACCAGGAATGCCGGGCATGGGTGGCGGACGCTCCGCGACAAAGAAGAAGCCCAAGGGACGCAGGGGCAAGAACGGGAAACGCAAGCCCGCGAAGCGCCGTGGTGGAGGCCCGAAGATGCCGGGCATGCCACAGATGCCGGGAATGCCTGGCATGGAGGATCTGCAGAAGATGCAGGAACAACTTCCTCCAGGTATGGAGGGGCTTGACCTCAACAATCTTGACTTCGGCGCAGCGATGAAGCGCATGGGCAAGAAGAAGTAGTCAGCAAAACACTGAAGGGCCGGTACGGGCATCCGTACCGGCCCTTTGCTATCGTGCTCGCACGCTACTGCGTAGCGGGTGCGTCCATCTCCAAGCTCGGTGTGGGATCCGTGGCGGGCCCCGGGAGCAGGCCTGGCTCTTCGAAGATCGGCATCAGCTCAGCCCACAGAAGCGGAGCGAGCGTTGCTGCGTAGGCGTTCGAGATGTGGTTCTGGTCGCGGTAGATGTACACGTTGCCACGCTGTGGCGGGCAAAACTTGTCGTCGCAGAACCAGTCAGCGGTATCGATGGACCACTGGTGATTCTCGGGCAAGAGGTACGAGGTTGCTGGGTCCTCGGGCCCGTAGATTGTGCTGCGCAGTGCTGAGCAGTCGCGTTCGGAGGCGCCAGCAACGATGCAGAGGTTCGGGTCCATAGGATCGCCTTCTGGGGTGAACATCCATGGGTTATCGCGCAAACCAACGAACGGGATGCCGTAGTAGGCGAAGTTCTGCCACAGGTTCGCGTAGGCGTCGGGGACCTTGTCCGTGGAAAACGCTGCACCGCCCGCGTGGCCCTCGGGGCGTGTGGAGTTTGAAATCACCAGGTCCGGGTTCATCTCGACGATGTTCTGGAACGCAAGCTCCGACCATTGAGCACATACATCGCTGACGAACTCGTCTCTGTCGGCACCGCCGATGACAATCGGGCACTCCTGCCGGACGTACGGAACGACCCGGAAGTGGTGCTCTTTCCCGAGCTTGTCGAGGGGCACGACGTACGGCTCGATGTGGGACCCGCCGGTCATCACTACAGTGACGTCGGACTCGAGGTCGCCGTACTGGCAGTCGGGACGAGGCATGTCCGTTGCCGGTTGGGGGATCATGATCATGCACTCGTCTACGCCGATAGGTGGGTAGATGCCCGCAATCAGGGCGGGATCGGGCTGCGGCTTGACGTCTGGAACTTCAGCACCAGCAATGGCGAGGGCGCCCGGGTAAAGGTCCTCCGGAAGATCGCGGTCTGCGTCCTCGATGCGCTGATTCCAAAGCGGTTGGATTGCAAAAATAGTGGCAACGAGCACGGTAACCAGCACGCCGCCGCCTGCGCGGCCAATGCCGGTGCGGGTGCGCAGCGTCGAGCGGGCGTCGATAACCGGTGTATCGGTCGATTGCGGACGCTTGCGGTGTTGACGCAGCGGGTCTTCTACCAGCAGGTGTGTGACGTGTGCGAGTCCGAGCGAAACCGCGATGACGAGGGTGCCAACCCACCACGGAGGAGTCCCGAACCCTCCAGCGAGGGTGACAATGATGAGTAACGGCCAGTGCCAAAGATAGAGGGAATAGGCGATGCTGCCTAGCCACGTCATCGGCTTCGACGCCAGAATGTTTGAGACCGAGTTCTGGTTGCCACTCATGACAATCAGCGCGGCGCCAGTGAGTGGCAGCAGCGTGACAGGGCCGGGGAACGCGAGTGAAGTGGTGACGACGATGCCGGTAATCGAAATCATCACAACGCCAAGGCCCGCAGTCCACGCGGCTGTGCGCTGTGGCAGGAAACGGTTGGTTGGCACGAAGGCAAGCAACCCACCGAGCGCGAGCTCCCACGCACGGGAGAAGGTGGAGTAGTAGTTCTGGCCCGTACCGACGAAGCCGAAGCGTGCAGCGTATGCGAACGAAGCAACGGTGATAATGGCGAGCAGCGTGATCGCGCCTCGCTTGGCAACGACAGCCGGGACTTTGCACTTCCAGATCAAGAAGGCCAGCAGCGTCCCCAACAAAATCGCGAAAACGTAGAACTGGCCCTGCACACTCATTGACCACAGGTGTTGCAGCGGAGACGTGTCCTGGCTTGCCGCCGCATAATCCGCATCTTGGGCGATCAGCTCCCAGTTTTGGTAGTACAGCATGGAGGCGGTGAACTGCTTGGAGAGTTCCACGCCCATGAGTTCGGGGGCGAGCAGCATCACGCCAAGCATGGTTGCGAGGACAGTGAGCGCAAGTGCTGGAACGAGGCGTCGAATAGTGCGCCACAGTGGCCACCAGGGGTTGAGGCTTGGGTTTGGGCGCATTGCGTAGCGGATCTGGCCGCCAAGGAAGAAGTATCCAGACAGCAGCAAGAAGACGTCGACGCCGCCTGAGACTCGACCAACGTAGACGTGGAACAAGACGACTAGTGCGATAGCAAAGCCTCGAAGCCCGTCAAGGTCGACGCGGTATGCGGTTGAGCGCTTCGTGCTCGGTGCAGGCATGCTGAAAAACCTCGTGTACTCTCAGATTGTTTCGCGCCCTCATTACGCTTCATGCTATTTTTCGGCGGGCAACTGAAAAGACGATACCCGCAACAGGCAGGCAAATGGTAACTATCTGCCTAGATAACAAGTCCTGTTTGGGAATTGGTTCGCTATGGGGTAACCTCTTTCAGGTTGATTATCTGTGTATGCAGGTTTTGAACAGGACCAAACTGCGTTCGCGTTGGACCCGTCACGTGCAGAGATGCGCGATGTCGCCCAACCAGTCACGCGCAGGGTAAAGAAGAAGGGTTGAACCGGCCCGCCTATCGTGTTGGCGGGTGTCTGTACTGCCCGGTGACCGTAAAGGAAGAAATTTCATGGCTGTAAAGATTAAGCTGCAGCGCGTCGGTAAGATCCGTAACGCGCAGTACCGTGTTGTTATCGCTGACGCGAAGGCTCGTCGTGATGGCAAGGTTGTCGAGAACATCGGCATCTACCACCCGAAGCAGGAGCCTTCCCTCATCAAGATCGACTCCGAGCGTGCTCAGTACTGGCTCGGCGTTGGTGCGCAGCCGACCGAGCCTGTGCTCGCTCTGCTGAAGATCACCGGCGACTGGCAGAAGCACAAGGGCCTCGACGGTGCTGAGGGCACCCTCAAGGTTGCTGAGGAGAAGCCATCCAAGCTTGACCTGTTCAACAAGGCTCTCGAGGAGGCCAACAACGGCCCGACCGCTGAGGCGATCACCGAGAAGCGCAAGAAGGCGAAGGAAGAGGCTGAGGCCAAGGCTGCCGCAGAGGCTGAGGCAGCTGCAGCTGCTGAGGCTGCGGAGTCCGCTGAAGAGGAGTCCCCAGCTGAGGAGTCCGAGGACTAATCCGAACCTCGCAACGGCACGTTCCCGATCCGTGTGGTCGGAGGGCGTGCCGTTTTTGTTTGCGAAGTGGGCGTCGAAAAGTAGGGTAATTGAGCATGGAGCTACTGATTGGTCGGGTCGTGAAGACTCACGGTATTAAGGGCGAAGTCGCGGTGGAAGTGCACACGGACCAGCCCGAGGTCCGCTTCGCAGTGGGCAGCAAGCTGCGCGGCACGCAAACGGGGAAGGAAATTGAACTCACCGTTGCGACGGCCCGCCCGCACAAAGGACGCCTGTTGCTCAGCTTCGAAGAGGTGCCGGACCGTACCGCCGCTGAGGGGCTGCGAGGGCTGAAGTTCTTCGCGGCGCCGCTTGAACGCGGGGAGGACGCGGACCCGGATGAGTTCTACGATCACGAATTGATTGGACTGAATGTGCGTCTTGAAGGGGAGGAGATCGGGCAGGTCACAGGTGTGATGCATACGCCGGGGCGCCAGATTCTGGAGGTTGAGTACGACGGCCGTGAGGTCCTCGTGCCGTTCGTGAGCGATATTGTGCCCGAAGTAGATCTGGAGAAGGGCTTCCTGTCCATCACCCCGCCAGAGGGTTTGCTCGATGTCTAGGCACACCTTGAGGCTCGACATTGTCACCATTTTCCCCGAATACCTTGAGCCGCTGCGCCACGCGTTGTTGGGCAAGGCGATTGAGCAGGGGATTGTGAGCGTCCGCGTGCATGATCTTCGACAGTGGGGGCTTGGTGTACATAAGTCTGTCGACGCCCCTCCGCTCGGCGGCGGGCCTGGTATGGTGATGCGCCCGGATGTGTGGGGTGAGGCGCTTGATGCCGTGGC
The DNA here is from genome assembly GCF_001875735.1 of Corynebacterium sp. NML120713. Taxonomy (NCBI): domain Bacteria; kingdom Bacillati; phylum Actinomycetota; class Actinomycetes; order Mycobacteriales; family Corynebacteriaceae; genus Corynebacterium; species Corynebacterium sp. NML120713. Next base: position 165,496 of record NZ_MLCR01000005.1, read on the forward strand.
AGCTGGCAACGAAGGTGAAGGGTTGCGTTCCGCCGCACCGCACCGCAATGACAAGGCCCGCCACGATGAGGTTCACGCCGTCGCGCCGCGGCCGTATGAAGTTAGTGATGTCCGCGAAGGCGAGTCTGCTGAGCAACCACTGCTGGTTGTGCCTACTCCGGCGGGATCTCCGTTTACGCAGCAGGATGCGCAGGCGTGGTCGCGCGAGTCCCACATCGTGTTTGCTTGTGGCCGCTACGAGGGTATTGACCAGCGAGTCTTTGTTGACGCCCAGCAGCGGTACCGGGTGCGCGAGGTCTCTATTGGCGATTACGTGCTGATCGGCGGGGAGGTGGCTACGTTGGTGATCGCGGAGGCAGTCACCCGCCTGATCCCCGGGGTGCTGGGCAATACGCAGAGCCACGAGGACGATAGCTTTTCTGACGGGCTGCTCGAGGGCCCCAGCTATACGAAGCCACGAACGTGGCGCGGGATCGGCGCCCCTGACGTGCTCTTTTCGGGTGATCACGCCAAGGTGGAGCGCTACCGACGTGATGCATCGCTGCTGCGCACGCAGCAAGTCCGCCCGGAGCTATTGGACGCCGCCGAGCTCGATGAGGATGACGAGTTTGCGCTGTACGGCCGCGACGTCGTGACGGCAATGCAGGTGCTCGTCGACGAGAAGCGCTGGCCGAAGGCGCGCAAGTCTTTGGCCCGTGCGTTGCGCAAGGCTGGTTACCGCGAGCCCAAAATCTCACTGGAGCCGATCGGCCCGCACTGCGAGGATGAGTCGATTCTTGAGACCGATTACCTGTTGAAGGAGGGGCATCCGCCTCTTGAGTCTTTGTGCAGGCTCGAGGTGCGCGGCCGCACCGTGCTCGAGCTGGACGCTGCGACGCAAGCGGTGGTTGCAGGCCTGCCCAGAGGTACCTACTGGTACGGATCGACCCGCCTCGTGGATGGGAACGCATAAGCATTAGAATGTCCGGAATGACGTTCATTGCTGAGACCATTGCATCGGAACTCCAGGTAGCGCCACGCCACGTTGAGGCTGCGCTGCAACTGTTGGCAGAGGGGAATACGGTCCCATTCATTTCTCGCTACCGGAAGGAAGCTACCGGTGGCTTGGATGACACACAGCTGCGTCACATTGAGCAGCGCAATGCGTATTTGATCGAGCTTGAGGAGCGCAAGGCTTCGGTCATTGAGGCGATCGAGGAGCAGGGCAAACTCACTGATGAGCTCAAGGCGCTCATCATGGGTGCGGATACGAAGGCGCGCGTCGAGGATCTCTACCTGCCGTATAAGAAGCGCAGGAAGACCAAGGCGGATATCGCGCGTGAGGCCGGTCTCGAGCCGCTCGTTGACTCGCTTATTGACGCCCCTTCGGCCGACGCCGAGACAGAGGCGGCACGCTATATCTGTGAAGGGTTCGCCGACACGAAAGCGGTGCTGGACGGTGCCCGCGCGATCTTAGTTGACAGGATCGCCACCGATGCGGATCTCGTCGGCGAGGTCCGCGACAAGGTGTACGAGTCCGGAACGATGCGTTCGAGCGTCGTCGAAGGCAAGGAGAACGAGGGTGCGAAGTTCCGCGACTATTTCGACTTCAGCGAGCCATTCGCCTCGTTGCCGTCGCACCGCATTTTAGCGCTGCTGCGAGGCGAGCAGGAAGGCGTGCTTTCGCTGGATTTGGACGCCGGAGATGACGCGGCGTACGAGGGGATGATCGCGAACCGTTTCGACCTTAACTGTGAAAAGAGCCCGTGGTTGGCGAAGGCCGTGCGGTGGGCATGGAAGACAAAGCTGCAGGTCTCTTCTAACTTGGATACGCGGATGCGTCTGAAGGAGCGCGCGGATGAGGCGGCTCTGGACGTCTTCAGTACGAATCTTCGCGATGTGCTGCTGGCCGCTCCTGCCGGTCAACGCGCGACCCTGGCGCTGGATCCGGGTTACAGGAACGGTGTAAAAACAGCGACCGTAGATGGCACGGGGAAGGTGCTCGCAACCGCGATCGTCTTCCCACACCAACCGCAGAACCAATGGCAGCAGGCGGTGCAGGTGCTCGCGACCACCGTGGCGGAACACGGCGTGGAGCTCATCGCGATTGGTAACGGCACGGCGTCGCGGGAGACGGAGAAGCTTGCACGTGAGGTCGCGGACATGATCGCAGCAGCGGGCGGGCGCAGGCCTGTTCCGGTGGTGGTGTCGGAATCGGGTGCGTCGGTGTACTCGGCTTCTGAGATCGCGGCTCAGGAGTTTCCGGACATGGATGTGTCACTGCGTTCCGCGGTCTCGATTGGGCGGCGCCTCCAGGACCCGCTTGCGGAGCTGGTCAAGGTCGACCCGAAGTCAATTGGCGTGGGGCAGTACCAGCACGATGTGAATCAGGCGGCGCTCGCGCAGTCGTTGGACGCCGTGGTGGAGGACGCGGTGAACTCAGTCGGGGTGGACGTCAATACGGCGTCGGTACCGCTGCTGGAACGAGTCGCTGGCGTGACGCCGACGATCGCGAAGAACATCGTTGCCTACCGCGATGAACATGGTGTGTTTGCTTCGCGCAAGGAGCTGAAGAAGGTGCCGCGACTTGGGCCGAAGGCCTTCGAGCAGTCGGCCGGCTTCCTACGCATCCAAGGTGGAGAGAATCCGCTTGATGGCTCCGCTGTGCACCCGGAGGCCTACCCCGTTGTGGAGCGCATCGCTCAGCAATCTGGGGTGGACACTGCGGCACTCGTTGGTAACAGCAGAGTGCTGTCGGGTCTTCGTCCGCAGGACTTTGCCGACGACACCTTCGGCGTCCCAACCATCACGGATATCTTTGCCGAGTTGGAAAAGCCGGGCCGGGATCCGCGTCCGGAGTTTAAGACGGCCACTTTTAAAGAAGGCGTACACAAGGTGTCTGACCTCCAGCCGGGCATGATTCTGGAAGGGACGGTCACCAACGTCGCCGCGTTCGGCGCGTTTGTGGACGTCGGCGTGCACCAGGATGGCCTCGTGCACGTGTCTGCGATGAGCCATTCTTTTGTGAAGGACCCGCACGAGGTCGTGCGCTCGGGTGAAGTGGTGAAGGTGAAGGTCCTCGAGGTGGACGTGCAGCGCCAGCGAATTAGCCTCACGCTGCGCCTGGATGATGAGCCGGGGAGCGAACAGAAGCGTGAGTCTTCACGCGGGAAGAAGCCGCAGCAGAAGCCGAGCCGTCAGGGTGGGAAGCGCCAGCGAGGTCGCGCTGGAGGTGCGCCGCAGGGCGGTTCGATGGCGGATGCACTCAAGCGTGCCGGATTTGGGAAGTGACGTGCTCGCATGTAAAATCGTGCGGGTTATTGTAAGCGACATGAACCAGCCGAGCGTCCACCTGTGGAAAAAGCCGCTAGGGTCCTCTGTCCAGAAACGAAAAGGATTGCTTCAATGAGCAACGGCATTATTGATCTTGTAGACGCAGGCCAGCTGCGCGACGATATCCCTGACTTCCGTCCGGGCGATACCCTCGACGTACACGTCAAGGTTATCGAGGGTTCGGTCACCCGTACCCAGGTCTTCACTGGCTTCGTCGTTCGTCGTCAGGGTGACGGCATCCGTGAGACGTTCACGGTCCGCAAGGTTTCCTTCGGTATCGGTGTTGAGCGTACCTTCCCAGTACACTCCCCGAACCTGGAGAAGATTGAGGTCGTCCGCAAGGGTGACGTACGTCGCGCGAAGCTGTACTACATGCGCGACCTGCGCGGCAAGGCTGCCCGCATCAAGGAGCGCCGCTAGGCGCATACCCGCTTCTTGCACAGCACCCCGCACACTTACGCTTCGTAAGGTGCGGGGTGTTTTGTTGCGCTGCTAGAGTGTTGCGGGTGAACGAAAAGAGCGCATCCGAAGAAAAATCCATGCCGTGGTACATCGAAATCCCGATGGTTGTTGTACTCACCTTGGTGTTCATCTTCATTATTCAGACATTCATTGGCCGCCTCTATGTGATTCCTTCTGCGTCGATGGAGCCGACGTTGCATGGGCAGGACGGCAAGGGTGATCGCATCTTCGTGGAGAAGGTGTCCTACTACTTCTCTGATCCGGAGCCGGGTGACGTTGTCGTGTTTAAGGGGACTGACTCGTGGAATACCGGCTTCGTCACTAACCGCTCCGACAACCCGGCCATTGCCGGTCTGCAGGAGGTGTCCTCCTGGGTGGGGCTGGTGCCGAAGGATGAGAACACGTTGGTCAAGCGCATCATCGCGAAGGGGGGCCAGACGGTGTCCTGCCAGGAGGGGGATCCGGCGGTGATGGTGGATGGCAAGCCAATCGACCAGTCGTACACGCTGCAGCCGAACTACTACCCGGTGGATCCTGAGACTGGGTCCGACGCTTGCGGTGGTAATTATTTCGGCCCGGTAACTGTCCCTGAGGGGAACTACTTCATGATGGGTGATAACCGCACGAATTCCGCTGATTCGCGCTACCACCTTGGTGATGAGTACCAGGGCACGATCCCGGAGGAGAACCTTCGCGGAAAAGTTCTTGCGATTGTGTTCCCACTCCAGCGTTTTGGTGGCGTCGACGACCCGGCGATCCAGCAGTAGCCCTACGCTTGGTGTGTGAGCTGTGGTGCGTCGTTTGAAGCAGCTTCGGACGTATGAGGTGGCGCTCGAAAAAGCAGGGCTCGGACCAGTCGTCGGGGTTGACGAGGCCGGCCGGGGCGCCTGCTTCGGGCCACTGACAGTCGCCGCGTGCGTGCTACCAGCGCAGCCGATACGGCAACTTGAGGGGTTGTCGGATTCCAAGCAGTTGACGGCGAAGCGTCGAGAAGCACTCTTTGACATCATCTGCCAGCACGCGCTCGCGTACTCGATCGTGCACGTGCCCGCCAGCGAGATTGATCACCGCGGAGTGCAGCATGCCAACATTGACGGGGCCCGGCGCGCAGTTGCGCAGCTAGAGACGGAGGCGCGGTACGCGCTTGTCGACGCCTTCCATATCGCGGGTTTGCCCGTACCACAACTGCCGATTATCGGCGGTGACGCGAGTGCCCGGTGCATCGCCGCCGCCAGTGTGCTAGCTAAAGTGAGCCGCGACCGTCTCCTCGATGGCTACGCGGAGCAGTACCCGGGGTATGGCTTGGAGCGCCACAAGGGGTATGGCACGAAGGCGCACATGGATGCGGTGCGCCGCCACGGGGCGACGCCGCAACATCGTTATAGTTATGCCAACGTGAGAACTGCCGTTGAGATTTACGAAGGGGGCACCGCATGAGTGCTGAGGATCTGGACAATTACGAGGCTGACGTCGAGCTGTCGCTGTATCGCGAGTATCGAGACGTCGCGAGCCAGTTCTCGTTTGTTGTGGAGACGGAGCGTCGTTTCTACCTTGCGAATGCTGTCGAGTTGATCCCGCACAAAGACGGCAACGATGTGTACTACGAGGTCCGTATGTCGGATTGTTGGGTGTGGGACATGTACCGCGCGGTGCGTTTTGTGCGCTACGTCCGCGTAATTACGTACAAGGATGTCAATATCGAGGAGCTAGACAAGCCGGACATCACGTTCCCTAATTCGTAGTCTGCGTTTCGACGTCCCCTCCGCCCCTCCCGCGTGTTGCCTGTAAGGAACCGCGGGAGGGGTTTTTGCGTCTAAACACTTACGCCTCTGGTGCGCCTGGAGGTGTGTGCAAACGAACAAGGATGTGAAGAAGGGAACGAAGTTATGCAGAAACCGTGCATGGACCAGTACCAGCTTGGCCGTCTAGGGGAAGATGCCGTACTGGAGGAGTATTTAGCGTTGGGCTACACGTGCCTTGGCAGGCGGGTGCGATTACGGCATGGCGAAATTGACCTGATTATGCAGGACTCTTACGGCACCGTGGTGTTCGTAGAGGTGAAAACTCGTCGTTTACCGGGGTTTGGTTCGGTTGAGGCGGTGCACGCGAAGAAGATGATGGCAATGCGTAACGCGGCTGCTGAGTGGTTGCGCAGCGCTGAGGGGTTCTACGAAGTCCGGTTCGACGTCGTGGAGGCGATGTATCACGAGGGCGGCTTCGAGTTTGAGTTCATCATGGGGGTCGAAGATGCCGCTTGCTAGTACGTTGAGTGCCACGGTTGAGGGCATTCGGGCGCGCATCGTACGCGTGGAGGCCAACGTCGGGCCAGGGTTACCAGGAATGCATATTGTTGGGCTCGCCGATGCTGCCGTGAAAGAATCCCGCGAGCGAATCCGTACCGCCTGCCGTAATAGTTCACTGCCGTGGCCGAAGACGAAGGCGATGGTGTCGCTGTCGCCGGCGCACCTGCCGAAGGCTGGTTCGCAGTTTGACTTGCCGATTGCGTTGGCGGTGATGGGGAGCCTAGATCCACGCGCTCAACAGGCACTATCGCGAACATTTTTTGTAGGAGAGTTGGCGCTGGATGGCAGCTTGCGGCCTGTACCGGAAGTGCTGCCGATGCTGCTGGCGGCCCAGGAGCTGCTTGTTCAGGAGGGTGGAATTGACCGCATTGTGGTTCCGCGCGCGAACGAGCACCAGGCACAGCTCGTGTCACGCGGAGACATCGTGCTGGCGGACTCGCTGGCGCAGGTGTGGGCGTGGCTGGTCGGGGAAGAGGTGCTTGAAGTAGCTTCTGTGGGTGCGCCAAGCATTGAGCAAGGACGACAGCCGGACTTCGCAGACATCGCAGGGCAAGGCCCCGAGCGAAGGATTATGGAAGTCGCCGCGGCCGGTGCGCATCACATGCTAATGATCGGACCACCCGGCTCAGGCAAGTCCATGCTTGCAGAGCGTCTCCCATCCATCCTCCCCGCAATGGACGTCGAAGAAATGGTCACGTCCACAGCGATTCACGCAGCTGCCGGGATCGCCGGGGGAGAGCTGATTGCGCACCGCCCGTTCATCGCGCCGGACCCGTCGCTTTCCAAGGCGCAACTCATCGGGGGAGGCAGCGGGATTCCTCGCCCCGGCGCGGTCAGTCAAGCCCATAACGGTGTGCTGTTTCTCGACGAAGCCTCTGAGATCGCGTCCGCTACCCTCGATGCGTTGCGCATTCCCCTGGAGAAAGGCGAGGTGCGCCTGCGACGCAGCAACCGCGACGTCATCTTTCCAGCCGACTTCCAGCTCATCCTCGCGATGAACCCATGCCCGTGTGGAAAACCAGCGAACCGCTGTCGGTGCTCCGGGGCGCAGCGTGCGCGGTATGCGCGAAGTATTTCGGGTCCGCTGAGGGACCGCCTGGACATTGTCTGCAGGACTTCGCTGGATAACGCCGTGCTAAACCCAAACGGGGCAGAGTCTTCCACGGCCATCGCCCAGCGTGTGGCAGAGGCACGGGACCGTGCGGCACATCGGTGGCGGACGTGCGAGGAACACACGAACGGGGCGTTGACGAATGCGCGCGTGCCGGGGCCGTGGCTGCGTCGATACTTCCCGGCGGAAGATTCCGCGATGATGTTCCTCTCCTCGATGCTTGCGCGCGGGGAGGTCAGCCAGCGCGGTATCGACCGCATCCTGAAATTGTCGTGGACCTTGGCCGATCTCACTGGCGCACAATGCCCCCACCTCGGGCACGTCGCTGAGGCCGTCGATCTTCGGGACGACCAGACCTTGCTTTCAGCACATGAGGAGGTATCGGCATGAGCGCGCTTGAATCATGGGCCTACCTCAACCGTGTCATCGAGGGTCCGTCGACGGCGCTATGGGCACTGCGAAACGAAGGCTATACCGCTGACGAAATCGCCGAAGGCGTGCGCACACGAGCGCCCTGGCTCGGTGACCTGGCCGCCGACACCGATGCGAGATACACCTGGGACCAGCCAGCAGAAGACCTAGCTACTGCAGCGGAGCATGGGTACACACTTATCACACCGGAATCGCCCGAGTGGCCTCGCGAACGGATTTATGACTCCTTCAATCTCGGCGCAAAGATGAGTCGGGATGGCGAAGGTGCTCCGATACGTGCAGACGGGGTTCCGCCACACGCCCTCTGGGTTCGAGGCAATACCAACCTGCCGGAGCTATTGGAAAACTCGATCGCGATCGTCGGCACACGAGCGCTGAGCGCATATGGGCATTCAGCCACCCGTGACATCGTGCATGGACTGAAGCGCTGGGGATACACTATCGTCTCCGGCGGTGCACTCGGTATTGATGCGGCAGCCCACGATGCGGCCCTCGAGGCGGGACTGCCAACTGTGGTGTTCGCCGCATGCGGGCCGGGTATCACCTACCCGAGGCGCCACAAACAGCTATTTGATCGCATCGTGGCGGCAGGGGGAGCGATCATCACCGAATACAGCCCTGGCATGGCCCCTGAGAGACACCGCTTCCTCACCCGGAACCGACTCGTCGCTGGGTTCACACAGGCCACGCTAGTAATAGAAGCCGCCTACCGCTCCGGAGCACTTAGCACGTTGCGCTGGGCGCAGTACTACCAACGCGGGACGCTCGCAGTACCTGGGCCGATAACCACCGCCGGATCTGTCGGCACCAACCTCGCCATCTATAAGGGGGAGGCCACGATGGTGCTCAACGCGACCTACGTCCACGAGGCGATCCGCCTCGAGAACGGACTGGATGCAGAACAAGAACTTGCGGACAACAATGTAGCTTCGCCCCTCCAGCTCCTGACCCGCACCGAGATGCGCATCTACGATGCCGCGCCAAAGCATCATCGCGACGGGCTTGTAGCGGAGGAGATTGCAGGTGCCGCCGCGCTATCCCTCCAAGTCACCATCAACACGCTCATTGAGCTGCAAGGCAAGGGACTGATCCAGCGGGAAGGCCAGCTGTGGCGACGAAGCGAGACAGCCAAACCCTAAGGCACCGATACAATACGGAGCATGAGTAGCAGCCACGATCAGTCGTCCACCCAGTTTCTTACCGCGGTGGACGACTTCATCGATTACTGCCAACACGTCAAAAACCGCGCCGCGGCGACCTACAAGAGCTACAGATCGGATCTCACCACACTCGCGCCGTACACATCAGATCTCAACGCATTCACCATCGACGCTCTACGTCACTGGCTCGCCGACGCAGTCCAAGCAGGCAAAGCCCGCTCCACCATCTCGCGCCGCACCGCATCCGCGCGCGCCTTTTCCACCTGGGCTTATCAACACGGCTACATCGCAAAGGACGAAGCAGCCCGCCTGCGCACCCCGAAAGAACAGCGCAAACTACCCACCGTGCTCAGCGCCCCCGCTACCGAGGAACTCATCCGCCCCCACGGCGACACACCAGAAGACATCCGCGACACCGCCATCCTCGAACTGCTCTACGCCAGCGCAATCCGCGTCGGCGAACTCGTCGCCCTCAACATCGACGACCTCGACTTCCATACCAACACCGCAAAAGTCACTGGCAAAGGCAACAAACAACGCATCGTTCCCTTCGGAAACAACGCACACGAGGCACTCACCACATGGCTTCACGACGCCCGGCCAGCCCTCGCCAATAGTGCTAACGCGGGGGCCGAACCGCTGTTCGTTGGCACCCAGGGAAAGCGCATCGACCAACGCCAAGTTCGCCGAATCGTCGAGCGCGCCGGGCTGCAAGCGGGGCAGGCGAGTATCACGCCGCACTCGTTGCGACACACAGCGGCTACGCAAATGCTTGAAGGCGGCGCCGACCTACGAATGGTGCAAGAAATGCTCGGGCACTCTAGCCTGCAAACCACGCAGATATACACGCACGTCTCCTCACAGCGGCTCACGCAGATTTACAACCAAGCGCACCCCAGGGCATGAGCCTCTAACGGGTCGGCTTCAACCGAATGGTGGGCGTCGATAAGAGGGAAAGCGGATTGATGTAGGTGTCTTTCGCAATGAGTGCGCCCCAGTGCAGCCCGTCCTGGAGATGTGCCTGCGGCCCCGTCGGCCGTGCCAGCGTCCCAATCGCATCGCCGAGTTTTACTTCGTCGCCTTGCCGCACACGCGCGTGTACAGGCTGGTACGTCGTACGGATGCCATCTGGGTGATCAATACTGATAATGGGTGTGCCTGCTACCTTGCCCACGAAAGCGACTGTCCCGTTGTCTGCTGCTAGAACAGTGGCTCCGACGCGTAGCGCAAGATCAACCCCGCGATGCCCCGGCATCCAGTTCTTCTCCGGGATCTCTGCGGGCCGTGTAATCCGGGTTGCGTAGGGCAGCCCCGTGGTGGGGTCGACGTACGCAAGAGCCTGAGGCGCCAAGCACCACGTGCAAAGTAGGGGAGCAATGGCCGCGAGTAAGCGTGTGAACATGTGCATGTTGCCATTGAGCCCTGAAACCGCGGTAGTGGACAAGGCTGTGGGCATGCAGCCTGTGGAGAAAAACTGGCCTGTGGATAAAGCTCAGGGTTTGTGCAGGTCAAATTAGGTAATCGAGGGATAGTCGACTATGCTTGGCAAGGCAACTTTTCGAAGTTGACTACGCGCGCCGAATAACGCCAGCTCAGCGTTGGTCCCACAGTATGAGGGCGTTGAGCGGGTGCGGTGCTAGGGCGAGGGATAAAAACCCTTGCAGTACATGAACATTAACCGAACGAGATTACTCCAAAGGAGAAATTCCCATGGCAGTTGTAACCATGCGCGAACTCCTCGACGCAGGTGTCCACTTTGGCCACCAGACGCGTCGTTGGAACCCGAAGATGCGTCGCTTCATCTTCACCGACCGCAACGGCATTTACATCATCGACTTGCAGCAGACGCTGACCTACATTGACGAGGCTTTCGAGTTCGTCAAGGAGACCGTTGCACACGGCGGCACGATCCTGTTTGTTGGTACGAAGAAGCAGGCGCAGGAGCCTATTCAGGAAGAGGCTCAGCGCGTTGGTATGCCATACGTAACGCACCGCTGGCTCGGTGGCATGCTCACCAACTTCCAGACCGTTTCCAAGCGTATCGCCCGTATGAAGGAGCTCCAGGCTATGGACGCTGCTGAGAACGGCTACGCAGGTCGCGGCAAGAAGGAAGTTCTGATGCTGACCCGCGAGCGCCAGAAGCTCGAGCGTGTCCTCGGTGGCATCGCTGACATGACCAAGGCACCTTCTGCTCTGTGGGTTGTTGACACGAACAAGGAGCACATCGCGGTCAACGAGGCAGAGAAGCTGCGTATCCCGGTTGTTGCTGTTCTTGACACCAACTGCGATCCGGACGACGTCAACTTCCCAATCCCGGGTAACGACGACGCCATCGGCGCGGTCAAGATTCTGACCCACATCATCGGCGAGGCAGTCATCGCTGGTAAGCAGCAGCGCGAAGAGCGTCAGCTGGCTTCCGCACGTGAGGCTGCAGGCGACACCGACGCTAAGCACCAGGCAGAGGTTGCAGAGGCCGCTGCTCAGGCAGCCGCATCCGCTGAGGTTTCCGCTGCAGACGCTGCAAAGGCAGCTGCTGAGGCTGAAGCTGCTGCGCCACAGGAGGTTGCACCAGTCGAGCAGCCACACGCTGTTCGCGCTGCAGAGCAAGCTCAGCAGGCTAAGTAACTCCGCTCGCAGGACGCGCGAAACGTGTATCCTGCATAAGCGAGTGTGACACCCCGCGTCCTGTTCACGTCCTGGATTATGGGCGCGAATTGGGCGTGGGGTGTTTTGCTTGAAGCATAATTTTACGACGTATTTATCCACTACTGTACGAGGAGGATCGCCCGAATATGGCGAACTACACTGCTGCTGACGTAAAGAAGCTGCGCGAAACCACCGGCTCCGGCATGCTCGACTGCAAGAAGGCGCTGGAGGAAACCGGCGGCGACTTCGAGAAGGCTGTCGAGCTGCTCCGCATCAAGGGCGCAAAGGACGTGGGCAAGCGCGCAGAGCGCAATGCTCTCGAGGGGCTCGTCGCTGTCTCCGGCAACACCATCGTCGAAATCAACTCGGAGACGGACTTCGTTGCTAAGAACGACGAGTTCAAGACCATCGCTGGCAAGATTGCTGACGCTGCTGCAGCAGCGAAGGCAAACAGCCAGGAGGAGCTGGCAAACGCTGATGTCGACGGCGAGACTGCCCACGACGTTCTTGAGCGCCTCTCCGCAAAGATTGGCGAGAAGCTGGAGCTGCGCCGCGCTGCCACCATCGAGGGTGAGCAGCTGGCGAAGTACCTGCACCAGCGTTCCGCTGACCTGCCACCAGCTGTTGGCGTTTTGGTTGCTTACAAGGGCGACAACGCTGAGGCTGCACACCAGGTTGCGCTGCAGATCGCTGCGATGAAGGCTCGCTACCTCAAGGAAGAGGATATTCCGGCCGAGGTCGTCGAGAAGGAGCGCGCTGTTCAGGAAGAGATCACCCGCAACGAGGGTAAGCCTGAGGCAGCTATCGAGAAGATCGTCCAGGGCCGCATGGGCGGCTTCTTCAAGGACGTTGTTCTTCTGGACCAGCCGTCGCTTGCTGACTCCAAGAAGACCGTGAAGCAGTTCACGGAGGAGAGCGGCATTGAGGTCACCGACTTCGTTCGCTTCGAGGTTGGCCAGGCATAAGCCTGATGCTTTTACCGTCGGCGTTGAGGGGTTACCCTCGGCCGGCGGTTTCTTTATACCCGGTTGCTACAAACCGGACTGAGATCGCTAAGATCGGTCGAGAACAGAATTGTCCTCTACGGCTCGAATTGGCCAACTCTCAAGGAGTGTCCTCACAGTGTCAGAACTTGCGTCTACCCGCACAGGATTCAAACGCGTCATGCTCAAGCTGGGCGGTGAAATGTTCGGCGGTGGAAAGGTTGGTATCGATCCGGACGTCGTCGAAAGCGTTGCTGCACAGATTGCCGAAGTCGCCCAGTCCGGAACCGAAGTAGCGGTAGTGATTGGCGGCGGCAACTTCTTCCGCGGTGCAGAGCTGCAAAAGCGTGGCCTTGACCGTGCACGCTCCGACTACATGGGCATGCTCGGCACGGTGATGAACTGCCTGGCGCTCCAGGACTTCCTGCAGCAGAAGGGCGTCGACTGCCGCGTTCAGACCTCCATCAACATGGCGCAGATCGCTGAGCCCTATTTGCCGCTTCGTGCAGTGCGGCACCTGGAGAAGGGGCGCGTCGTCATCTTCGGTGCTGGCATGGGCATGCCGTACTTCTCTACGGATACCACGGCCGCGCAACGCGCCCTGGAAATTGGTTGCGAGGTGCTCCTGATGGCGAAGGGGGTTGACGGAGTCTACGACGACGACCCTCGAACCAACCCAGACGCACATCTCTACAGCGAGGTTTCTCCCCGCGAGGTGCTCGAAAAGGAACTCAAGGTTGCCGATGCCACCGCGTTTTCGCTGTGCATGGACAACAACATGCCGATCCTCGTGTTCAACCTGCTCAAGGAAGGCAACATTGCCCGCGCGGTATCCGGCGAGCAGATCGGTACCCTTGTTTCCTAAGAATTAATCGGGCAGCCCAAAATGTTCGACGGTGCGCGCTACCGAAAGTAGCGCGCGTCCGCCAACTGTGACTGACCCAAGGTGGAGCGCCCCGACTGCGACAGCGGGGCTGCCCATCACATTGAACAGCGTGCACCAGGGCGTCCACACTGTTTGTTGGTAAAAGCTCTCATCCGGGGCGAGGGAAGAGAAGTAGCCAATTGGTGGGGGATCAAACGCAATCGTGGGGGTGAGCACGATATCGACGTCCCACTCGTGCTGTACGTGTCTTAGTAGGTGCGCGAAGTGGTCATTCGCTGAAAATAGTTCTTCTGGAGTTACTGCGCAACCTTGTGCGTGCATCCATGCGAGGTAGTGATTGTCGAGTGGCTCTACGTTGCGGAAGCTGCTCGTGATGCGGTGTCTGAAGTGCTCAAACGTTGATTGTGCATCCGCATAGGGGCGAAGAGACACTACATCATGGTGTTTCCCGAGCTCACGTGCAGCGGCCTCAAGGGCATCACCGCGGCTCGTTGAAACAGTGGTGTTGGCGAAGAGGCCGTCGATAAGTACTCCGATGCGCAGTTTGCGTACCGCGGTGGGGTGATGTCCGTACAACTCAAACTGGTCTGCGACGCTGCGCGTGATAAAACCATTCGCGACTGCCCCGCGTGTTCCAGGCTTGTAACCAACGGCACCGCAGGCTGCAGCCGGGACTCGCAAGGACCCTCCAGCGTCCGTGCCGTGTGCAGCACGGTACAGCCCACTGCCCACGAGCACTCCGGCGCCTGCTGAAGAACCACCGGGCGTGCACCCAGGGAACATGGGGGACTCTAAAAGTGGTGAGTGGACTTCTTCGGCGTAGCACGTCGCCCCTAGCTCGGCTGTCAGTGACTTTCCAGGGATGGCTGCCCCAGACTCAAGCAGTGCTGCGACGATTGGGCTGTGCTCTTCCGCGATGACGCTGCGTGACGGGTTGCCGTGCGTGGTGGGCATTCCAGCGACATCCGTTCCGTCTTTGATGGGGATTTGCCACGATGAAAGTCGGCCCTCAGCAGTGCGCAATGGAGTCGGGTGTGTATAGACCATCGCGGCACTGGCGGGGGAGTAAAGCATGGGGACAGTCTAGGCGTAACTTGCCTTGAATTCTGCCGTTCCCCGTCAAGCCACGACACGGCTGGGAGTGAAACGCTGGTAGATTAGTGTGCGACTTATTTGTCCCGAACGCTTTGTACAGAAGAAGTGGAGTAAAAATGATTGATGACGTGTTGCTTGATGCCGAAGAGCGTATGAGCGCTTCTGTCGATTTCACCCGCGATGACCTCGTAACGATTCGGACTGGTCGCGCTAACCCTGCCATGTTTAATGGCGTCATGGCTGATTTTTACGGTGCCCCAACCCCGATCAACCAGATGGCGACGATCTCTGTTCCGGAGCCACGCATGCTGCTGATCAAGCCGTACGACATGTCAACGCTCAAGGAAATTGAGACTGCCATCCGCAACTCTGATCTCGGCGTCAATCCGACCGATGACGGGCAAGTCATTCGCGTCACGATCCCACAGCTGACGGAAGATCGTCGCCGTGACCTGGTCAAGCAGGCCAAGCAGAAAGGTGAGGACGGCAAGATCGCTATCCGTAACGTCCGCCGCCACGGTATGGAAGCACTGAAGAAGATCCAGAAGGACGGCGACGCCGGCGAGGACGAAGTGCAGACCGCAGAAAAGGCACTGGACAAGACCACCCAGGGCTACGTGGCACAGATTGATGAGCTAGTTCAGCGCAAGGAAGCCGAGCTGATGGAGGTCTAAGCAGACCTTTCGATGAATAGAAAGCACCGCTACGTGAAACACTCGACAGATCAGTCAGGACCATCGGGCTGGCCCCGCATCGCGCCGCCCAAGCCGAAAAATGATGCGGGTCGCGATCTGCCAGCCGCCATCACGACCGGGGTCATCCTCGGCGCTGTGGTGATCGCTGCTGTGTGGGTTGGTCCTATGGCCTGGTATCCGCTTGTCGCCATCGCTGTAGCAGGTGGGATGTGGGAGGTGCTTACCCGTTTGCGGGAAGCGGGCTACCAGCAGCCGCGCACGCTGCTGATCATCCTCGGTCAGATCATGGTGTGGTCCTCCGCCGCCTACAAAACCGCTGGCGTAGTTGGCGCTTTCGCGTTCACAGTGCTGTTCCTGATGTTTTGGCGGCTGTTCGACCATGGCAGGCACCAGACACCGACCAACTATCTCCGCGACACCGCCGTGGGAGTGTTCGTCCTGGCGTGGATTCCACTGTTTGGAAGCTTCGCTGCGATGGTTTCGCTTATCGACGAAGGCTCCGTCAGTGGTTCAGCGTTCATTGTCGCGTTCATGTGCTGTGTGGTGGCGTCTGACGTTGGGGGATACGCTGCTGGCGTGATGTTTGGTGCGCACCCGATGGCGCCGGCTGTAAGCCCGAAGAAGTCCTGGGAAGGATTTGCGGGCTCGATGATATTCGGGATCATTGCAGGCGTCGCGGTGGTCACGCTACTGATCAAGGGCCCGTGGTGGATGGGGATCCTTTTGGGTGCCGCACTGGTTATGTGCGCCACTATGGGTGATCTCGTCGAAAGCCAATTCAAGCGTGAACTCGGTATCAAGGATATGTCCCAGATACTGCCTGGACACGGCGGAATCATGGATCGCTTAGACGGTATGTTGCCAGCAGCGTGCGCAACGTACATTCTGCTCAGCGCTTCCGCATTGATGAATCCGTTCTAACGTGCAAAGATGGGGCAATTATGACTGAGACCCCAACACTGCCACTTCTGACCCCAAAGTTTGGTATGCCGCCGAAGCACTTCGCTGATTTGTCGAGCGAAGAGCGCATCGAGGCCCTGAAGTCCCTTGGTCTGCCGAAGTTCCGTGCGGACCAGATTGCGCGCCACTACTACGGCAAGTTTGAAGCAGATCCCCTCACGATGACGGATCTGCCTGCCGCGCAGCGCGAGAAGGTAAAAGAGGCTCTTTTTCCGACGCTGCTGACTCCAGTACGTCGGGTAGAGACCGATGAGGGGGACACCACCAAGACGTTGTGGCGGCTGCATGACGGCATTCTCCTGGAGTCTGTGCTGATGCGGTACAAGGATCGCGCGACGCTGTGTATCTCCTCACAGGCGGGTTGCGGAATGGCTTGTCCGTTCTGCGCGACCGGTCAGGGCGGTCTCGATAGAAACTTGTCAACTGCGGAGATCGTCGATCAGGTGCGAGCTGCAGCAGCCATGATGCAGGAGGAAGGCTCCCGTCTTTCCAACATCGTCTTTATGGGGATGGGAGAGCCGCTGGCGAACTACAAGCGCGTGGTCAGCGCAGTACGCCAGATCACGAGTCCAGCGCCGCAGGGATTCGGGATTTCTCAGCGCAACGTCACTGTGTCAACAGTTGGTCTCGCGCCGCAGATTCGAATGCTTGCCGACGAAGGCCTCTCCTGCACGCTCGCGGTTTCCTTGCACACCCCTGATGACGAGCTGCGCGACACACTGGTGCCGATGAACAATAGGTTTTCCGTGCAGGATGTGCTGGACGCAGCCCGCTACTACGCGGATACAACAGGGCGCCGCGTATCGATTGAGTACGCGTTGATTCGTGACATCAACGATCACGATTTCCGCGCTGACATGCTCGGCAGGAAGCTGCATCAGGCGCTAGGGCCGCTGGTACACGTCAACCTCATTCCACTGAACCCAACTCCGGGTTCGAAGTGGGACGCGTCCCCGAAGGCGCGCCAGGATGAGTTTGTTCGTCGTGTGATTGCGCAGGGTGTGACGTGCACTGTCCGTGACACGAAGGGTCAGGAGATCGCTGCGGCTTGCGGGCAGCTCGCGGCGGAAGGCGAGTGACGTTGCGCCGAGTTTAGGTGCGCGAAAACGGCGCCACCCTCAACCTGTGAGTGGGGTGGCGCCGTTTATTGCTATTCGGTGTAAAGCGCGAAACTAGTGAATGCTCTGCTGCTGTGCACCGCGCAGTGTATTGAGACGCGCCGGATCGATGTTGAGGGCGCGCAGCTCGCGCTCATCGAGCTCGGCGTATGGGCCGGTCATTGTCTGCTGTGCGTAAATCCAGTCCGGCTCCTTGTGGCCAGCAGGCTTGTTGTGCGAGGTGACCGTGCGAACCTGGCTGAGCTTCGGCTGCAGTCCGTGGAAAATCAGTGCAACTGCAATCAAAACTGCAAATGCGAGCAGCCAAATCGTTTCTACGTGGCCGTGGTGGTTACCGAAGTTGTACGCGAGCAAGAAGATCACCGAGATCCACCCTGCGAGTTGAATCGTGCGCGGCTTGAACGCGCTCCACCCGAAGCGGGCGGAAGGGACGTCAGCTTCAGAAACGCCGTTATATACCTGTGGAGCTTTGTCCTGAGGGTGAGCCACTGCCATTCTCCTTGAGCTGTAGTCGTCCGCATCGGTTCGCACTATTGTGTATGCGCCCGACGGCGGACATGCTAAATCTGTGTGTACTGTGCATTATCTTTTCATATTGCAGGGCGCGATGGCACTGTGTAGCCCCCAATGAGTTCAAACTTTCGCATCATGTACGTGAGGGCCAGCGGGGGAGGTGCGCCTGTGGGTGCGATGTGTGGTGATGGGAATGACAGAGTATCCCCACGGTCGTATGTGCACATCTTGTGTATGCACCACGACGAGCGGTGGTCAAAAATACTTTAAGGAGAAACTAAGTATCTATTTTTGCCGTGACGTGCCACAATGGAGGTTGTGAAAAAGGTTCTGATTCTTGGATCGACAGGCTCTATCGGCACACAGGCTCTCGATATCATTCGGAAGCACCCTGAAGACTTTGAGGTTGTCGGCATCGCGGCAGCAGGGCACAACCCTGAGCTTGTTATCCAACAGGCACAGGAGTTCAATCTGCGCCCAGAACAAATTGCAGTGCAGCAGCTCGACCCTGCGAAAGACGTTTCTCGCGCTGTGGGTGATGTCATTATCACAGGTGAGGACGCCGCTGCGGTTCTTGTTGAAATGCAAGATGCAGACATCGTGTTAAATGCACTTGTCGGTTCCGCCGGTCTTGAGTCGACGCTTGCGACGCTTCGCAAGGATGGCGTGCTAGCTCTGGCGAACAAGGAATCGCTGGTCGCTGGCGGTCAATTCGTCATGGAGAAGGTGAAGCCTGGACAGCTCGTGCCGGTCGATTCTGAGCACTCTGCGATGGCCCAATGCCTGCGCGCAGGGAGCCGTGCTGACGTTTCACGGTTCGTCCTTACTGCTTCGGGAGGCCCGTTCCGGGGGTGGACCCGCGAGCAGATGATGGAGGCAACTCCGCAGCAGGCCGGGCAGCACCCGACGTGGTCGATGGGCACTATGAACACCTTGAACTCCGCCACGATGGTGAACAAGGGACTGGAGCTGATCGAGGCGACGCTGCTGTTTGGTATTGCGCCCGACATTATTGATGTCGTGGTGCACCCGCAGTCGATTGTGCACTCGGCTATCACGTTTGCCGATGGTGCGACGATTGCGCAAGCTTCGCCGCCGTCGATGATGTTGCCGATTTCCCACGCTCTTGCTTGGCCGGAGCGTATCCCGGGTGCACAGCCAGCGCTGGACTTTTCGCAGGCAAGTGAGTGGACGTTTGAGCCGCTCGACGACGAAGCTTTCCCCGCCGTGCGTCTCGCTCGGGAAGCTTCAGCGATGGGGGACCCATACCCAGCGGTGTACAACGCTGCGAATGAGGTGGCGGTGGAAGCATTCCTTGCAGGCAAGATTCGTTTCCCGCACATCGTTGACGTGATTGGATATGTCCTTGACGCGGCAGGGGCGTTTGCTTTTGCGCCGACATCTATCGAAGATATTCTTCACGTGGATGCTGGTGCACGCCGGGCGGCAAAGGAAGTAATCGCCCAGCTGTAAACCAGCCTGAAAGGCAAGGAGCAGCGAGTGGGCGTTGTAGGAATCATACTTTTTGCCCTGGGTATTACAGTCTCTATCGCGCTCCATGAGGCCGGACACATGTTTACCGCACGCGCGTTTGGGATGCGCGTGCGGAGATATTTTGTGGGCTTTGGGCCGAAAGTGTGGTCCGTCAAGAAGGGGGAGACGGAGTACGGCATTGCGGCACTGCCTCTCGGCGGATTTTGCGATATCGCAGGGATGACCGCGCAGGATCCTGTCACTGAGGAGGAAGCTCCCGTTGCGATGTACCGCAAGCCGTGGTGGCAGCGAATTGCGGTGCTCAGTGGCGGCATCGCCATGAATCTACTGATCGGCGTTGTGGTGCTGTACTTCGTGGCGATCTTCGCGGCGATTCCGAACCCGTACGCCGACCGGACACCAACTGTGGGTGAGCTGCAGTGCGCTCCCGACCAGATTGATGAGACTCATCTGGGAGAATGCACCGGTAATGGTCCTGGCTATGATGCAGGTTTGCGTGAAGGGGATAAGCTACTCGCCGTTGATGGGGAGGAGCTCACTACGTTCCCCGCGTTGAGGGATTATGTGATGCAGCGTCCGGGGGAAACAGTCACGCTTACTGTGATGCGTAACGAGCAAGAGCTTGATATTGCAGTTCCACTCGCGACCGTGTCCAGGATCGATCCAGCGACCGGTGCGTCCTTTGAAGCGGGGGCGATCGGTGTCACAAGCGCGCCAGTGGAAGACGCGATGCGCCAGTTCGGTCCGCTCGAGGCTGTGCCAGCTACGGCTGCGTTTACGGGCCAGATGCTGAATGCGACTGTCCAGGGCCTTATCGCGTTCCCGTCGAAGATTCCTGGTGTTGTGGCTTCAATTTTTGGTGCTGAGCGAGAGCTTGACGGTCCAGTTAGTGTCATCGGCGCTTCTCGCGCAGGCGGGGAGTTAGCGCAACAAAGCATGTGGTCGATGTTCTGGATGATGTTGGCGAGTCTCAACTTCTTCCTCGCGCTGTTCAACTTGATTCCTTTGCCGCCCCTGGATGGTGGGCATATAGCAGTAGTCCTGTATGAGAAGATTAGGGATGCGCATCGCAGGTTGCGGGGGCTCGAGCCTGGTGGCCCTGCGGACTACCGCAAGCTGATGCCGGTGACATACGCGATGGCCGCTGCACTGCTGACGATTGGTGTATTTGTGATGCTTGCGGATGTGGTGAACCCAATCAAGCTGTTTGGGTAGCAGTGCTAGAGTAAGCAACTATGAATCTTCCCATCGGTTTAGGTATTCCTGAAGGCCCAGCGCCAACGCTCGCACCTCGTCGAAAGACTCGTCAGCTGATGGTTGGCGGTGTGGGAGTTGGGTCGGATCACCCGATCACGGTCCAGTCCATGACCACGACGAAGACGCACGACATTAACGCTACGCTGCAGCAGATCGCGCAGCTGGCTACCGCGGGCTGTGACATTGTGCGCATTGCCTGCCCGAAGACCGTTGACGCAGATGCTCTTCCAGCGATTGCGGCGAAGTCACCTATCCCGGTGATTGCCGACATCCACTTCCAGCCGAAGTACATCTTCGCAGCGATCGATGCCGGGTGTGCTGCCGTGCGAGTGAACCCGGGCAACATTAAAGAGTTTGATGGTCGTGTGAAGGAAGTCGCTAAGGCTGCAGGGGACGCTGGTATCCCGATTCGCATTGGTGTCAACGGTGGCTCGCTCGATAAGCGCCTGCTGGAGAAGTATGGCCGGGCCACCCCTGAGGCGTTGGTTGAATCCGCGATCTATGAGGCTGGCCTGTTCGAGGAGTACGGATACGGCGATATCGCCATTTCCGTGAAGCACTCTGACCCGGTTCTCATGGTTGAGGCTTACCGCCAGCTCGCCGAGAAGACCGACTACCCGTTGCACCTCGGCGTGACTGAGGCCGGCCCGAAGTTCATGGGCACTATTAAGTCCTCCGTCGCATTTGGTGCGCTGCTTTCACAGGGCATCGGCGACACGATTCGCGTTTCGCTCTCTGCGGACCCGGTGGAGGAGATCAAGGTCGGCGACCAGATTTTGCAGTCGCTGAACCTGCGCCCGCGAAAGCTTGAGATTGTCTCCTGCCCGTCCTGTGGCCGCGCACAGGTGGATGTGTACAAGCTCGCTGAGGAAGTGACTGCAGGTCTCGAGGGCATGGAGTACCCGCTGCGCGTCGCCGTCATGGGCTGCGTTGTGAACGGACCTGGTGAGGCTCGCGACGCTGACTTAGGCGTGGCTTCTGGCAACGGCAAGGGACAGATCTTTGTGAAGGGCGAGGTCGTTGAGACTGTTCCAGAGTCGAAGATCGTTGAGACCCTTATCGCCCACGCTCAGCGTATCGCTGAGGAAGAAGGCCTCGAGGAGGTCGAGGGCGCACGCGCGGAAGTCAAGGTTACGCGCTAGATAGTCTGCTCGCGGGGAGTGGCGGAGGCGACGTTTCGCTGTGGTCTTGGTACTTTAGGTCCATGCAACGTCTCCTCGCTTTGCTCCTAAGCGTAGTTTTTACGGGCGCGCTGGCCACTGCCTGCACACCGCGCCCGAATGATGTTGAGCCCGTCGCTCGTGAGTTTCTTGACGCCCTCGTGAGTCTTGACGGGTCTAATTTTCAAGATCTTGTCGACGTCCCCTCCGACGCCAACGCATCATTCCAAGAAACGGTCGAAGGGCTCCAAGCTGAGGCGCTGGAGGCGACGATCAACGACGTTAACCAGAGTGACAACCTAGCTACCGTCTCGTACCACTTGAAGTGGGGCCTGCCGAAAGAACGCACGGTCGAGTATGACTCGCACATGACGCTGACCCAGATTGGCGAGAAGTGGACCGTTCGTTGGCAGCCCAGCATTTTGCATCCGCGCCTGGGCGCGCAGCAACACTTGGAGCTGCGTTCCGTAGCTGCATCTAAGGCGAGCGTCGTTTCTTCCGATGGGGTAGAACTGCTGCGACCCGGGACAGCGTTCCGCATCCTGGTGGAAAAGCACGCCGTGCGCGACATCCCGGACACCGCTCGCCGGATTTCTGCATTCCTCCAAGATGCCCGTGGCAAGTCTTCCGCGGTGCCCGAGATTCCCGCGGATGAACTAGAGAACAGCCTCCTTCAGGCTCAGGGCACGTACTCAGTTGCGATGGTGCCGGCCGAATTCGGTGATGCCGCCAAGGCTGCGTTTAGCTCCGTGCCGGGAGTGCGCATCAACGAGGAAGCGGCGATGGTGAATATCGAGCCGGATTTCGCGCCGGATATGCTCGCTCGCGTTGGTGAGCTCGTTCGTGATGACTTGATTGGTGATGCCGGCTGGAGCGTGAGCGTGGTCAACGAGCACGGCGCGGTGCTGGAGGATATTGAACGCCACGCCCCGGCTCCTGCACCCGCGATTGAGGTCAGCCTGGACCACAGCGTGCAGCTGGCTGCAGAGCGGGCGCTCGAGCCGTATGCCGGACGACAGGCGATGATTGTTGCTATCCGCCCGTCCAATGGCGCGGTGCTTGCTGTTGCGCAGACGCGGGAGGCTGACCGTGAGGGCAACCTTGCGACGATGGGCCAGTACCCGCCAGGCTCAACGTTTAAGATCATCACAGCTGCGGCGGGCCTCGAGCGCCAGGCCCTTACTCCGGGTAGTACCGTGCCCTGCCCGGGAACCATGAACCTGTACGGCAGGACCGTGACGAACTACGCCGGATTCTCCCTCGGCAACGTCTCACTACAGTCGGCATTTGCGCACTCGTGCAACACGACATTCGCCGACATTTCGACGAAGCTCGCCCCTGGTGAACTTCGGGATATCGGCAAGCAGTTCGGGCTTGGACTCGATATGAAGATCCCTGGCCTGGAGACCATCACCGGCTCCATCCCGGTAGGCGAGGAGCCACTCGACCGAACAGAGGCCGGATACGGGCAGGGCCACGACCTTGTAAGCCCGTTCGGCATGGCACTTGTGGCCGCATCAGCTGCGAATGGGTCAATGCCGACCCCGTACCTGATTAAGGGACAGGAGACCGAGCTGAGCGAGTCTGCGCCTCGTATGCCGGATGAGGCATGGCACCAGCTCCAGGAAATGATGGCGGCCGTGACAGCCCCGGGTGGTACGGCGGCAGGAATGACCGCCGGTGGTGATATCCGTGGCAAAACCGGTGAGGCCGAAATCAACCAGGGTTCCCATTCGTGGTTTACCGGCTACCGAGTTGACGACGATATAGCGTTCGCAGCCCTGGTCGTGCTTGGCGGCGGCTCGGAGGCAGCAGTCGCGCTGACGAACTCGATGCTGGTGAATCTTGACCAGTCGCGCGGGGGTTAGTTCGACCTCAGTAGGCAGGTACTACTATGGGGCGCATGAGCAAACGAGGAAAACTACAACAACAAGCGTCCACTCCGATCCGGAAAGTACCCAAGGACATTGAGCGTCCGGAATACGCCTGGAAAGACGACGTACAGGAAAACATCGGCGAACCGTACGTGCAGGACGCCGAGACGATCGAGAAGATGCGCGAGAGCTCCAAGATCGCCGCAAATGCACTGGCGGTTGCGGGTGCAGCAGTCAAGCCCGGCGTGACGACTGACGAGATCGACCGCGTTGCCCACGAGTACATGCTTGACCACGGCGCGTACCCGTCCACGCTTGGCTACCGTGGCTTCCCGAAGTCCTGCTGTGTGTCTCTCAACGAGATCGTGTGCCATGGCATCCCGGATACCACCGTGATTGAGGATGGCGACATCGTCAACATCGACGTCACCGCGTATAAGAACGGTGTGCACGGTGATACGAATGCGACGTTCCTCGCCGGCGATGTCTCCCAGGAGCATAAGGATCTGGTCCAGCGCACGTACGAGGCGATGATGCGCGGTATCAAGGTTGCGAAGCCTGGCCGTGAGATCAACGTGATTGGCAGGGTCATCGAGTCTTATGCGAAGCGTTTTGGCTACAACGTAGTCACCGACTTCACTGGTCATGGTGTTGGCCCAACGTTCCACAACGGACTCGTGGTTCTCCACTACGACTCCGATGCCTACCGGGACATCCTGGAGCCAGGAATGACGCTGACTATCGAACCGATGATCAATCTCGGCGCGCTTCCGTACGACATTTGGGATAACGGTTGGACTGTGCAAAACCGCGACGGTAAGTTCACCGCCCAGTTCGAGCACACCTTGGTGATTACCGAGGACGGCAACGAGATCCTCACCATTCCGGATAAGGACGTTGCTGAGGGCCAGCTGATGTTGGGAGCATAAACAGCTCCTGAACGCGCTAAACCGCGGCTGGTGCTTGTCGTAAGGTACCAGCCGCGGTTTTATTTTGCCGAATAGAAAACTGCCCTGCCGCGTGTTGCGACAGGGCAGTGGCGTTTCCTAGGAGGCAGATCTTAGAGCTTGATCAGGCCGTTGTAGGAAGCGAAGTTGAAGCCAGCGATGATCAGGCCAACCAGTGCGCCGATGCCAGCGATGACGGTGCCGTCAATCCAAGCGCGTGCCCACTGAGGGACAGCCGCAGCGTCAGTCTCTTTACCGAACGCATCGGTGGCGTAGAAAGGCTTGTCGGTGTCATCGTAGTAGTGGGAGGAACCAGCGCCAGAGAACAGGCCCTTGGTGCCCTCGGAGATGACCTTGCCGGCTTCCTTGTCGCCTTCCTGCTTGCCCGTGAAGATTACCTGGCGGTCAGCCTTAGGCTTAGGCGTCTCGGTGGCGGTTGGGACGGTCTCTGGCTTTGCAGGAGTATCGGTCTTCTCTGCTGCGGAAGCGGTAGCAATGCCGCCAAGAGCGACAGTCAGTGCGGTTGCGGAAGCAACAGCTGCGGTGCGGAAGTTACGCATTGAGTTTCCTTCTTTCGAAATTTATTGATTCAGTTGCGGAAATCCGCGATTACTTACTTGGCTGCTGGCAGACCGTGAACAACGAAGTTGTATGCAGGTCCAACGATCAGGCCGACTGCTGCAGCGACGGAGGTGAACACGGTGAGGACGTAGCCGATCTGCGCCCACACTGGCTGGTCCCCAAAGCCCTCCTTCTTGATGCCGAACAGAGCCTTAGCGTTAGCGCCCTTGGCCTGAACCTTGCCGTTCTCGTCCTTCTCCCAAGCGCCCAGCTTGTGGCCGATCTTGGTGGAAGAGCCACCGAGGTTCTTGTTCTTGTCGATCTGCTTGTCCGGAGCGACGTTGACGGTCGGGGTTGGGGTAGCGATAGTGGACTCTTCAGCAATAGCGACGGTTGCGGAGCCGAATGCTACAGCGACAGCGGTAGCGCCTGCGAGGGCTGCCTTACGGAAATTACGCATGAAACGAAATCCTTCTCTGATAGATACTTACAAGACGTCCGGGTGGAAGTTCGGAGAAATCCAGAACCTGTGAAGGTCCTAGGACCGATAGCAAGCCCCATGTGGACTCTGCCCGGTGTCGGTGACCTACTTTAGACCAACGCGGGCAAGATTGCACAAGTTATCCCAAAAAATCCGTGAGAGAACTTTCAGTAAGCCCGCGTATCGCCTGTTGCACCAACAGGGGAATCGTCGCGCGTGTCACATGCGTTACACGTGGTACGGCCACCTGGGGAAATATGCACGTTAAATAGGTGTGCCTTGCCTGATCTCGTCTCCACCCCATTTTGGGGTGGCGGTAAGGTTTAGTCACCAATAAATACAAGGTCAAGACCAAGAATCGCGTTTTCGATGACCTCCGGCAGAGCGGGGTGGATCCAGTACTGCTTGCGTACAACCTCTCGAAGGTCCATGTCGAACGCCATGATCGTGATCAGTTGCTGGACGAGCGTTGAGGCCTGCGGACCAATAAGTTGGGCTCCCAGGAGTCTCCCAGTTTTCTTGTCGGCGACAAGCTTTACGATGCCTGAGGTGTCCTCGAGTGCCCAGCCGTAGGCGACGTCACCATAGTTTTGCTGCTTCACGGTGACGTCGTAGCCTGCGTCTTGGGCCTCCTTCTCCGTGAGGCCAACTGTGGCGATCTGTGGCTCGGTGAAGACGGCGAATGGGACATGCTCGTGTGGCATGGTGCGGTACTCGGATTCTGGGGCGCCATTCATCGCCGCCAGTAGGTTGTGGCGCACGGCACGCATCTCCGCGTTAGCTACATGCTTGAGCTGATACGGGGAGGACACGTCACCGAGTGCCCACACGCCCGGGCAGGTGGTGCGCCCGTAACTATCGACGGCCACGCGACTGTCATCTTCCATATCGATGCCCGATGCCTCGAGCGACATCTGGTCGCCGTTCGGGATACGGCCCATGCCAATCAGGAGGTGCTCGCTGGTGATGGTGGTGCCGTCGTCAAGAGTCAGCGCTATGCCGTCTTCGTTGTGCTGGGCCTCGCGGACGGTGCCGAAGTGGACGTCGAAACGCTCTTGGGCAAGCTTATTGAAGCGCTGGGTGATGTCCTCATCTAGCGTGCGAAGGAACGGTGAGCGGTTGACCACCGTGACTTTGGTGCCGAGGGCATCAAAGACGTGGGCGAACTCCATCGCAATGAAGCCGCCGCCCACGATAGTCAGTGACTTAGGTAGCTCTGGCAGGCGCATGATGTCCTCGTTCGTGTGGAACGGAACTGCCTTTGCCCACTCGGGGATGAAGGGGCGCGATCCTGCGGCGATCACAATCTGATCCGCGGAGATCGTGCGTGCTTCGTTGCCGATGCCAGTGGAAATTGTCTTTGGGGCGACGAATCTTGCGTGCTGGTCGAAGACGGTGACGTTGGGGCACTCGTCGCCGCGGCGGTAGGCTTCGCCACCCTCGGCAATCTTGTCGATGCGCTCGGTGAAGACACGGTCGACGATTGAGGGCCAATCGACGCCACGGTATTCCAAGTCGATGCCGAGCTTCTTGGACGTGCGGGCCTGGTATGCGGCGTCTGCGGCGAGAACATACATCTTTGTCGGAATGCAGCCGACGTTGAGGCACGTGCCACCGAAGGTGCCTTTCTCGACGATGGCAACCTTCTTGTCGTCGAACTCTGGGGTAAGGATCGAGTTGCCGGACCCGGTGCCGATAATAATGAGGTCAAAATGCTCGTCTACGTGAATGCTCATTGGTTACTCCTTAGGTGTTGTGAGGGTCTGCAGCCACTGGATGGACGCGCGGTAGGCAGCTGTGCGCGAGTAAGGCTCGGAAAGGAAGACGTCGTGGCGGGCGCCATCGATGGCGACGGTGGTGGTGTCGTCGGCGACGTGGGGCGCCCAGTAGCTGATCTGGTCGACGTCCAAGATGGTATCCGCGGTATCAGCAGCTGGGGTGTATTCGTTTTTCAAAAAAGAATGCGAGGAATGCAGGACCAGCGTTGGAACACCAGCGTTGACCGTTCCCGAGTGAATCTTTGCCTGCGCCTGGAGTACAGCGCGCATCCAGCCGAAATATTTCCGATGCCCGGAGATCGGTTTCCACTGCTTGTCGAAGGACCATGAACCATGATCCTCGTAGTGGAGAGATTTACCGTAGGCCGTAAGACTTCCGCCGGGGAGCGGGAGCAGTGGGACCACGCGGCCAAGAATATTAATGACTGGTTTGAATGCCGTCGTCAGCGCTTTCGGGAACTGTAGGTCAAGCCAGGGGCTGTTCAGAATGATGCCCGCTATTAGATCGTGGACTTCGGGGTTGTTACGGCGCATCTCGTCGGCCCACAGAGGCGCGATAAGCCCACCCGTAGAGTGCGCGAGTAGGACCACCTGGCCGTGTCCCTGGGCTACGTACTGCACCGCCTTTGTGATTTCGGGGAAGTAGTGGGACATGTCCCGGGTGTAGTGCCAGCGCTCACCTCGCTGCCGAGAGCGCCCGCAGCGACGAAGGTCGAGTGCATAAAATGGATAACCCTGTTCGTGGAAGTGTTCGGCCACATGATCCTGGAAAAAGTAATCGGACATGCCGTGAATCCACAGTAAGGCTGGTTGTCCAGGCTTGGGCGGAGGCGTTGGGCTCATTCTTACGAGTGTCGCGACGACTGGTTGGTGGGTATCCGGGTCCTCTCCAAGGGGGAGCGTTAGTTGCTCAAATCCTTCCCCCAATACGTCCGGTTGCCAGTGGTTGTTGCTAGTTTTGGCCATGTAGGAATGGTAACCGACTGGCCGAAAGCTTGCTTGGGTGCGCTGGGGTGGGGACAAGAGCTATTTGGTCTAGGGGGTGGGGGCGGGTGTAGGGGGTGGGGTGACTGTGCACATGAAGCAAAAACAAAATGTGGACACAAGGGGTAACGTAAGGTGGAAACTGTTCAGCTAACAAGCGTATGGTTAGAGAGGTTACGCACCCGCCTGAAATGTGCGTTGCACTCGTACAACGATATGGATCGAAGAGGGAATAATACGAATGTCTGAGACGGGCAACATCCAGTACGTTGATGAAGTTGACGTACTGCATATCGGCGCCGGAATTATGAGTGCCACGCTGGGAGCAATGATCCGGGAGCTGGAGCCGGAGTGGACCCAAGCGGTGTATGAGCGACTTGAGGGGCCAGCACAGGAGTCTTCGTACCCGCTGAACAATGCGGGAACCGGGCACTCTGCGCTTTGCGAACTGAACTACACGCCTGAAAAGAATGGCCAGATTCAGATCACGAAGGCGCTTGCGATTAATGAGAAGTTCCAGACTGCGCGCCAGTTTTGGTCCCATCAAATTGAAAACGGCAAGCTGGGGGATCCGAGCGAGTTCATCCACCCAGTGCCACACGTATCGTTCGCACAAGGTCAGGACCAGATTGATTACCTGCGTCGCCGCTACGAGACGCTGTCAGCGAACCACATGTTCCCGGGCATGGATTTTTCGGCAGCGGAAGACAAGTTTGCTGAGAAGCTTCCGCTGATGGCCAAAGGTCGTGACTTTGGTGCTGAGCCGGTGGCGATTTCCTGGATGGACGCAGGCACCGACATTAACTATGGCGCGCTGACCCGCCAGTTTTTCGACGCCTCTGCGAAGGCTGGCACGCAGATCCACTACGGGCACGAGGTGCTCAACCTGAAACGTGAGGGCAAGCTGTGGAACGTCACCGTTCGCAACGTGCGCACTGGGGATAAGCATGTCGCACGTGCACGCTTCGTATTCGTAGGAGCAGGCGGCTACGCCCTTGACTTGCTGCGTAAGGCAGGCGTGCCGGAAGTGCACGGTTACGCCGGGTTCCCGATTTCCGGCATGTGGCTGCGGACCAACAACCAGGAGCTCGTCGCGCAGCACCAGGCCAAGGTATACGGCAAGGCAAAGGTGGGTGCTCCTCCGATGTCTGTGCCGCACCTCGATCTGCGCGTTGTTGACGGTGAGCAGTCCTTGCTGTTCGGCCCGTACGGTGGTTGGAGCCCGAAGTTCTTGAAGAAGGGTTCCTACCTGGACCTGTTCAAGTCGATCCGCCCTGACAACATTCCTTCTTATCTCGGTGTTGCGGCCTCAAACATCGGCCTGGTGAAGTACCTGGTGGAGGAAGTCTTCCGCGACTTCGACGGCAAGATTGACGTGCTGCGCCAGTACTACCCGGAGGTCAACCCGGCTGACTGGGACGTTGCAGTCGCAGGCCAGCGTGTCCAGGTGATCAAGCCAGCACGCGCGCCGAAGTTCGGTTCCCTCGAATTCGGTACCGCGTTGGTCAACGACCAGGACGGCACGATCGCGGGTATTTTGGGCGCTTCGCCGGGTGCGTCGATTACCCCGGCTGCGATGATTGAGCTGCTGGAACGCTGCTTCGGCGAGCGCATGGTCTCTTGGGGCGACAAGCTGCACGAAATGTTCCCGACCTACGGCGTATCGCTGCGCGACGACAAGGCAGCGTATGAGAAGCAGTGGGAGTGGACGCAAAAGACGCTTGGTCTGCAGGCGTAGTAACCGCTTGAAAGTATTGGCCACACGGTTTCCGGTTGTACCGGCGCCGTGCGGCTTTTTACGTTCCGCAGAACGTGGTGAATGCGCTGTCAGGTTCCTTCTCGAGCATCCACTGCTCCCCGGCATCCGTGTCGTACGGGTGGGTGACTGCCTGGAGCAAAGCGGTCAACAGTCTGTAGTCGCCATCGTGCTCGACCGCGTCGAGTGCCTCTTGGAGCGCGAAGTTTTTCGGCACATACAACGGACCTGGGCGTCCGTTGACGCCGTGTTTACGGTTGTAGGCGGCGAGGTCGTCGACACCTACTGCCGCATCGAGGCCTTCCGGTCCGAACCAGCGCTTGGTGGCGCCCTCCCAGCGCTCAGGGATAGTGGTAAGGATCTCGTTGGCCCGCGATTCCGGCATCAGTGGCAAGAGCCCTTCCGCGAGTCGCACTAGATTCCATGCGATCACGTTTGGCTGGGCTCCGAAGCAGTAGCGCCCATGCCGATCGATGGATGAGAAGCATGAGTGCGGGTCAAACCCTTGGGTGAAAGCGCAGGGGCCGTAGTCGATGGTTTCGCCGCTGAGCGCGGTGTTGTCCGTGTTCATGACGCCGTGCACGAACCCGTAGCGCATCCACTGCGCTACCAGTTCAAGTTGCTTGTCGACAACCCCTTCCAGCAGCCTTTCCGCAGCATCGAAACCCGCGGCGTGCACGACGGCTTCCAAGAGTTCATGGGACTGAGTTGCTGCGTACTGCACCGAGCCAACGCGTAGGTGGGAGCGCGCGACGCGGACCACGATGCCTGCTGGAACGGGGCCACTGTTGCGCATGATCGTCTCCCCGGTACTGATAACGGCCAGTGCGCGTGTGGTTGGAACACCGATCGCGTGCATATGCTCCGAGACCAGGTACTCGCGCAGCATTGCGGTCAGTGGGCCCTTCCCGTCGGAGCCCGGGCGGGAGAAAGGGGTGCGCCCGCTTCCCTTGAGCTGGATCTCGTACCCGTTGCGGTCGCCGAGGAGGGTTGCGCGGCCGTCGCCAAGCAGGGGCACGAACGCGCCGAATTGGTGGCCTGCGTAGGCGGTTGCAACGCCGCCCGTCGCACCTGTCATCCAGGCGATGCCCTCATCGCTTCGGAGCCACTCCGTGTCGAGGTCGAGCTCGGACGCGACTGACTCGTTGAGGTAGCTCACCTGGGCGTTGGGGAAGTGCGTGGGCGCCACCGTGCCGACCATGCCTGGGAGTGTTTCCGCAAAGTGTTGGTGGAGCTCGGGGTAATGCATGCCAACAGCCTAAACTGTCTGGGCAAGGAGCAAAAGGAGAGAACATGCAGCAGTACCTGGTGTTGACGCAGTGGGAGGTAAGTGGCCGTGCGCGCGCTTGACCGGCTGATCTGGGAGCAGGCGAGTGAACTCGAGGGGTTCGAGTCAGCCGACATGCTCATCGTGTGCAACGACCCGACCGGGGCGCTTGTGCGTGCCGGGGTGGAAAGCGGGAAGCGTGTCGTCGTCGCGGACACGGACTACTCCCGCTGCCGGCAAGCAGCAGCGTTGGGCGCAGAGGTCGTCGGTGATCAGCGCCTCGACGAGTACCTGGCGGGGTTGTCCGGTTCGTGCGTTGCGTTGGGAGAGATGCCGAAGTCGCTCGCGCGCCTTGACTACCTCGCGCGCAGTATCGCGGGCGCAGGGTTTACGCAGGCGGACGTCGTGTTGGGGGCGAACAACAAGCACCTGAGCCGCACCATGAATGGTGTGCTGGCGCAGTCCTTCGTTGAGGTGCACGCCACGCGGGGTAGAGGTAAATTCCGCTGCCTCGCGGCGCGTGACCCAAAGCCTGTGTCCTACACGCCGGTAGAAGAAAACGGGTTCGTTGCCATCGGAGGCGTCTTCGCGGGGGCGCGGGCGGACTACGGCGGGCAGTTGCTGCGGTCGTGTCTTCCGGACGCCCCCGGCGCGCTATTGGACCTCGGTTGCGGCAATGGGGCTGTTTCGAAGGGGCTTGAGGGGGAGGTGTGTGCCACGGATGCTGATGTGGACGCGGTGCTTTCCGCCCGCGCGATCGGTATTGACGCGACTTGGGATGATGCCGGAAGCAAGTTTGCCGACGCCTCCTTCGACACCGTGGCGCTCAACCCTCCATTTCACGCGGGCACGACCGTGGACACGACGCTGGTGGAGCATCTGCTGAACGCATCGCATCGCCTGTTGAAACCGGGCGGTCAGCTCTTCATAGTGTTCAACTCGCACCTGCCGTACCGTGCCCAGGTCGCGAAGCGTTTTGCACAGGTGGAGCAGGTGGCGAGGAACTCGAAGTTTACGGTGTTGACAGCTCGTCGATAAGGCGTTGCTGTTCGTCGAGGTACTCCATGGCGGGCTCGCGGAACGTGAAGTTTCGCGTGCGCTTCACGCTGTCGCGCAGTGCGTCGACGTAGTGCTGGCAGAGGCCGGCAAGCCCGCGGTCACCGGGGGAGCGCTCGAGCTCCTCGATGCCGGTGGTGAGCATCTCCAACGTCACCTGTTGCGTGGGCTCGGTGAACCAGCACTCGGGCCCCAGCCCGTAGATGCCGAGGGAATCGCGCACTGCGGGTGCGGCTTCTGCCTCGAGGCGCTGCGTGAACTTCGTGTTCGGCGCGTACTCGACGACGCGGGCAAGCCCCTCGGACACCATCACGGCGTTGACGAATTGGCCGTCGCGAAACACTCCGGCAAGTGTGCGCCCGTAGCGGTCGGTGCGCTCCTGGTCGTATTCGAGGCGTACGCCCGTGCCTTCGGGGAGGAGCTCCTCGAGACGCCGGGTTGCGTCGTCAGCTAAGCACTCGCCACGCTCCGGAGTGTCAATCCCGAGCAGGCGAACGCGCTCTTGCCCAGCGGGGCCGTCGACAACGAT
Source organism: Corynebacterium sp. NML120713 (assembly GCF_001875735.1). Classification (NCBI taxonomy): domain Bacteria; kingdom Bacillati; phylum Actinomycetota; class Actinomycetes; order Mycobacteriales; family Corynebacteriaceae; genus Corynebacterium; species Corynebacterium sp. NML120713. The sequence goes on from NZ_MLCR01000005.1 coordinate 198,316, forward strand.
TGTGTCGCCATCGACGACGCTCGCTACGCGTACTTCCGGGGCATCGACTTGCTGCCAGACCCAGCTGCCGACAGCGAGCAGCACAATCGCAGCGAGGAGCCCAAACACCTTTTTCATAGCATGGCCACCAGCACGGTGAAGAGCGTGTACACCACGATCGAGACCACCATCCGCATTAAATACTGCTTGCCCAGCCGCTGCCCACGGTTGATGATGATGCGAGTCGGGCGAGACGAAATCGATATTGCGGCCATCGGATCGTTCGGGTCGTTGTACATGCCCACGAGAAACTCGTCATCAGCGCGGTCCATCTCCTCCGCATCGGGTTCGATCTTCTTCGAGGACGTCAGCCGCACCATCAAGATGAGGCTTCCCGCGACAACCAGGATGGTGAACGCCACCCAAATAGCGGGGGCAAGCCACTGCATGTGGGCAAACGCTGGAAGGCGCGTCGTGGCGTCGCTGACCAGAAACGCGACAGCAATCGCCACTGCGAACCACCCCATGAAGCGCCAGGTAATGTGCACAAGCTGTTCCACTCGCTGCGCAACACTCACGGAGTACGGCACGGAGGCGCTTCCAGGAACCGGCTGCGGCTGTGCGAGCTCACGTGGGGGAAGGCATGCAAACATCAACAGGGCAGTCGCCACCGAAACCAGCGGCATCATCAGCACGTGCAGCATCGTCTTCGGCTCCCAACTATCCGCCTGGCCCGACGCGTCAAAATGCGTCGCAACAGGGTCAGGAATACTGTCCCAGTACAGCAGCAACAGCGCCACGTGCGCCAGCAGCACAATGACAGCAACACCCCACGGCTTCCAGTTCACCGGCGCACCCATCTACGTTTCCTCCACCACAAGCGTCAGCACCAAACCATGAACCTCGACAGCATAACCCGCGGCCTCGGCAACCTCGGCGACCTCGCCTATCGACGCCACCTCCGGCCCGCACGCCAGCGCCCTGGCCAGCAGCCCCTTGTAGTGCTTATTAAAGTGGCTGACCACCTTGCGCGACCCATCCGGGGCAACGGACTCCACCCGGACCGTCACCGCGCCATCGACAGGCCCCAGCTTCTCGTACGCGCCAGAGCGCATATCCACCACGAACGGCTCCTGCGCAAGCGCCTCCGAAATCGCTGATCCCCAGCGCGCCCGCATCGTCGGCAGCGACCCATCCGCAGCAGGCACCTTCGACGAGGCCGAGACCCGGTAGCGCGGAATCATGTCACCAGCACGCACAACACCGAACAGCGCCGAGCCAACCGCCAAACGGCGAATCGCATCATCCGGCAACGTCTCAGGAACCAGCGCGTCATACAGCACCCCCGTATAGCGATAAATCGCAGGCATCACCGGGCCAGTGCGCAGCGACTGATTCTCCACCGCCTCCTCCCGCTTCGTCTTCGGGATCTTGAGCAGCCCCATCATCTCGTCTACGTCCATTGCGGAGAGGTCGTCGAAAAGTGAAGCACGCACCGAATCAAGGGCAGGGAAGGAGACAGACATGGCGTCGCGCTCGCCGCCGGGCGCCTTCGTCTCGGAAGGAGGGAGCAGGATCAACATGCAACTCACCCTAGCGCTAAGATATGCCCCATGATTACACGCCTGTCAGAGCTATTCCTGCGCACACTGCGCGAGGACCCCGCCGATGCCGAAGTCCCTAGCCACAAACTGCTCGTCCGAGCAGGCTACGTCCGTCGCGCCGCGCCGGGCGTCTACAGCTGGCTGCCCCTCGGGCTTCGCACGCTGCGCAAGATCGAGGGCATCGTCCGTGAAGAAATGAACAGCATGGGCGCACAAGAGCTGTTGTTCCCGGCGCTTCTTCCACGCGAACCATACGAGCTGACCAATCGCTGGACCGAATACGGCGACGACCTCTTCCGCTTGCAGGATCGCAAGGGCGCCGACATGCTGCTTGGCCCAACCCACGAAGAGATGTTCACTGCAGCAGTTAAGGACATGTACTCCTCCTACAAGGACTTCCCGGTCACGCTCTACCAAATCCAGACCAAGTACCGCGACGAAGCACGCCCACGCGCCGGGATTCTCCGCGGCCGCGAGTTCGTGATGAAGGACTCCTACTCCTTCGACATGTCGGACGAAGGCTTGGACAACTCGTACGCCAAGCATCGCGAGACCTACCAGCGCATCTTTAACCGCGTTGGCATCCGCTACGAGATCTGCAAGGCAACCTCCGGAGCGATGGGTGGCTCCGCATCCGAGGAGTTCCTTGCGTACTCCGAGAACGGCGAGGACACCTTTGCTGTGTCGACCGCGGGAGATTACGCCGCCAACGTTGAGGCAGTGACCACGGTTGCACCTGAACCACGCCCGATTGAAGGGCTGCCGGAGGCCGTCGAGCACGACACCCCAGCTTCCGAGACCATCGCGGCACTCGTGGAATGGGCGCAAGAAGCAGGAGTGCTTATCGACGGCCGCCCTGCCGAAGCCTCCGACACCCTGAAGTGCATGATGATCAAGGTCGACGACCCACGCGTGCTCGACGACAACGGGAAGCCGGTCGGCCCGCAGCTCGTCGGCGTTGTGATCCCGGGCGATCGCGAGCTCGACGAAAAGCGCCTGGAAGCTTCCCTGGAACCAGCGACGTTTGAGCTGGCCAGCGACGAGGACTTCACCAAGAGCGACTTCCTGGTGAAGGGCTACGTCGGGCCACGCGCACTGCAAGCCAACGGTGTACGCGTCCTCGCGGACCCGCGCGTGGTGGAAGGTTCCGCGTGGATCACCGGTGCAGACGCTCCTCAGAAGCACGTCGTCGGCCTCGTTGCCGGCCGCGACTTCACCGTTGACGGGTTCATCGAAGCCGCCGAGATCAAGGAAGGCGACCCCTCACCGTCCGGCAACGGCACAGTGAAGCTTGCCCGTGGCATCGAACTGGGCCATATCTTCCAGCTTGGTCGCAAGTACACCGAGGCAATGGATGTGCAGATCCTGGACGAAAATGGCAAGCGCGCTGTCCCTACCATGGGTTCCTACGGCATCGGCATCTCCCGCATGATGGCCGTCGTCGCGGAGCAGAAGCACGACGAGAAGGGCCTCGTGTGGCCAGTTGCAGTCGCGCCGTACCAGGTACACGTTGCCGTCGCGAACAAGGACAAGGCAGCCATGGAGGCTGGAGACGCCCTCGTGCAGGAACTCAGCGACAAGGGCATCGAAGTACTTTACGACGACCGCCCAAAGGTGTCCCCAGGCGTCAAGTTCAAGGATGCCGAATTGCTCGGCATGCCATTCCTTGTGATCCTTGGACGCTCGTTCGCCGACGGCATTGTCGAGCTGCGCATCCGCGGCGGCGAAACCCTCGAGGTCCCAGCAGGTGAGGTCGTGGCGAAGCTGCAGCAGCTCATCGCCGAAAGCTAATTCGGCAGTAGCAAGGAGCCTTATGCTTGCTGCGCGTGCGCGGCAAGCACAAGGCTTTGTTGTTTCCACTCGGAAGAGCTGGCTTGGGATACGGTTCCCCTCCAGGTATTGGTGAGCTGGGCGGAGAGGGCGTCGACAAGCGCTTCGGCATCTGCTGCATCATTGAGCGCATCATCGTGGGCGAGTTGATACCCAGCTGCTGCGACTGGAATCGAGTCAGCGTCGCGCAGTGCGGTGCGCAGGAACGCGACGCGCTCATCGGAGGCGTCCTCCAACGTGGCGATACGCGCGTGCAGCGGCGCATCCGCATACGCCTTTGCCAGCCCCAGCCCATAGAGGAACTCGTACTCTGTTTTGAGCGCCGCACTGGCAAGCTCGATATCGCCCTTGTTTTGCAGTGCGGCGACGTCCTCAGCGTCGAGTTCGGGGCCGATTGCCGCGATGATGTCGACGGCCTGCGCCGCAACTAAGTCTCGCGACTGCGCTGGAACCTTCTCCAAAGAAGCTGTCACGGACTGCTCGACGAACTCTTGCAGAGCTGCATCGTCGCTGACACCCACGGCTTCACCAGGACCGGTGGAAAACTCGCAGCTGCGCGGCAACTCCGCGTCAATGTTGCCGCAGAGTCGCGCAACCTCTCCAAAAAGCTCATCCGCCTGCTTGCCACGAAGCTCAGCGAGTGCTGGATCCGAAAGACTGCGCGCATCCGCAGTCGCCTGTTGCGCAAGGCCAAGCACTGCTTTGTCGGGGCGGGGCCCGACAACACCGAGAAGGTCGCACGACGAAAGCGTCAGCGACAACGGCACCGCAAGAACAGCAACCAGCAATTTTTTCACGGGGAAAACGCTAGCACGTTTGCGTCGCGCTATGGTGGGCACATGGCTTTTCCAACTCCCCAAGAACTAGAGACACTCATTGAGCCGCTGGCCCAACGCCACAACATGGACATCGAACACGTCAAGGCAGTGAAGGCTGGCAAGAAATCCCAGATTGTCATCGCGCTTGATGCCGATGCGCGTCCAACGCTGGACGAGCTCGAGGTAGTGTCCAACGAAATCGGGGAGTTCCTCGACGAACAGGAAGAAGTCGGAGCGTTCTCATTCGGTGCTGGCTACACGCTGGAAGTGACCACCCCAGGCGTCGACTTACCGCTCACAGCACCGCGCCACTGGCGTCGTAACCGCGGACGGCTAGTGAAGCTCAACGACACCAACGGCCAGAGTTCTATCTGGCGCATTGGCGCGATGAACTCCGAGGAAACGAAGGTCGCGCTGATCGAGGCAGGGAAGATGACCCCGGCGGTGCAAATCTTGGAAGTTTCCGAAATGCCGAAATCGGTGGTAGAAATTGAGTTCAACACGCCGCCCGCTGCTGAGCGAGAACTCAGCGAGGCGACGTTTGAAGAAGCAGAAGTAGCAGCAACCCTGTAAGGGATCCGGAGGAAGACAAGTGAATATTGACGTCCAAGTCTTGAAGAACATCGAAGCACAGCAAGGAATTGGGTTCGACGAACTACTCGAGACCATCGCCTCGGCGCTGCTCTTCGCATACACGGACAACCTGGAGCACCCCCAGGATGAACACCACAAGGCGCGCGTCGACATCGACTCCGAAACCGGTGACGTTGCCGTCATGGTTTCTGAGCTCGACGCTGAGGGCGAAATTATCTCGGAGTACGACGCCACCCCGGTCAACTTTTCTCGAATCGGTGCGAGGGCCGTGCGCGACGCCATCAAGGGCAAGCTATTGGCCGTCGAAGCTGGTCGCGTGTACGAGGAGTACTCCGGCGCTGAAGGTACTGTTGTCTCAGGCATCGTGCAGCGGGACGCGCAAGCGGAAGCACGCGGAATCTCCGTGGTGCAGCTTGGAACCGAAGCCGATCCACAGGATGGCCTGCTCATCCCGGCAGAAAAGATCCCTTCCGAAACGCTCAAGCACGGTGACCGCATTAAGGCGTACGTAGTTGGCGTCAATAAGTCTGACCGTCGTGTGCAGGTAAGCCTGTCGCGCACGCACCCTGAGCTCGTGCGCGGGTTGTTCGCGCTTGAGGTCCCGGAAATCGCAGATGGCACCGTTGAGATCGTGGGCATTGCCCGTGAGGCGGGGCACCGCTCCAAGATCGCTGTACGGGCGACGGTGAAGGGTGTCAACGCGAAAGGCGCATGCATCGGCCCGCGCGGCTCGCGTGTCTCAAACGTGATGAAGGAGCTCGGTGGGGAAAAGATCGACATCATCGACTGGGCAGAGGATCCGGCTACGTATGTTGGTAACTCACTGGCGCCATCGAAGGTTGTCAAGGTCGAGGTCGTCGACCCAGTGGCGCAAGTAGCGCGTGTTACCGTGCCCGACTACCAGCTGTCACTTGCGATTGGCAAGGAGGGGCAGAACGCACGTCTGGCTGCTCGCCTTACCGGTTGGAAGATCGACATCCACTCCGACGCAGCCGCGGATTAACGACGCCAGATCCTGGCCTCTGTGTCGGGAATTCACACAACGCTTATAAAAACTTGGCAAAGTGGCGTAGGCTGGTCCGTGGCTAATTTTCCCATCGTGGTGTTGGCCACGCGATAGCCGTTCAGCAATGTCGAGTATGTGGAAGAAGGGTGTGGATGACTTCAGCGAGCGAACGCTCAATCCGTCGTCGCACCTGTATAGCCACAGGCCGGAAACTTCCAGATAGGGAATTGCTCCGGGTTGTTGCTGACGGTACTGTTCCAGGTGTTGTTCTTGCAGATCCCACCCGATCATTACCTGGGCGGGGAGCGTGGATAACCCCTACATGGGATGCATTAAAGCTGGCGGAAGAGCGTAGAGCTTTCTCTCGCGCCCTCCGTCTGTCCGCTCCTGCGGACGTAGGTCATGTACACAAGTACCTCGCTGAAAAGGCGAAAGACCCAACAGAAGTAAGGAAGACCGAACACTGATGAGAACGCAACAATGAAGCAGCATCAGCGATGAAAGTCATAATCAACGTCTAGAGGCCGGTCGCCGTTTCCGGTGCCGCCCTCTAGCCCAACTAAGAGGAGACACGTGCCCGGAAAGCTACGCGTACACGAGCTCGCAAAACGACTCGGCGTAACAAGCAAGGAACTACTCGCCACTCTGAAGGAAGAGGGCGAATTCGTAAAGACAGCTTCCTCCACCATTGAGCCTCCCGTCGTCAAGAAGATGACGGCACTGTACGAGCAAAAGAATGGTGGCGGAGAAGAAGCATCCGCGAAGGATAAGGATGCAGCGAAGCCCGCTGGTAAGGCGTCGAAGCCTGCAGCAGCAAAGCCTGCGGCACCGAAGCCAAGTGCTGCAAAACCTGCAGCACCAAAACCCGGTGCTGCCACACCAGCCGCTCCAAAGCCCGGCGCTGCTAAGCCAGCTGCCCCGAAGCCTGCAGCAGCAAAGCCAGCGGCACCGAAGCCAAGTGCTGCAAAACCTGCAGCACCAAAGCCTGCCGCAGCGAAACCTGCAGCACCGAAGCCGTCGGGTATGCCGCGGCCGATGCCGAAGCCGGGTGGCCGCCCACGGGTAGCCAACAATCCATTTTCTTCCAACACTGGTGGGGCAAGACCAGCTCCACGTCCGGGTGGTCGCGGTGCACAGGGTGGCCGTGGTGGTCAGCCTGGTCGCGGTGGCCAAGGTGGCCCACGCCCAGGGCAGAACCAGGGCCAGGGTCGCGGGACTGGCGCGCAGCGTCAAGGTAGCCGTCGTCCGTCCCCAGCAGATATGGCAGCGGCACCATCACCAACGCAAATGCCACGCAAGGCGGCTGGGTCGGACAACCGTGGCGGTCGTGGGCACGGCCGCGGCCGTGGTGGACACGGCCCGGGCGGCCCACAGGGCGGCGGTTTCCGCGGTCGCGGTGGACGTCGTGGCGGAACCGCTGGTGCATTCGGCCGTCCAGGTGGCGCACCAGGGCGTCGTCGTAAGTCGAAGGGTCAGAAGAGGGCCGAGTACGAAGAGATGCACGCACCAAACGTCATCGGTGGCGTACGCCTTCCCGATGGCGGTGGCAAGACTGTGCGTCTGCGTCAGGGCGCGACCTTGGCTGACTTCGCTGACAAGATCGGTACCGAAGCATCGAACCTGGTGCAGGCGCTGTTCAACCTTGGTGAAATGGTAACGGCAACGCAGTCGGTTCCTGAGGAGACGCTGCAGCTACTCGGTGCCGAAATTAACTACGAGGTTAAGATCGTCTCTCCTGAGGACGAGGACCGCGAACTTCTCGAGTCCTTCGACCTCCAGTTCGGTGAGGATGAAGGCACCGAAGAGGACCTTGAACAGCGCCCACCAGTGGTGTCTGTCATGGGTCACGTGGACCACGGTAAGACCCGCTTGCTGGATACAATTCGTCGCGCCAACGTTGGGCGCGGCGAGGCCGGCGGTATTACCCAGGGCATCGGTGCGTACCAGACCACCGTTGAGCTCGAGGGGGTTGAGCGTAAGATCACGTTCCTCGATACCCCAGGTCACGAGGCGTTCACGGCAATGCGTGCCCGCGGTGCGAAGTCGACCGACCTCGCTATCCTCGTTGTCGCTGCTGACGACGGCGTGATGCCACAGACGGTTGAGGCTATCAACCACGCCAAGGCTGCAGACCTGCCTATCGTGGTTGCAGTGAACAAGGTGGATAAGCCGGAGGCTTCGCCGGAGAAGATCCGTGGTCAGCTGACCGAATACGGACTGGTTCCGGAGGAGTACGGCGGTGACACCATGTTCATCGACATCTCCGCGAAGCAGGGCACCGGCATCGATGAACTGCTCGAGGCAGTCTTGCTGACCGCCGACGCAGCTCTCGAGCTGCAGGCGAACCCGGACATGGATGCACAGGGCGTGGCTATCGAGTCGCACCTCGACCGTGGCCGTGGCCCAGTCTCCACCGTTATCGTGCAGCGCGGTACGTTGCGCGTCGGCGACTCCATCGTTGTGGGCGGCAACTTCGGCCGTGTCCGCCGAATGGTCGACGAGTGGGGCAACGACGTTGAAGAGGCTGGCCCGTCCCGCCCGGTACAGGTACAAGGCCTCAATGGCGTTCCTGGTCCAGGCGACAACCTCCTGGTAGTCGAGGACGACCGTGTTGCCCGCCAGATCGCTGCGCAGCGCGACGCTCGTCATCGCGCCGCTATGCAGGCACGCAACAAGAAGCGCGTCTCTCTGGAGAACCTGGATCAGGCGCTCAAGGAGACCAGCCAGCTCAACCTCATCCTCAAGGGCGACAACGCCGGTTCGGTGGAAGCTCTGGAGGAGGCGCTGCTCAAGATCGAGGTCGACGACGAAGTCGAGGTAAACATCATCGACCGTGGCGTCGGTGCTGTTACCCAGACCAACGTCGTGCTCGCGGCCGCTTCCGACGCTGTCATCGTGGCATTCAATGTCCGTGCTGAGGGCAAGGCTACGGAGGAAGCCAACAACGAGGGCGTCGAGATCCGTTACTACTCGGTGATCTACAAGGCGATCGAGGAAGTCGAGGCAGCCCTGAAGGGCATGCTGAAGCCGATCTACGAAGAGAAGGACCTGGGCAAGGCCGAGATCCGTCAGATCTTCAAGGCGTCTTCTGTCGGCCTCATCGCAGGCTGCATGGTTACCGAAGGCAAGGTCAAGCGTGGAGCGAAGATTCGCCTCGTGCGCGACGGCAATGTTGTTACCTCGGACGCGACCATCGACTCGCTGCGACGCGAGAAGGACGACGCAACAGAGGTTGCAAAGGGCTACGAGTGCGGCATGGTGCTGTCCTACCCGGACATCCAGGTCGACGACATCATCGAGGCATACGAGATGGTGGAAGTCCCCCGCGACTAGTCGGTAGAGAGAAAACGGCCCTGCTCTTTCGCAAACGCGAAGTGAGCAGGGCCGTTTCTTTTCTTGAAGTAGTGGGCTGCGTCGTAGCAGGGTAGACTGTTCGGAGGTTTAGTGCCAATGAAGTAAAGGAGACGAAATGTCAGAGAACCCTCGCGCGCAGCGCCTGGCGAAGCAGATCCAAATGATCGTCGCTTCGGCGATAGAGCGTGAAGTGAAAGACCGTCGCCTCGAATTGGTGACTATTACGGACGTCCGGATGACCGGCGACCTACATGATGCGACTGTCTACTACACGGTACGCGGAAAGAATATCGACGACGAGCCGGATTACGATCAGGCTGCAGAGGCGCTGTACCGTCACCGAGGACAGATCCGCAAGATTGTTGGCGACCAGTTGAGTGTCCGCTTTACTCCTACGATTGAGTTCAAGCTTGATACGGTGCCGGAGTCCTCGGCACGGATGGAAGAGCTGATGGAGAAAGCTCGTCGTCGCGATGCAGAGCTGGCGCGACTGCGAGAGAGCGCCCAGCCAGCAGGTGAGGAAAACCCGTATAAGACGATTGAAGAGTAGGCACTATGGCGTTGTTATTTCCCCAAGCAGAGGCCGAATTTAACAAAGTTGCTGGCGCCATTAAGAACGCGTCGAATGTTGCGGTGCTGGCCCATATCAAGCCCGATGCTGATGCGATTGGATCGGCGTGCGCTCTTGTTCGAGGATTGCGGCAGATCGGAATTGAAGCCAGTGCTTACATCGGCCAGCCATTCCCGCACGCAAATAACCTGCGCTCTATTCCGGGGGTTGATGAGGTCATCTATGGGGAAGCGTTACCAGCGGATGGGCTGATCGTCACGGTTGATTGTGCCTCGGTAGACCGAACGGGATGCTACCAATCTGAGCTTGTGGCGCAGCAAGAGCGGGTGATCGTGCTTGACCATCACCGTTCGAATGACGGGTTCGGAGCGCGGAACCTCATTATCGATTCTGAATCGACGACGACTATCATCCGGGAGCTGTTTACGTACCTCGGCGTCGAGTTAGACGCTGAACTAGCCTATTGCCTGTATTCCGGGCTTGTCACCGACACAGGTAACTTCCGTTGGGGTTCCCCGAGAATGCATACGCTTGCTGGAGAGTTGTTGGAATTCGGGCTCAATCCAAGGAACATATCCCTGCAGCTTTCGGACGAGATGACGGCCGATGACCTACGTTTGATGGGTAGTGCATTAGCAAGCTTGGAATCACGTCAAGTCGATGATCTCACAGTTTCGTTCATGTGTATTGATGAAGCTGCGATGCAAGCGATGAGCCAAACTGCCGTTGAAGCCGTAATTGATTACGCGCGTGTCCTCGTTGGCAGTGACGTCGGGGTTGTACTCAAGCAGTTCCACTCGGAGCGGTGGGGGATTTCCTTGCGCTCGACAAAGGTAGATGTCTCCGTCGTTGCAAGTGCGCTCGGCGGGGGTGGTCACCGCCCAGCTGCGGGGTACTCGGCGCAAGGAACGAAAGAACAGGTACAAGATCGGCTTCTCGCTGCATTGCATGACGCTTACGTTGCGGAGTAAGGCTGCTCCTGTATGACGAATACACATGGTGTGCGGGCGCGTGACATTTTTGCCTTGGCGCTACCGGCCCTCGGCGTGCTTGCGGCGAATCCTCTGTATTTGCTGCTGGATACTGCTGTGGTTGGAAGGCTGGGCACGGTTGAGCTTGCGGCGCTCGCTGCTGGTACTGCGGTGCAATCTACGGTGACCACGCAGCTGACGTTTCTTTCCTACGGCACTACCGCGCGTAGCTCGCGTCTTTACGGCGCAGGTCGGCGTGCTGATGCGGTCGCGGAAGGCGTCCAGGCTTCGTGGGTGGCAATACTCGTGGGCCTCGGATTGGCGTCGATTATTTGGCTGTTCGCCGAACCCATCGCGTTTGCGTTGACTCAGAATGCGGAAACGTCTGCTGACGCGGCGCAGTGGATGCATGTCGCGGCGGTCGCTATTCCGCTGACGCTGCTGATTATGGCAGGTAATGGTTGGATGCGAGGAGTGCAAAACACCAGGCTACCGTTTGTGTTGACGCTGTGCGGTCTTGTACCCGGGGCGGTTCTATTGCCTTTGCTTGTTGACCACTTTGGGCTGGTGGGCTCTGCTGTGGCCAATGTAATAGGAATGGGAATTACCGCTTCACTATTCGTTGGGGCGCTTGTAAAGGAACATCGAGGAGAGGGCGCTGTTTGGCGCCCACAGTGGAATGTCATTGCCCATCAGTTGGTGCTTGGACGTGACTTGATTTTGCGCTCCGCCTCCTTTCAGATTTCGTTGCTCGCCGCTACTGCAGTCGCTGGTCGTTTTGGTGTCTTCGCATTGGCCGCGCACCAGGTGTTGCTGCAGTTGTGGAACTTCCTGAGCCTCGTGCTGGACTCGCTCGCAATTGCAGCTCAGACGCTTACAGGGGCTGCACTTGGGCAGGGAAACGTGGAGCGCGCAAGAGGGACAGGTGCAGCTGTTACGCGCTACGCTACGGTGTTTGCGGTTGTGCTCGCTGCGGTTTTTCTTGTGTTCGATGGGCCAATCCAGTCGATTTTTACGCATGATCCTGGCATGGCAGACGCGCTGGCTGTCCCTTGGCGGTGGTTGGTGGCGATGATCGTTGTGGGGGGTGCGGTGTTTGCGCTCGACGGGGTGCTGCTTGGAGCGAGTGACGCTGTCTTCCTGCGCAACCTTTCGATTGGCGCAATGCTCGGTGGATTTTTGCCTTTGACGTTGTTGTCCATGTGGCTGGGGTGGGGTCTCGCGGGTGTGTGGGCCGGCTATTTTGTCTCAGTCGTGTTGCGTCTGGTGGGAGTGCTGTGGCGGTTCCGTTCGATGAAGTGGGCGCGCACCGGGGTAGAGGAGTGAGTACGTCATGCTAGGTCCGACACTGTGGGCGGTCAGCGACCTGCATGCTGCAGTAAAGGCGAATCAGGCCAAGATCGACCTCATTCAACCGCGGCATGAGGGGGATTGGCTGATTGTCGCGGGTGATGTTGCAGAGAAATTTGAGCTGATAGTCAACGTGATGGGTGTACTTGCTCAACGGTTTGAGAAAGTCATCTGGGCCCCTGGAAACCACGAGCTGTTCTCTAGCGAGCGATCACGCTACAGAGGCCGTGATAAGTACGTTGCGCTAGTCCAGGCAATGCGAGAACTCGGCGTTGTAACGCCTGAGGACCCGTACCCGGTATTCCACGGCATTACGGTGGCGCCACTGTTTACTCTGTACGACTACTCGTTTCGCCCTCAGCATTTAAGTGTCGACGCCGCGCTGAAGAAAGCTCGCGACAACAACATTCTGATGACGGACGAGTTTGCTATCCGCCCATTTGTAGATACTCGTGCGTGGTGCTGGGAGCGCTTGGCGTACACAACGAAGCGCCTTTCTCGCGTGCACGGTAAGACGATCTTGGTCAACCACTGGCCACTGGTAAAGGAGCCAACGCACCGCCTGTTCTACGGGGACATTGCCATGTGGTGCGGGACCCGGCACACGCGCAGTTGGCCTAAGCGGTTCCAGGCACAGGCCGTAGTCTACGGACACCTTCATATCCCGGGGACTGTACATGTAGACGGCATTCCGCATATTGAAGTGTCGTTGGGGTACCCCAGGGAGTGGCAGCGCTGGCCAGAGGAACATCGTTGGCCGTACCCAGTCTGGGAGGTGAACCGCTAGTGCGCGATCTGTCATTATTCCCTCCCTCTGCGCGGTTCGTCTCTCTTCGAACCGATGACGGCCATAATCTCCGCAATTACGATAATCTCGACGAGCAGGAGAAAGGCGTTGTCCGCGGAGCCGTCGATATCCGGAAAGGGGAGTTCGGCGATGCCCGTTGGTGTGCGCACCGCGCCCTCGACGAACTAGGGGTCGAAGGTCCTCACCGCATCATGCGGGGCGAAGCTGGGATGCCGTTGTGGCCCGAGGGCGTGTGTGGCTCATTGACGCATACGGATGGTTTTCGTGCGGCGGTCGTTGCGCCACTCAACAAGGTGCGCTCTATCGGTATTGATGCTGAGCTGGCGGAGCCGCTTCCGGAAGGCGTATTGCCCCAAATCGCGTGCCCAACCGAGCTTGAGATGTTGGACGCACTTCGGGCAGAGGGCTGCTTCTGGGCTGATCGGCTGCTGTTCTGCGCGAAAGAGGCCACATATAAGTGTTGGTTCCCGTTGGCGCGAAAGATGTTGGAATTCGATCAGGCGGAAATCTATATCCGGCCGAACGGAACATTTGTTTCGTACATTCTCGAGCGGCCGACGCCCGCTCCGTTCTTTGAGGGGCGCTGGGTGCACCGGGCTGGCTACGTCATCACTTCTGCATTTCTGTTGTAGCGACAAACGCGAAAAACGGCGTTAGCGCTGACTACAGCGTGGATGGGCGCGCGACAAACACCGTGGCAAGACGCTTCTTGGATTCTTTCACAAGGGCGACGACGCGGCCGTCGTCACGTTGTGCAGCGTGTACACCCGAAAGTCCGCGAGGTTCGAGCCATTTGCCCATAGCGAGGGCGTCGTATTCATCGTTGGTGACGGGCAGTACCGGCCAACAGGTAGCGCAGGCTTCGTCGAGGGTGAGGCTGAAGCGCGGGTGAGCCTGGATGTCTTCCAGCTCCAATGCGTGCTCGAGGTTAAAGGGCCCGACTGTGGTTCGGCGAAGCGCAGTCAGGTGCCCGCCGGTGTGTAGGGTCTCACCTAGATCGCGTGCGAGCGCGCGAATGTACGTCCCCGAGGAGCAGTGCACACGGACATCGACGTCAATCCAGGTATCGACGCGAGCGATGCCCAAAATGCTGTACTCATGAATTGTTACTGGTCGGGCTGGGATCTCGACATCGTGTCCTTCGCGGACGAGCTGATGTGCGCGCTTGCCGTCGATTTTGATTGCGGACACGCTTGAGGGACGCTGCATGATATCGCCGCGGAAGCTGTCGATGGCGTCGATAATGTCGGCGTCAGTGACTGCATCGGTGGGGGAGGTGCTGACGACCTCGCCCTCGGCGTCATCCGTCGTGGTGGCGGCACCGAGCCGAATGGTTGCCTCGTACGTCTTGGTTTCCGCGACGAGGTGGGCGAGGAGCTTTGTGCCACGCTCGATACCGACAACCAGTACTCCAGTCGCCATCGGATCCAAGGTGCCGGCATGACCAACTTTGCGGGTCCCGAAAGCACGGCGAAGGCGTGCGACCACGTCGTGGCTTGTGAGACCTTGTGGCTTATCGATGACAACAATTCCAGATGTAGCGAGGGGATCACTCATAGCTCTTTAGTATGCCGTACGCTATTGCACGTGGATATTTTGCACGGTCTTAATGCTGTACCGGAATCGTTCGGTGCCCTTGACGGCACCGTGCTGACGATAGGGGTCTTTGACGGGGTCCACCGCGGTCACCAGATGCTGATCAAAGCAGCTGTTGATGAGGCGAAGCGTCTCCAGGTGCCATGCGTGGTGATGACATTTGAGCCGCACCCGGTAGCAGTATTTCGTCCAGAAGCCGCGCCCACGGCGCTGATGCCACTCGAGGAGCGGGCGCGGCTCATCGCTGAGCTTGGCGTGGACGCGCTGATTGTTATCGATTTCCGCAAAGAGCTTGCGGGGGAGAGTGCACAAGACTATTTCGGCAAAATAGTGATGGGCACCTTGCATGCTCGTCACGTCTTTGTGGGCGAGAATTTTACGTTCGGACGAGATGCTTCCGGCACGTCGCAGACGATGGTGCAGCTCGGTGAGCAGAATGGTGTTGATGTGACGGTAGTCCGCCTGCTGAAAGAGGGCGCGACAAGAATTTGTTCAACGGCGATTCGGGACGAGCTCGCACAGGGCAACATCAGTGTGGCTAAGGACTACATGGGCAGGCCGTTCTCCGTCGTGGGTCCGATCGAGCGGGGTGCTGGGCGAGGAGGTCGCGAGCTCGGTTACCCGACCGCGAATCAGTATGTTGCTGATGTTTCTGCCCTCCCGAAAGATGGGGTGTACGCGGGGTGGCTCACAATTATCGACGATGCCCCCATCGGCGGGAACATGGTTCCGGGAAAGCGCTACCCGGCTGCGATTTCAGTCGGCACTAATCCGACGTTCGGTGACAAGCGGCGCAGTGTCGAGTCCTACGTGCTTGATAGAGATGCTGACCTCTACGATCGGATGGCCCGCGTCGAATTTGTGGCGAAGGTTCGCGACATGGTCAAGTTCGATTCCGTTGACGAGCTTCTGGAGCACATGGCTCGGGACGTTTCCCGGACCCGCGAACTCTTAAGCGAGCCTGTTGCTGATTCCGTAGAATAAAGCCGTTGCTGATCTGTGTTGCTTGAAAGGTTTTTGCTGTGACCATCAAGATGATTCTCGACGTAGACACCGGTATCGACGACGCGTTGGCGTTGGCATACGCTATGGCTTCACCTGAAGTGGAACTTGTCGGCGTGACATCGACATATGGAAACGTCACGGTGGCTGATAGCGTTCGCAACAGTCTCGCGATTCTCGAGCTATTCGGGCGCACCGATATTCCCGTGTTCGCTGGCCCGACGCATGCTCGTGCCAAGGACAGCTTTGAAGTGTTGGAAATTTCGCAGTTCATTCACGGCGTAAACGGTATAGGGGAGGCGCAACTTCCGGATGCCCATCGCGCTGTCGAGGAAGCCTCCGCGGTGGACTTCATGGTCGATGCGTTCCACCGCTACGGCGACGAATTAGTGATTGTTCCTGTCGGGCCTCTGACGACGGTCGCAGCTGCCATGGAAGCCGATAAAGACTTTGCAGACAGTGCCAGGATTGTGATGATGGGCGGTGCGCTGACCGTGCCGGGAAACGTCAATACGTGTACTGAGGCGAACATCAATCAGGACCCCGAAGCTGCTGATTTTGTGATGCGCAGGGCGCAGAACCTCACCATGATCGGGCTCGATGTCACTTTGCAGACGCTGTTGACGTCGAAAGAAACCGCGGTGTGGAAGGAGTTGGGCACGTCTCAAGGCGACTTCTTGGCAGAGGCGACTGACTTTTACATCAAGGCATATGAAACAACTTCGCCGCATCTTGGTGGGTGCGGGCTGCATGACCCGTTGGCGGTAGCAGTTGCGATAGATCCCAGCCTGGTTGACTGCATTGGTATAAACCTGCGCACGGACCTCGAAGAGCCAACTCGTGGACGAACGATCGGGGACCCGGAGCGCCTGAACGACCCGAAGAAGACGAGTCAGGTTGCAGTTGGTGTCGACGTTGATCGATTCCTCGATGAGTTCATGACGCGTTTGACCAACCTGGCGCGCAGCAGCTAAAGTAGTCCAGGCTTTGTGCGCATTGAGACTGTGGTTCGCAGCAGTTGCAGCACGAAGTGGTCAAAGTATATGCGGACTGAAACAAATGAGGAGTTTTTCATGGCGCTGAACGCTGAGAAAAAGGCAGAGATTCTGAAGACCTACGGTGTGCACGAGACTGACACCGGTTCCCCGGAGGCACAGGTTGCGCTGCTCACCGAGCGCATCAACAACCTGACTGAGCACCTGAAGTTCCACCAGCACGACCACCACTCCCGTCGTGGCCTGCTGCTGCTGGTTGGTCGCCGTCGTGGTCTGCTGAAGTACCTGCGTGAGAACAACGTCGAGCGCTACCGTGACCTGATTGCTCGTCTCGGCCTGCGTCGTTAAGACGATCACGTCATAAGGCTTCAAACCCCCGCTCTGGCTTTCAGGGCGGGGGTTTAGCTGTGTCTGGAGCGTGGTGAAATCCCTTGCAGGGTGGTAGAGTGTGCTTCGTTCTAAATGACACAAAAACGGCGACATCGATGATCGCCCGGAGATCCAAGGAGAGGGATCAATTGAGCAGTTTTAAGCCGAGAAATTCGTACGAAATCCACGTTGATGAAGAGTATGGGGTTACCGAAGCAGTAGCGTCGCTCGACAATGGTGATTTCGGTTCTCGCACCATTCGTTTTGAGACGGGCCAGTTGGCTCGCCAGGCAGATGGCTCGGTGACGACCTACCTGGACGATGACACCATGATGCTTGCGACGACTACGGCGTCGAATAACCCCCGCGAAGGCTTTGATTTCTTCCCTCTGACCGTTGATGTCGAGGAGCGAATGTATGCCGCGGGCCGTATCCCGGGCTCGTTCTTCCGCCGCGAAGGCCGCCCATCCACCGAGGCGATCCTGGCTTGCCGTCTCATCGACCGCCCACTGCGCCCAACCTTCGTGAAGGGGCTGCGCAACGAGGTTCAGGTCGTGATTACCGTCCTGTCGATCGCCCCGGAAGAATACTACGACGTTGTCGCTATCAACGGAGCTTCCGCGGCAACGCAGCTTTCTGGCCTGCCGGTTTCCGGCCCCGTTGGTGGTGTGCGTATGGCATTGATCGCTGACGATAAACACCCAGAAGGCCAGTGGGTTGCATTCCCGAATCACGAGCAGCACCAGCGTGCCATCTTCGAGATGGTTGTTGCGGGCCGCATTGTTGAGCGCAAGCGTGGCCGTAAGACGGAAGCGGATGTTGCAATCATGATGGTTGAGGCAGGAGCTGGCGCGAACGTCGTCAAGCTGATCGCTGACGGCGCACCTGCACCTACCGAGGAAACCGTCGCAGACGGTCTGGAGGCTGCGAAACCGTACATCAAGACGCTGTGTGAGGCGCAGCGCGACCTTGCAGCTCAGTTCGACAAGGAACGCAAGGAGTTTCCGCTATTCCCGGCATACACCGATGAGGTGTTTGAAGCAGTGGAGAAGAAGGCATCGAAGAAGCTCGCTTCCTTCCTGACCATCGCTGGCAAGCAGGAGCGCGAAGAGAAGATTAACGCGTACATCGAGGACATCGAAGAAGATGTGCTTGACCGCCTCGACGTCGACGAAGATGACGACGATGTTGCTGCTGTGGTGAAGGAGATTCGCGCGGCGTACAACGCACTGCAGAAGGAGATTGTTCGAGGCAAGATCCTGAAGGATGGCTACCGTATCGACGGTCGCAGCGTGACCGCGATCCGTGACCTCGGCGTGGAAGTCGAACTGGTCCCGCGTGCGCATGGTTCGGCACTGTTCGAGCGCGGTGAGACCCAGATCCTTGGTGTGACGACGCTTGACATGCTGAAGATGGAACAGCCAATCGATTCGCTGAGCCCTGAGACTTCGAAGCGTTACATTCACCACTACAACTTCCCACCGTATTCGACTGGTGAAACAGGTCGTGTTGGCTCCCCGAAGCGCCGCGAAATCGGTCACGGTGCGCTTGCAGAGCGCGCGTTGTTGCCAGTGATACCTTCGCGCGAAGACTTCCCGTACACGATTCGCCAGGTTTCTGAGGCGCTGAGCTCCAACGGTTCGACGTCGATGGGCTCCGTGTGCGCATCGACGTTGTCGCTGTACAACGCTGGTGTGCCACTGGCTGCTCCGGTCGCGGGTATTGCGATGGGCCTTGTGTCGGGTGACGTCGATGGTGAGACGAAGTACGTCGCTCTGACGGACATTCTGGGCGCGGAAGATGCGTTCGGCGATATGGACTTCAAGGTGGCAGGCACCCGCGAGTTCATCACCGCCCTGCAGCTTGATACCAAGCTGGACGGCATTCCTTCTGACGTGCTCGCTTCGGCTCTGAAGCAGGCGCATGATGCTCGAGAGACCATCCTGGACACGATGGCAGAGGTCATTGATTCGCCGGATGACATGAGCTCGTTGGCGCCGAAAATCACCACGGTGAAGGTTCCTGTTTCCAAGATTGGTGAGGTCATTGGCCCGAAGGGCAAGATGATCAACTCGATTACCGAGGAAACCGGCGCGGACATCTCGATTGAAGAGGACGGAACCGTGTACGTCTCGGCAACCAGTGGCGAAGCAGCAGACGCCGCGATCGACAAGATCAACGCAATTGCTAACCCACAGTTGCCGAAGGTAGGCGAGCACTACCTGGGTACCGTGGTCAAAACCGTTGCATTCGGTGCGTTCGTTTCGATCGTCCCGGGAACCGACGGCCTGATTCATATCTCGAACTTGGGTGGCAACAAGCGCATCGAGAAGGTCGAGGACGTTGTCAACGTCGGTGACAAGATCGAGGTCGAGATTCGTGATATTGATAATCGCGGCAAGATCTCCCTTGTTCCTGTTGAGCAGAACAAGTAGTCTCACCGCTTAAAGAAGTGGCCAGGGCATTTACGCCCTGGCCACTACGCGTTTGCCGAGCTAACGGTGGACGTCAATAACTAGCCGTGTTGGACTTTCCAACACCGTAGCCTCAAACGAACGCTGCCGGTCGAGTCCGATGAAGAACTGCGACTGGTTTTCAAACGTGCCGCCGTTGGTGATCCCAGCGACGTTGCCGGTTGCCAGCTGATACGGGCCAGCGGAGATAAGATCAGGGTTGCTCGGGAGTCGATCCATCGGTGTGCCTTCGATGAGCACCTCCAAGATGTCGTTACCGGAGACCGCGAGCTCGTGGCCGGAGGCCTGCTGGAGTGCCTTATCGGTGTACTGAATTCGGTATCCAGGTAGGCCATCGCCTGAGAACTCGAAGACGACGCGGTCGTATGTCTCGTGGCTACCGACTCGAACATCCTGGAGCGTTAGCTCAGGGGCACCTTCGGGTGGAGCGAAGGTGTTGAAAGCGGCTGGGGCTGCGGGAGATGCGGCAGCCGACACCGTTGACTCCGTAGCAGGTACGTCTTGCGTAGCGGTAGCTGTAGCGCTTTCAGGGGACGAGGTTGCTGTGGAAGGCTCTGTCACTTCGGAGCCCGTGCCGCACGCGGTGAGCAGTGCAGCCACGGTGAGGACACCGGGGAGGATCAAGCTACTCTTCATGCTTTTCGAGTGTACCCAACCACACCTGCCGCACGGCGCGCTACAGTGACAGCAGTAGAACGAACGCAACTCGCAAAGACAGAATTGAGGAATGGATATGACAATCAAAGTCGGTGTTTTGGGAGCGCATGGACGCGTTGGTACCGCAGTTGTAGCGGGCGTGCGCGCGGCTGACGATCTTGAACTTGTGGCCGAGATCGATAAAGACGACAGCTTAGAAAAGCTGTTGGACGCCGGTGCCGAAGTTATCGTCGACTTCACCACTCCAGACTCGGTAATGAGCAATCTCGAGTTCTGTATCAAGCACGGCATCCACTGTGTTGTGGGCACAACGGGATTTGACGACGATCGCTACGACCAAGTACGCAGCTGGTGTGCTGCTTCGCAGGGCACTGGCGTTCTCATTGCGCCTAACTTCGCCATCTCAGCTGTATTGACGATGTCCTTTGCTCGCCAGGCGGCCAAGTTCTTCGAGTCAGCCGAGGTAGTTGAGTACCACCATCCGAACAAGCTGGATGCACCGTCCGGCACTGCGGTAAAGACAGCGCAAGGGATTGCAGAGGCCCGAAAGGCCGCCGGAATGCAACCTTGTCCGGATGCCACTGTGCAGGAACTCGATGGAGCGCGCGGCACGGATATCGATGGCGTCCGAGTCCACGCTGTGCGTATGACCGGAATGGTTGCGCATGAGGAAGTTATCTTCGGCACCGTCGATCAGTCGTTGACTATCCGCCAAGATTCCTATGGGCGTGATTCGTTCGTACCGGGTGTATTGCTCGGCGTGCGAAACGTCATGGATCATCCAGGCCTCACGATCGGCCTTGACAAGTTCCTCGGGCTGTAACAGATGCAGCCGCAGCGCCAACTCAGCATCCAGCTCGTGGCAGCATCAACGTTCGAACCGCCAGCCGGACTGGGCTGGCGGCCTTCATCTGGTGCAGCGGCGGCGGATGCTGTCGTCGAATTTGCAGGCAGGGCAAGCTATGACTCCTTCGGTGACAATGAGTCTCACACTTCGAGCACGGACGCCTTCCTGCATCACGTCATTGATACCGGCAACCTCTCGCTGCTCGAGCACGCAAGCGTGACGCTGTATATTCAGGGAATCTCAATGGCCACCAGCCATGAGATATTGCGGCACCGAGACTTTTCAATCAGCGAGCTTTCACAGTACTCCTTACCTGAAGAGCAAAGAGGAGTCGTGGTTCCTAGCGTCGTACAGCGCGACGAGCAACTTCAACGGTTTTTCGAGCACGCGATTGAAGACGCTGCGTTTGTGCACGACGAATTGCATAACGCGGTGGAAGCAAGTCTGACGGATGAGAAGAATGTGCTACTGCGCAAGCAACAGGTACGCGAGGCAGCTATGGCACTTGCTCCGGCTGCGAGAGAAACCCGACTTGTTGTCAGCGGCAACCTCCGGACTTGGCGGAATTTTGTTGCGACCAGGGCAGGTGAGCACAGTGGGGAGGAGCTACGAGCGGTCGCCGTGAGGTGTCTGGAACTTTTGAGTGAGTGCGCACCCGTCTTGTTCGAGGACTTCGTTGTCACAACGCTGCCGGACGGGACTAAGAAGGCAACAACCCAGTACAAAACATAGCGGTGGAGTTACATTCAGCCAGCAAAAAGGGTACGCTCTTTTGGCATGGGCACTTCTATGAAAGCTAATATCGGTGCTGACGTTTTCGGCACAGTCTGCGTCGCAATGGTCACGCCGTTCGATAAGCATGGCGAGCTAGACGTTAAGGCAGGACGAGCATTAGCTGCCCACCTTGTCGGCAATGGCATTGATGCCCTCGTGCTTGCGGGCACGACGGGCGAATCGCCAACGACAACCAGTGAAGAGAAAGTCGCGTTACTGAAAGCGGTGCGTGAAGAAGTTGGCGATAGCGCCAAACTTATCGCCGGAGTAGGCACGAACGATACCCGAAAGTCCGTCGCATTGGCGAAGGAAGCTGCTGAGGCAGGGGCTGATGGCCTCTTGGTTGTCACGCCGTATTACTCGAAGCCGTCTCAAGACGGCGTGTTTGCGCACTTCCGGGAGATCGCGTCTGCAACTTCGTTGCCGATCTGCCTCTACGACATTCCAGGACGCTCCGCGATTCCGATTGCCTCGGACACCATTGCGAAGTTGGCGGAATTGCAAACCGTAGTTGCGATGAAAGATGCGAAAGGCGACTTCTTCCAGGCAGCACCGTTGATCCAATCAACAGGCCTGGCATGGTATTCCGGGGATGACCCGCTGAACCTGCCGTGGCTGGCCATGGGGGCAACCGGTGTGATCTCGGTTGTAGGCCACGCAGCACCGCAAGCGTTGCGCGAGCTCATCACAAGCTTCGAGGAAGGCGACCTCGTCCGTGCGCGGGAAATTAACGCCAACGTCATCGACGTTCTCGCACATCAACAAGCGATTCTCGGTGGCACAACATTTGCAAAGGCTGCTCTGCGTCTGCAGGGCATTGAAGTAGGCGAACCACGCCTGCCAGTGGTCGGAGCGACCTCTGAGCAGGTAGAGGTTCTCAGAGAAGATTTGAAGAAGGCTGGAGTCCTTTAAGTATGAACGAACCCCGTACACGCTCACGCAAAGTGACGCGTAAAGCAGGGCCACCTGAGGCCACTGAACAGAAGCCGGTGTTTCAGGCACCGAAGCAGGCCGCAGGAACCGCAAGTAATGAAGATGACAAGGGCCCTGAGAAGTCACAGCGGGATAGCAAGTCCCGGAACTCGAACGGAAATGGCGGTAACGGCAGGAATCGCCGACGCGGCCGTGGGCGCGGTAGCAACGGCGGTGGCCGTCGCAACCCGGTGAAGTCGATGCAGGGCGCAGACTTGACGAAGCGCCTCCCGGCTCCTCCGAAGGCACCGAAGGGAACCCTGCGTATTTACGCCTTGGGTGGTATTTCCGAAATCGGTCGTAATATGACGGTGTTTGAATACAACGGGCGCCTGCTCATCGTCGACTGTGGTGTGCTGTTCCCGAACTCCGGTGAACCAGGCGTTGATCTTGTGCTGCCTGACTTTGGTCCGATTGAAAAGAAGTTGGACAAGGTCGAGGCCCTGGTTGTCACACATGGTCATGAAGACCACATTGGCGCAATCCCGTGGCTGTTGAAGCTGCGCCCGGATATCCCGATTTACTCGTCGCGTTTCACCAATGCGCTGATTGCTGCGAAGACGAAGGAGCACCGTCAGCGTCCGAAGTTGCATGAGGTGAACAAGGATTCTTCCGTCAACTTGGGCCCATTCCACGTGCGTTTCTGGCACGTGAATCACTCCATTCCGCAGTGTCTCGGCCTGTCTATTAAGACCGGCGCGGGTCATGTTGTGATGACCGGTGACGTCAAGGTGGACCAGACTCCGTACGACGGAATGCCGACGGACCTGCCGGCGCTGTCGCGTTACGGTGACGAAGGCGTCGATCTGTTTATGTGCGACTCCACGAACGCTACGGTGCCGGGTATTTCTGCATCCGAGGCCGGTATCGAGGAGACACTGACGCGTTTGGTGAGCCAGGCGAAGCAACGCGTTGTGATTGCCTCGTTTGCTTCCAACGTTGCTCGCGTCCAAATGGCAGTCAACGCGGCTGTAGCGAATGGTCGCAAGGTTGCCTTCAACGGCCGCTCCATGTTGAGAAATATGGAAATCGCCGAGAAGATGAGCCTGCTGAAGGCTCCGAAGAACACGATTATCCCTATCGAAGAAGCCGCCAAGATGGCGCCGCATAAGGTTGTGCTGATCACAACGGGTACGCAGGGCGAGCCGATGGCTGCGCTTTCGCGTATGTCGCGCCGTGAACACCGCCAGATCACCATTCGCGACGGTGACATGATCATCCTGTCGTCTTCCCTGATCCCAGGTAATGAGGAGGCTGTGTTCGCGACGATCAACAACCTCGCACAAATCGGTGCGACTGTGGTGACGAACTCCGAAGCTCATGTCCACGCTTCTGGCCACGGCTACGCCGGTGAGCTTCTCTTCCTGTACAACGCAGCACGCCCGACTTGCGCGATGCCTGTGCATGGTGAGTGGCGCCACATGCGCGCGAACAAGGAGCTTGCTATTGCGACCGGCGTGAAGCCGGAGAATACCGCACTTGCTCAAAATGGTGTTGTGGTTGACATGACGAAGGGCAAGATCAAGGTTGTTGGCCAGTACCAGGTCGGACAGCTTTATGTTGATGGCGCGACGATGGGCGACGTTGACCCGGATGTACTGGCAGATCGCAGCTCGCTTGCCTCAGGTGGCGTTGTCTCGATTACCTGTGTGATCGACGACCGCACGAGTAGCCTCATCGAGGTACCGCGCGTCTCCACCACTGGTTTCTCTGAAGACGACCGTGACTTCAATAAGAAGGTCGTCGAGCGTGTCCAGGAAGTTATGGGTGATTTGGCTGCAGAAGGGGAGAATGACCCGTACCGCATGGTGCAGCAGCTTCGTCGTCAGCTCTCGCGAACGATTGAGCAGAAGTACAAGCGTGAGCCAGTCATTCTTCCAACCGTGGTTCCAACCGCGGCGGATATTGGACCGGCAGAAGACGCTGATGTTCAAGCAACACGAGAGTCGCTTTAATACCTGACACTTTTGTGAGCAGAACTATGGGCCCTGGCACTATGCTAGGGCCCATGTCATTTGCAAAGACTGAACGAAATCAACTTGCTGAACTGTTACTCGAAGTCGGGCCTGAAGCACCGACGCTGTGCGAGGGCTGGAACACTCGCGATTTGGCGACGCACCTCTATATCCGTGAACGAAGGCCATTAGCTGCCATCGGAATATTTGTAAAGCGAGCGAGGAAGTTTTTGGAGGCGGAGGAAGCCCGACTTGCATCATGGTCGTACGAGGATCTTGTGCGTCTCTGGGCCATCGGTCCGCCTTCGCTTTTCAAGCCGAGTGACGATACGTTAAATACAGCCGAGCACTTTATTCACCACGAAGACGTTCGTCGTGGTGGGGGTAAGGTCGAGCCTCGACAGTTTAGCGCCGTCACCAACAAAGAACTTTTGAAGCTTGCGAAGCGGTTTGGTTCAGTCACGCTGAAAGGTGTTGCGGTACCTGTGATTTTGACGCCCCCGGACTTGCCTCCCGCGGTCATTGGCGAAGGCGTCGGCGTTTCAAAGCAGGGCGATAACGTCGTCCGCGTATATGGCGAGCCCGGGGAACTATTGTTGTGGGCCGCCGGTCGCAGCGCGGTCGAAGTGGATGTAACCGGTGCGGTCGAAGCTCTTGCTGGAGTAGGTATCAAGTTGTAGTACTTGATTCATTCGCCTGTAACAACATCTGTGGTTTTAGAGTGGCGGATGGTAATAATGGTGCGCAAGGTACTAGTGTGTAGCACATGTCTGCCAGAAAACCAGCGCCACGAAATACGCGAGCTTCAACGGGCCCGCGGGACCGTGCACGTTCAACGACGAGCCGTTACGGTGCCCCAGCGTCGATGACGCATCCACCGACCTCGTCCATGGTCGCGGCAGAGACTGCCGATGAACGGGTCGGGTCCGCGACGAGAGTCGTCGGAAGCTCAATTGGCAGTGCAGTTCGCGGAGCTGGTTCGTTGCTTACCAAACTTCGACCACGCCGTAAGGAGAGTTTTGACAGCGTGCCCGACGCAAACGGATACGATGACGAGGACGACAACTTCGATTTTCTTGACGACGGCCCCTCTGCTGAGGCGCCGCAACGTGAAGAGCACTCACGAAAGTCCAGTCGCTCGTTGGGCATCTCGCGTGGCAACGTTGACGCGTACGGTTTAGTGCTCATTGGCCTTGCCGCGATCCTGGGCGCCTCCGTGTGGATGGATATCGCTGGCCCGATAGGCAACGTCATTGCGCAGGGTGTTCACTGGGCAATTGGTGCTGGTGCGCTCCTGCTTCCTGTGATTTTGGTCTGCATCGCTATCGCTCTCATGCTGAACGTGAAGGCAGAACCGGCAGTACGTGCCAGGGTGGCGTCGGGCCTGTTGATTATTGGTATTGCCATGCTTGGCATGATTCATGTCTTCGCTGGCAACCCTGCCGATTGGGAATCTCGCAAGATCGCCGGTGGGGTAGTGGGCACGTTCACCGGTGGCTTGCTCGCCGCTGGATTCTCCTCATATGTGGCAGTTCCGCTGCTGGGACTTGTCATTGTTTATGGTGCGCTTCGTACAACCGGTATTACTGTGCGTGAAGCCTATGATTTTTTCACTGCATGGCTTAGCTCGGTATTCCAGCGCCCCGAGACTGACGATGAGTCGGATCCTTACAGTGATGTAGGCCGGGACATTGACGCTATCGCAGAGGGGCGCCCGCGCACGTCGGCAAAGCGCTCGCGGGTTGAGCCTGAATCGAGGAGCCCACGTACCGGTCTTTCTCCACGTACCGCGGCAAAGAAACCAAGGGTTTCTGGGTTTTCGTCGTTCTCGGAGAAGTTGCGAAAGGCCTCCACGCCGCTGGATAACTACCCGGCGGAGCCAGCGTCAGTGTCTCAAGCACCGGGTGATGAGACAGAGGTTTTCGATTTCGGTGAAGACTTCGACACGCAGGAAGGCAGTGACGCCACTACGGTCATTGAGCGCCCTGCGACGAAGGCGGCGTCGAAACGTCAGCCTGCGCAACCCGAGGAGACGAAGATTCTGCCCCGGCCTACGCTTGAGGAGGCTCAACGGGATGCTGTCGATCAGTCGCGAGATGCAGTTCGCCAGGCGGTCGTAGCTCGTTCAGGGAAGGACCCAAGCGCAACTCCACCTGAGGCGCCGAAGGATGGCCACGCGAAGAAGGTCGACAGGAATTCCACCTACGTCGTTCCAACAACCGATTTGCTGCTCGCTGGCCAAGCGCCGAAGACTCGCACCGAAGCCAACGATCGCATGATCGAAGCCATCACAGAGGTCTTCGAGGAGTTCAAAGTCAACGCCATGGTGACGGGCTTCTCCCGTGGTCCGACCGTGACCCGCTACGAAGTAGAGCTTGGGCCCGGCGTCAAGGTGTCGAAGATTACCAACTTGCAGTCCAATCTTGCCTATGCAGTCGCGACCGATAACGTTCGTTTGTTGACGCCAATTCCCGGCAAATCTGCCGTCGGTATTGAGGTGCCGAATCAGGACCGTGAGATGGTTCGTCTGCGCGATGTCCTCGAAGCGCCGAATGTTGCTGCGGACGATGACCCTATGCTCATCGGCTTAGGCAAGGACATCGAGGGTGACTTTATTGCCTCTTCGGTGCAGAAGATGCCGCACTTGCTTGTTGCGGGTTCTACGGGATCCGGTAAGTCGGCGTTCGTGAACTCGATGTTGGTTTCCTTGCTGACGCGCGCAACACCTGAAGAAGTACGCCTGATCCTCATCGATCCAAAGATGGTGGAGCTCACTCCGTACGAGGGAATTCCGCACCTGATCACGCCAATTATCACGCAGCCGAAGAAGGCTTCGGCGGCACTGCAGTGGCTGGTGGAGGAGATGGAGCAGCGGTACATGGACATGAAGACCGCTCGGGTCCGCCACATCAAGGACTTCAACAAGAAGGTCAAGAGTGGTGAGATCAGTGCTCCTCCGGGATCTCAGCGCGAAATGCGCCCGTATCCGTTCATTGTCTGTGTCGTGGACGAGCTCGCAGACCTGATGATGACCGCGCCGAAGGAGATCGAGGACTCGATCGTCCGCATTACGCAGAAGGCCCGCGCAGCAGGTATCCACCTTGTCTTGGCTACGCAGCGACCTTCGGTGGACGTCGTCACGGGCTTGATCAAGACGAACGTGCCGTCCAGGCTCGCGTTTGCAACATCCTCACTTACTGACTCACGCGTCATCCTCGACCAGGGTGGCGCGGAGAAGCTCATCGGCATGGGCGACGGTCTCTTCATCCCACAGGGCGCCGGCAAGCCGCAACGCATGCAAGGTGCGTTCGTGTCTGACGCTGAAATCCAAGCCGTCGTGGACGCCGCCAAGAGCCAGGACGAGCCACAGTACGTCGAGGGCGTTACGGAAGAGAAGGAGTCCGAGAAGAAAGTTATCGACGACGACATCGGCAAGGACCTGGACGACCTGCTGGAAGCCGTTGAACTCGTTGTTACGGCGCAGCTCGGATCGACCTCGATGCTGCAGCGTAAGCTGCGTATCGGGTTTGCGAAGGCCGGTCGACTGATGGATTTGATGGAGTCCCGTGGCATCGTTGGGCCATCGGAAGGCTCCAAGGCCCGTGAAGTGCTGGTGAAGCCAGAAGAGCTCGAGACCATTCTTTGGATGCTCAAGGGTGCGGATCCCGCGGACGCACCGAAGGACGTCGACGCGCAACTTGGTGATGACGCCACTGCAGATGAAGATGACGTGAAGACGGTCGAAGCAACCTACAATCCCACCGGTGGAGCCGTATAACTGGTAGCGACTCCCCCTGATGGTGTAGCCTGGCATTCGCATTGGAGGGGAGTACCCCGCAAGTGCCTCAGACCGTCAACACGGAACAAACGTATCCCGGTTGAGGCAGCCCCGTAGCTACGTGGTGGGGGAGACCTCCGGTCTTTCTTTGTCCTATGCAACGACCGGAGGTAGCCACGTTGAGTGTCCCCCTATGGATATGGCTGCTCACTGCAGCAATCATTCTGGGCTTTTTCGCCTTTGACTTTCTTACTCACGTTCGCCAGGCCCACGAGCCAACTATCAAAGAATCGGGCTTTTGGACGCTGTTCTACATGACGATGGCAGCGATCTGTGGCGGTGTGATCTGGTGGGAGTGGGACGGCGAGCACGGCGTCCAGTTCTTCACTGGCTACATCACTGAGCTGGCGCTGTCCGTGGACAACTTGTTCGTCTTCGCGCTGATCATGGGTGCGTTCAAGATTCCAAGGAAGTACCAGCAAAAGGTGCTGCTCTTGGGCATTGTTATCGCGTTGGTATGCCGCCTGCTGTTTATTCTGCTCGGCGCAGCACTTATCGAGGCGTGGAGCGACGTCTTCTACATCTTCGCAGCGTTCTTGATCTACACGGCTGTCAAACTCGTTTACGACGAGGCGACTGATGCACCTGAAACAGATCCGAACGATATGGCTGTCGTGAAGGCACTCCGTAAAGTCGTCCCTGTCACGAGCTCCTACCACGGTGACAAGCTGTGGTCGAAGACGAAGGAGGGCAAGTCCGCAGCGACCCCGCTGTTCGTCGCACTGCTCTCCATCGGGTTTATCGACGTAATGTTTGCGTTTGATTCGATCCCAGCAATCTACGGGATTACCTCTGAGGCGTACATCGTGTTTACCGCGAATGCGTTCGCACTCATGGGCCTTCGCCAGATGTTCTTCCTGCTTTCTGGCTTGTTGGACCGTGTGGTGTATCTGCCGTACGGGTTGGGCGTGATTCTTGGCTTTATCGGCATCAAACTGTTGCTTCACGCGCTACACGAGAACAACCTGCCGTTTGTCAATGGCGGTGAGAATGTGAGCGTGCCGGAGGTTGGCACCGTTGCATCGCTCGGCTTCATTGTGGCAGTACTGGTGATTACCGTGCTGTGCTCCATGGTGAAGGACCGAGCGGATATCAAGGCAGGGCGGCGGGACCCGAATGGGCCGAGCTGGCACATTGACTATGACGACC
The DNA here is from genome assembly GCF_001875735.1 of Corynebacterium sp. NML120713. Taxonomy (NCBI): domain Bacteria; kingdom Bacillati; phylum Actinomycetota; class Actinomycetes; order Mycobacteriales; family Corynebacteriaceae; genus Corynebacterium; species Corynebacterium sp. NML120713. The sequence goes on from NZ_MLCR01000005.1 coordinate 227,829, forward strand.
ACGGCAATCGCCGGAAAGTCGACAATCAGGGCCACCACATCGAGTGGATTGATGACCCTGCAACGTCGGGCAAGGGCGACCACACCGCCACTGGTTCCCGCGAGACGGATCACCTTCACGTCCAGCGCGGGAGGAAGTAGAACCTCCGCGGTCTAAGGGAACACCCGGGAAACCGGGTTCCACTCGTGGACCTCTCGGCTGAGTAGAGCGTTGTTCTGCCAGTAGGGGTCCTGGTTCATGAGTGATACTGCCTCCGCAGCATCGGCAGTATCTGGTAATTGCACGATGATTAGGGCCTTGCCGGCGTCGACAAGCGGGCCAGATCCGACAATCCTTCCGAGCTCTAGCTGCTTCGCGATGAACTCGCGGTGTGCGGGGCGCGTAGCATCTACGAGGTCCGTATTATCTGAGTACGTGTAATGGAATACAAAATATTTCATAACACGCAGTCTAAGGGAAAGCATGGGATAGGTAGGGTAGAGGGCGTGACTGAAAAACCATCGAACTGGAACGTACCTAACGTCTTGACGTCGTTGCGAATCATTTTTATCCCCGTCTTCGCATGGTTGGCACTGGACCAGCGATGGGGTGCGGCGTTCGGTGTGTTCGTCGCGCTGATGCTCACGGACAAGCTAGACGGAACAATCGCCCGTACCTACAACCTGATTACCGACTTCGGGAAAATTGCGGACCCGATCGCGGACAAGGCCCTGATGATTACGGCACTTGTAGTACTCAACGTGGCGTCCAACCTTCCTGTGTGGATGACTATCGTCATCGTGGTCCGCGAGCTCGGCATCACCATGTGGAGAATGTGGATGCTGCGCAACGACCAAGTCGTTCCCGCGTCCAAGGGAGGAAAATTGAAGACGGTGCTCCAGACCGTCGGCGTTGCTCTCTACCTGTGCCCGCTGCCTTCCTGGATGGACGCGCCTTCCTACGTTGTAATGGTGTTGGCCGTAGTCGTCACCGTGGTGACCGGCGTGCAATACCTTGTCGATGCTCGCAAGGTGAATAACTAATGCGAGGTACTGCATCCGATGTGATTGCGGAACTTACTAAGAGGGGTGCAACAGTTGGGCTTTGTGAATCGCTCACTGCCGGTTTGGCAAGTGCCGCACTCGCAGGCGTTCCGGGTGCCTCCGCAGCGCTACGAGGCGCGATGGTGACTTACGAGACCGAGTGCAAAGTTACCTTGGCCGGCGTTCCCCAGGACGTCATCGATGAGTTTGGACCTGTTTCTCCGGTGACCGCGAAAGAGATGGCGAAGGCGGCAAAGCGGAAGCTCAACGCAGACTGGGGTCTTTCGCTCACTGGTGTGGCCGGGCCCAGTGAACAGGATGGCCACCCTGTCGGTGAGGTCTGGGTAGGGATCGCCTCAAGTGATGGTTGTGAAGCAGTTCTCGCCGGCGACATACTTTCCGACGCCCCTCTCGTACGCGGAACCATTCCAGGATTCAGACAGGCCCGAAACTTGCTACAGGCGCCGCGCAACGAGGTACGCGAGTGGGCTGTTGAAGCAGCGCTTCGCGTCCTGTTGCATGCCGTGCGGGAACAAAAACACGTTGAGGGGAGTTATACCAAGTGATGACTACGACACTTCTAATCGATACGCCGCTTGAGCCCTCGTTCGATGCACAGGATGAGGTCGCTTTTCCATTTCGCGAGTCTGGAACCCGCCAGAAAGAACCGCTGCTGAGAGAGGCGCTAGGAATGTCACTGCGAGCTTTTCGGGCGGATAAAGGCGTGACGTTGCGATCTCTTGCTGCTCAAGCCCGCGTTTCTTCTGGTTACCTCTCTGAGCTGGAGCGTGGGCGCAAGGAAGTTTCCTCAGAGCTGCTCGCATCAATTTGCGAAGCACTGGACACTACGGTTTCAGAAGTTGTTCTCGAGGCTGTTGCGAACCTTTCACTGCAATCGATGAACGATGAATTCGCCACGGCTGATGCGATTCGCGCATAGCGGAGCAGCGCTGTAACAGATAGAATACGAAACAGTTTGGCCGTGGACACGGCCAATTTCAATGCTCAGCGAAAGGTAAAACGCAACACTATGGCAAACCCGTTTTCAAAATTCTGGAACTACCTGATGGCACTTTTCGACAACAAGATTGAGGAGAATGCTGATCCAAAGATCCAGATTGAGCAAGCCATTTCCGAGGCTCAGCGCCAGCACCAGGCGCTTTCGCAGCAAGCAGCCGCGGTTATCGGTAACCAGCGCCAGCTGGAAATGCAGCTGAATCGTCGCCTGGAGGAAGTCGAGAAACTTCAAGCTAACGCTCGCCAGGCGCTCCAATTAGCAGATAAGTCCCGCTCCAACGGTGACGCACAGAAGGCGACCGAGTATGAGAACGCTGCTGAGGCGTTCGCGGCGCAGCTTGTTACCGCAGAGCAGGGCGTTGAAGACACGAAGGCGCTGCACGACCAGGCACTCCAGCAGGCCGCACAGGCAAAGCAAGCTGTGGAGCGCAACGCGGCACACCTGCAACAGCAGGTCGCTGAGCGCTCGAAGTTGCTGTCGCAGCTTGAGCAGGCCAAGATGCAGGAGAAGGTTTCCGAGACCATGCGCTCGATGAACTCGTTGACCGCCTCCGGCCCGAACTTGGACCAGGTTCGCGACAAGATTGAGCGCCGCTACGCGAACGCACTGGGTGCTGCAGAGCTCGCGGAGAACTCGATCCAAGGCCGCATGGCTGAGGTGGAGCAGGCTGGAATCCAGATGGCAGGCCACAGTCGGCTCGAGCAGATTCGCGCAGAGATGTCTGGCGAGTTGACCTCGGGAAAGGAACAGCAGTCGATTGAGCAGGGCAAGACCGGCGCCCCGCACGCAAGTGAGGACGCCGTCGCACGTCGGATGCGTGAGCTCCGCGGCGAAGCCTAAAGCGTGGTAAAGAAAGCTCCAGGATTTCTATAGAAACCTGGAGCTTTTGCTTTGCCCTGCGAAGGATTGAACGCGGTTAGTCGAGCGCGCCACGAGCGACAAGTGCATCGCCGATCTGTTCCGCCCTTCGGATACTTCGCACGATGAGCGGTACGCCAAACGCGAGGGGAGAAAATCCCAGTCCTCGGGCCTTGCGGGCGTCGAGAACTTCCTGCGATGTCTGCAAGATGAGCGGGATGAGACGGAGCGTGAGGGCGATAGCGAGGCTGATTTTCTCAGTTGGTATTCCGAAACGGCCGAGCGGTTTGAGGCCCTCCTCGAGCGATACAAGGAGCGCTTCAACTGTTGTGGTCAGAGTAAGAAGGTTTGCGGCGAGAATCGTTGCGAACAACGTAATCAGCGTGACGCCAGCAAGCCCGATGCCATTTTGCCAGACAAGGAATGCGCCGAGCATTGCGAGCAAGGGAAGAATTGGCACGAGCTGATTGGCAACGATTCGGATCGGAATTCTTGCCACGATGTACAGAACGAAGATCAAGCCTAGCAACGTGAGCGCGATTGGGAACGTACGCCCGAAGTTGGTCGCTATGAGGATGTACAGAATGAGCAGTACGAATTTCTTCTTTGGGCTCATACGGTGGAGCAGCGTTTTGCCTGGGACGTACACGCCCATTGGTAGCGAGTCAATCTTCACTGTTCGGCTCCATTAGCTGAGTGTAGAACTGAATCGAGTCTGTTGGTGTGCCGTCGTATGCAATGACGCCGTCGTTGACACAAACTACTCGGTCGAAGTCACTGAGTAACTCTAGATCATGGGTCACCACGATTGTTTGTTGATCAAGCGAGTTCAATTCAGCGATTATTCGCCGACGATTTCGCAGGTCAAGCAATGTCGTTGGCTCGTCTGCGATGATGGTGGTCGGATCAGTCACCAGTACTGCGGCCAGTGCGAGAAGCTGTTTCTCGCCGCCAGAGAGCGTATGAGGTGATTGTTCTGCCTTGTGCAAGAGTCTGAAGCGTTCCAGTACCTCATCGACGCGTTGCTCTTTCTCTGCCTTAGAGAGCTTGAACTTCTTCAATGAAAACGCCACGTCATCGTGGACTTGGGGCATGACGATTTGGCTTTCTGCGTCGGAGAACACGAACCCGACACGTCGGCGGACTTCAGCGCTGCGAGTTGCAAGCGGAATTCCGTCGTAGAATACCTCGCCTGTGCTCGGCTCTTCGAGCCCATTGATAAGCCGGACGAGCGTTGACTTGCCAGAACCGTTCGAGCCAATGATGCCGATCCGATGTTCCTGCAACGTGAGTGAAAATGGTTGGAGCAGTGTGTTGTCATTACGTACGACGCTCACGTCGTTGAAGCTGATCTGTGGCATGGAAAAATCCAGTTTATGCGCGACGGAGTGAGGGGAGTGCAGCGCGAACTGCGAATGCGATGAACACAATCACTAGCACCTTGGCGGTGTCAGGGATGACAAACGGTAGCTGTGCTGCCCATGCAGCACCAAAAGTCATGTTTGCGCGTGCCATCAATCCAAACACCCCAAAGAAGTACTGCAGGAACAGGCCAGCGAACCCGGCTCCAAGAAGGAGGGCGATATTCACGAAAGAGCTCTTGCTGGAAGCGCGGTAGGCGATGAGACCTGCAACAAATGCGCTTGCGATGTAGCCAACCAGATATCCGATTGTAGGGCTTCCCAGGGCATAGACGACGGTGCGTCCACCTGCGAGAACGGGAAGAGCAAGTCCGATGAGGAGGAACAATAGCACTGTGTAGGTTCCCCGTTTAGGGCCGAGCACGAGCGCCGCGAGAATACAAGCAGCGTTCTGCATGACGATTGGAACGCCGGCAGCGCCGACTGGAATAGAGACAAACCCGAGTACGATGATCACCGCCGCGAACACGGCGATGTATGCGAGGTCTTGGGCTTCAATCTTTGATTGCGGAATGCTTTTAGACATAGCGAGAATAGTACTTGAACGGTGTTCAGTTCGCTATGAAATCGTATTGATTTTTCTGCGCGTATATTTGAGGCCATGCGATTAACGGAGTTTCACCAACTCGTCCAGGATGAATTTGGGGCTGAACGGGCGTCATGGATTATTGAGACGCAACTTCTGCCTCGTCATGGGTGTACAGCCGCAGAGGTTATCGAAAATGGAGGCGATTTGCGCCAAGCCTGGGACGAACTTTGTGACGCCTTTGATGTTCCAGAGGCGCGTCGCCTTGGCGTAGATCGGCCAGGTTTCTAGCTACTCTCGCCGTTTTGTACTTTTAATTCGAACATGTATGCGTGTACACTCTGGTGATGTCTCGGCACTTGCCTATAGTCAGATCCAGATTTAGAAGTCATCGGGAACCGTAACCCTCGAAGGTGAGTCTAAACATGTGTGTGGGCGATGGCGTATGCAAAAACGCCGCCGCCGAACTCGAACAGAATGAACATTAAGGAGAACATGTAAATGGCTGCGAAAAAGAAAACCGCATCAGCCGCGAAAGATCGCCAGAATGCGCTAGATGCTGCACTCGCAATGATCGAGAAGGATTATGGCAAGGGGGCTGTGATGCGTCTCGGTGATGAGAACAGGCCTCCAATTCAGTCGATTTCATCTGGGAATACGGCTATTGACGTCGCTCTGGGTATCGGTGGCTGGCCGCGTGGCCGTATCGTTGAGATTTACGGACCTGAATCTTCCGGTAAGACAACTGTTGCGCTTCACGCCATCGCTTCCGCGCAGCGGGCCGGTGGAATCGCAGCTTTTATCGACGCCGAGCATGCTCTGGACCCGGATTATGCCCGCAAGCTGGGCGTCGATACTGATAACTTGCTCGTTTCTCAGCCAGATACAGGGGAGCAGGCACTGGAGATCGCGGACATGCTTGTCCGATCTGGCGCGATTGACATCATCGTCATTGACTCGGTTGCCGCACTGACGCCTAAGGCTGAAATTGAAGGTGAGATGGGTGACTCTCACGTTGGCCTCCAGGCTCGGTTGATGTCGCAGGCACTGCGGAAGATGACAGGTGCGCTGTACAACTCCGGCACTACAGCGATTTTTATTAACCAGCTGCGTGAGAAGATCGGCGTCATGTTCGGTTCACCCGAGACAACTACGGGCGGTAAAGCGCTGAAGTTCTACTCCTCGGTTCGTTGTGATGTCCGACGTATCCAGACGTTGAAGGACGGACAGGATTCCATCGGAAACCGAACCCGCCTCAAAGTAGTGAAGAACAAGGTTTCGCCACCATTCAAGATCGCAGAGTTTGACATTATGTACGGAGAGGGCATCTCTCGGGAATCGTCCATTATTGACATGGGCGTAGAGAACGGCTTCGTGAAGAAGTCAGGTTCCTGGTTTACCTACGAAGGCGATCAACTTGGACAGGGCAAGGAAAAGGCGCGCAACTTCCTAAAGGAGAATCCGGACCTTGCGGACGAGATCGAGCAAAAGATTTTCCGTGCATTGGGGGTTGGCGAATTTGCCGATGATGATGCGCTGACTGATGACCCAGTAGACATGGTGCCAAACATTGACTTCGACGACGAGGAAGAGCCAGCGAAGGCGAAGTAATACGTGGCAACACCAGATCCGGAAAAGATTCAACGCCTGCAGGACGCACTTGCCGAATGGGAAGCTACCGGTGGGAATGGAGAACTCTTCAACTACGAACGTGAAGAAGCCCTCGCTCCAGTACGGCGGCGTGCATTAAGGTTGCTGGATCAGCGACCGCGATCAGAGCATGAACTCAGGGAGCGTCTTGTCAAGGCTGAGTTCCCAGCGCCTCTCGTTGATGAGGTACTGGCGTCTCTTCGCGCGTCCTCGCTTCTCGACGATCGTCGCTTTGCCCATGAATGGGTCCGACAGCGGGCGAAACGTCGAGGAAAGTCGAGAAGCTTTCTGGACCGCGAGCTCAGGGAAAAAGGAGTCTCAGAAACAGATCGGCGCGCCGCGCTCGCGCAAATCAGTGACGAGGACCAACACGCAATTGCTGAAGCCCTCGCGGAAAAGAAGGCGCGAGAAGTGAAAACACCACCAGCGGGGCACGCGGAGTACACCCGCGCGCTGCGCAGGGTTGTCGGAGTGCTGGCGCGTCGAGGCTTTCCACAAGGTATGTGCATGTCTATCGCAAGAACTGCACTAGATACAAGGGTTGAATCACTTCGAGAGACTTCCTAGGGAGCAATTTGCGGCGTTTGGGCGGGGTAGTTGGCAGTGGCTAGAATGTTCAGCCGTGCCTGCGTAGGCCCGCGTAATCAACCAGGAAAGGCGAACCAGATGGCTGCATCAAGGACATACGAAGTACGAACCTTCGGATGCCAAATGAACGTTCATGATTCGGAGCGGTTGTCGGGTCTGCTGGAAGATTCGGGGTACGTGGCAGTTGAAGATGGGCAGGCCCCAGACCTCATCGTTTTCAACACCTGTGCCGTGCGTGAAAACGCAGACAAGCGCTTGTACGGAACGCTTGGACATTTGAAAAAGGTTAAGGAATCGCAGCCTGATTTGCAGATTGCGGTTGGTGGCTGTCTGGCGCAGAAAGACAAAGACCATGTTATCCAGAGAGCGCCGTGGGTAGATGCTGTCTTCGGGACCCACAATATGGGCTCACTGCCGGTACTGCTGGAACGTGCACGAGTACAAGGCGAGGCGCAAGTTGAAATTGCAGAAGCGCTCGAAGTATTTCCTTCTGTTCTCCCCGCGAAACGCGAAAGCAGCTATGCAGGCTGGGTTTCGGTGTCTGTCGGGTGCAATAACACGTGTACATTCTGTATCGTTCCGAGCCTGCGTGGCAAAGAAGTTGATCGCCGTCCGGGCGATATCCTCGCCGAGGTACAGGCGCTCGTGGATCAGGGCGTCTTAGAAGTCACTTTGCTTGGCCAAAACGTCAATGCTTACGGTGTGCATTTCGTTGACGAGGAAATGGAGCGAGATCGGTCCGCGTTTTCAAAACTGCTACGAGCGTGTGGCGAGATCGATGGCCTCGAGCGTGTTCGCTTCACCTCCCCGCACCCCGCAGAGTTTACATCTGACGTCATCGACGCAATGGCAGAAACCCCGAACGTTTGCCCGCAGCTACATATGCCGTTGCAGTCGGGGTCTGACAAAGTACTCAAGGACATGCGCCGTTCGTACCGATCCAAGAAGTTTTTAGGCATTTTGGATGAGGTCCGTGAGAAGCTTCCTGAGGCTTCGATCACCACCGATATCATTGTCGGATTCCCAGGCGAGACGGAAGAAGACTTCCAGGCAACGCTTGATGTAGTTGAGAAGGCACGATTCACGTCCGCCTATACATTCCAGTACTCACCGCGCCCTGGGACCCCGGCGGCTGAAATGGAAAACCAGGTTCCGAAAGCTGTGGTGCAGGAGCGGTTCGAACGACTGCTTGAACTCCAGGAACGAATCAGCCTGGAAGAGAATGAAAAGCTCATTGGATCTGTGCAAGAACTCCTTGTTCAGCAGGACGAAGGTCGAAAGCACGAGACGACTCACAGAATGTCAGGACGCGCTCGCGACGGCAGGCTCGTGCACTTTGCTGTCGATGAGGCCAATCGATCTGCCATCCGTCCGGGTGACATTGTTACCGCTCGTATCACCGAAGCAAAGTCATATTTTCTGATCGCGGATTCTGGTGTGCTTTCGCACCGACGCACACTCGCGGGTGATCACGCTGAGGCGGGCGAGGTACCAACGACTGCACCTGTTGGGGTGGGACTTGGAATTCCTACGGTTGCACGTCCAGACATCGTTCCAGTAACTAACGTAAGCAACACTGGCTGCTGCACGACTCCTGAAGCGTAAACCACGCGACTAGTGGAAGGGAGACTTCAATGAAAATGGAATTAGGATCCGCGCGCTGGGTACTCGGTATTGCAAGTATTGGGTGGCTTGTTGCGCTGTTTTTGCCCTTCGTTGGTGACATTCCCGGATGGCAGGTGCTCGCGGTGGGCGAAGGCGCCCGCAGTGCAGATACCAAGATCACGGAGTACGTATTTGTATGGCTAGGCTTCCTAGGCGTAGGCGTTTGCACGTCGCTAGTGACGGTTTCGCGACGTTTCGGCATGGCCACAGTCGCTTGGATGATTTCAACAGTTGCCCTGGTTAGCTCGTTGCTGGCAGTGTGGCTGCGGAAGTCGAGTACCGGTGTTGCAGGAATGTTTCAGCACGGGCCCGGGTTTTACCTAGAAGTTGTCGCGGTACTCCTGGTCGTGTTGACGTACATTCCGCTGTTCGTGCGAAAGACGGCGGTTGCCCCGGAACTGCTCAGGAATCAGCCAAGCGAAATCGACGCGGATATCGCGGATGCGCAATTGAATGCGACGCGGACTCATCAGGAGCAAGAAACGAACCCACTGCTTGTCGATGACCGACGGGCGAACGCGGCACGACGCCACAAAAGAAGCAGCTAGCTATCGAGCTTTGGTACGCCCTTCTGCCAGGCCGTCGCTTGGCTTATCCCGGTTGGGGCATAGTGGTCGAGAATGTGGCTCGCACCCGGCTGCGGGTTGGGATAAGAAGCGTAGATCTGCTTCGTTTGTGGCCAAATCGAGAGCGCGGCTGATATCGCAGAAGCCAAGGCGCGCTTGCCTAAACCGAGTCCCCGGCTTGCCTCCCGTACGTACACCAGCCCGATTTCTGCAACAGAGTCTGCGTCATTCTCGAATTTTGCTACTTCTGCAAGCCCGACCGGTTTCCCCGAGACATCACGGGCAATGGCGGTGATCTGGGAACCGCCGCGGTCCTTGAGACGCGCAGCAGCGTCCTGAAGACGGGACGCTGACCACTGGACAGGCTCGAGCGATAATGAGCCACGAGGGTATTTCGCTGCGGACTCCTGGAGAGTAGCTAAGAAGGAGGGCAGATCAGCAGGGTCGAATGCCATGTCTTCAATCACGTCGCACCTATCATTCTGGTCAGGTGCCACGATAGCGTCCGCGTTGATAATTGCCTGTCGCTCACAGTGCGCCGGCGTGTAGCCGCCGTCGCGAAGGAATGGGTGCTCCGGTGCCCCCAATGGCTCCGTGATCCAAATCTGACGGATGGGACGGTGCAACTCTGCAGAAAGCGCGTCAATCAGCGCGAGCGCACTTCGCCACACGTGCGCCGGCTGCTCCTCCCCGGGAAGAGGAGCGATGGAGGCGTCGATAGTGACGTTCGCTTCCAACACATCGACGTCCTCAAGTAGAGGAAGCGATATGAGTACCCAGCCTTCGACGTCGTACAGATCATCCTCAGTCAGCACTGGGTAACCGAACGCGCCAAGGGACCGTGGCGCTGGTTTGCTACACAGCGCGAAGAGAAGCGCTAACGATTCTTCGGATCCCTCCAGGCGTTTCGCGAGATGGGCTGCACTCACTCCGGAGTGCGCTTCTCCCGTAATGTCCTGGATAGCAAGCGTGACTGAGAATGCGTAGGAGGAGACTGCGGCGTGTGACGGGTCGGCACTCCCTACGATCAAGGGATATAGCACTACTGCTCGTCGACGGCCTTCGCTGCGACGTTGGCAAACTCCTGCCACTGCTCAGCCTGTTCACGGAGCTTCGCCGCCTTGGAGGAATTCCCGGCTGCCTCAGCTTCCTGAGCCTGCTGCAGGAAGTGATCAGCTTTCTCCTGGAACTGATTCACCCGCGCTTGTGCCTCAGGGTCTGCTTTGCGCCATCGTGATTCCTCTGCATCCGCTACGCGCTGTTCCAGCCGAGCAATCTTGTCTTCGTACGTACGGACCTTGTTGCGAGGCACAAATCCAATTTCGTCCCACTTCTCCTGGAGCTCACGCAGCTTGGCACGTGCCGCACCTAGACCCTTCTCTGGAGTGATGAGCGCATCGTACTCATCTATAAGTGCGTCCTTAGCTGCAGCATTTGCTTCAAATTCGCGGTCGCGCTCCGCGTTTACGGCGTTGCGGGCGGCGAAGAAGTGATCCTGAGCAGCGCGGAACTGTGCCCACAGCTCATCGTCGACGCCACGTGGGGCGCGTCCGGCTGCTTTCCACTCATCCATCAGAGAGCGGTAGGCACGGGCGGTGGCGTTCCAATCCGTTGAGTCCTGGATTGCCTGCGCGCGGGCGATGATATCCTCCTTGATACGACGAGCCGTTGCGCGATTCCTATCGAGCTCAGCGAAGTGAGCCCCACGACGGCGATTGAAGGCATCGCGTGCACGCGAGTAGCGCTTCCAGAGCGCGTCGTCGGTTGTGCGATCGATACCGCGGATCGTCTTCCATTCTTCGAGGATCGCTCGAATCCTGTCCCCGGCAGCTTTCCAGTCCGTAGACTTCTCGGCGATCTCCTCAGCCTCGGCCGCTAGACTTTCCTTTTTGGCAATTGCGTTAGCCCGTCGGGTCTGCTTGAGTTCCTTTGCTTCGTGTTCCGCAACCTCTGTTTTGCGCAGTAATTCTTCTAGGCGTGCCTCGAGCGCTGCGAAGTCGCCAATTGCGGCGACGTCTTTCAGCGAGTCTTTCAGCTCAGTCACGCTGCGATGCAGAGTGTGTGCGTCCTCTGGGTGTGCAGTGAGTCGCGCCTCCAGGACTTCAGTTTCGACGATGAGGTCGTCGAAACGCTGCCCGTAGTGGCGAAGTCCTTCCTCGGGAGACCCGGCCTGCCAAGATGCGATCTGACGCTCAACGCCGTCACGGGTGACAAAAACATTGCCGGCATCATCGACGCGCCCGAACTTCGACGGATCAGTGTTCGCTGATGACGACTGAGCATGCGCGAGTGGAACAACCCGCTGTGAAGGAACAGACTGTGCCGCACCTGGACGAGGTCCGGGCTTCGGCGTTTGCTTCGGCATGGCAGCCGGGTTCGGACGTCCAGCTGGTGGCTGTGGCTTTGGAGTCGAGGAAGTCATGAAACAGTCCTTTCACAAATAGCTGTGCCGCGCGTCACGGCGCCGAGATACATAATCGACGGCATTCTCGTGTTCATAACTCTAGCGTGTTGCAGACGAACATGCGTCATGTGTCATGGTTTCAACTCCGAGAAAACCCCACTATGGTGGGCGAGGTGAATGAAGCCCGTGCCTGCCTACTTGTCATGCCTGGTTCGCCAGCTCTCGTGCGAGAACTCGCACCTGCTGACGAACCGTCGCAGCGTTTGCTGAACTCAATTAGAGAGACAGCCGGAAAACTGACGAAAACTATTGACATTGTGTGCAGCCACGACAGAAGATGGGCAACGCACCTTGCTGGCTCGTTTGCTGCCTGGGGAGCACCACACGTCGAAGTAGGAGGTGGGCACGTATTAGGCGAACTTGTCGCCAGATACTGTCTTCACGGGGCTACGGTGCGTGAGAGTCGCGAGCACCTGTTGCCGTTAGATCCTTCAGTGCTCACAGTGTTGGTAGTCGATGGACCTGCAGGGCTGACAACTCGCGCCCCGCTAGCGTTAATCCCTGCGGCTGCTGATACGAACGACAAACTCCAGGCTTTGTTGTCAGGAAAGCAAAGCTCCCTGATCCGTGAGCAGGAAATGCGAGACGCAGGAGTACTGGAACCAGATATTTGGCTTGAGCTACAAACACTGCAGCCAACGAAGGCCACACTCGTAGACGTAGACGACACGTTGGGCGTTGGTCGGTATGTTGCTTACTGGGAGGTAGAGCAGTGAACAAGGAGATCGGACACCAACCAGTAGCAATCGTCGGCCCGACGGCTTCAGGTAAGTCCTCGCTGAGTCTCGCGCTTGCGCACGAACTCGATGGTGAGATTGTCAACGTTGACTCGATGCAGCTTTACCGCGGGATGGATATCGGCACTGCCAAATTACCTCTCGCGGAGCGACAAGGAATACCGCACCACCTGCTTGATATCTGGGAAGTTACGAAGACCGCCAGTGTTGCAGAATATCAGCAACGAGCGGTGGAGACCGTTGAGGAGATCTCCAATCGAGGAAAGCTGCCGATTCTCGTTGGTGGGTCCATGCTGTACATGCAGTCACTTGTCGACGCTTGGCAGTTCCCGCCAACCGACCCCGAAGTCCGCGGGCGCTACGAGTCTCTGTTGAAGGAAATCGGAATAGATCGCCTTCATGCGCAGCTAGCTGCAGTTGACCCTGTGGCGGCGTCGATAATTGAAGACCGTGACCCCCGGCGCACAGTGCGTGCACTCGAAGTCATTGAGCTTACTGGTAAGCCTTTTCAGGCATCTCAACCCCCCAAAAACGCCCCTACACGCTGGGGTACGCGCATGATTGGGCTGGAGACAACCCCAGAGTGGCTCAACCCGCGGATTGCGCAGCGTACTGATGCGATGTTCGAGCAGGGGCTCATCGATGAGATTCATCGGTTGGTGGGCCAGGGATTAGTGAAGGATTCGACTGCTGGCAGAGCTATCGGATACGCCCAAGGACTTGGAGTTATCGACGGCCACCTCACCATCGACGAAGCTTGCGAGGACACCAAACTGCGAACGCGGCGCTATGTGCGGCGTCAGAAATCCTGGTTTAGGCGCGACAAACGAATCACTTGGATTGACGCGGCGAACTATGACGTTGCGGAACTAGTAGCACACCTTGGTTGATTACGACGGACCAATTTCTCGAGCAGCGTTACGGGCAGCCACCCAGGCGTCCTCAAGCTCGAGGGCGCGCTCGTCCGCAATTCGAATGAGTTTTTCAAGGTGGACGCGTTCCAGGTCCGGTGACTGCAGGTAGGTGTCAACGCGCGCGAGAAAGCGCTGTGCCGCACTGTACTTGAGATGAAATTCGCTGATTTCGGGTACAGAAAGATCGCTGTTCGCAAGCGCGGGAAAATGAAGCGTGCGGTCGGCCAACGCCTGCGTCGAGCTACCATGTTGCAAGTTATCAAACGCTTCAACGATGTCGCGGATGTCATCGCACGCAATCAGAAGCGATGAGCGAAGCGACTCTACTTCCGGGTTAGGGATAAAACGCCTGCGGGTCAAAAGCGCCGTGACACCAAGCAGCCCGGCGATGATGGCGCCAGGAGTCTTGAGGAGCAGCACAAGCAGCACCATGACGGCGAAGATCAGGGCGCCCCACAGTGCTATGGAAAGATCACGACGTGCTGGATCCATGAGTAGTGCCTAGTTCCTAGCAGCCGCCACCGCAACCGCAGGAGCCACCACAACCACCACATCCGCCACCTGTAGGCACCGGGATGGTACCGACCATGACGGCGTTGCCTGCGATGACTTGGTCGCGTTGGGGGAGATCGCCATCAGGTAAGCAAACGTCGAATGGAAACGCCCCGTCGACTGAAACATGAATGAAGCGGTCACCCGTCAACTCCGACGTGCGGTATTCAGCATCCAGCACGCGTGCGGAAAAAGTGGCTTTTGCATCGGGGGAGGAGGCTGCCCCAGTTGCAATCGCTTCGGCTCCTGCAGACGTGACTGTGCCAACCGTGCTACCAGGGTGCTCCTCAAGATAAGCAGAGGTGGATTCGTACGTGCTCACATCGAGTGCAAGGGCGGTCACGCTGAGTTCTTGCCACTGGATTGTGGGCTCATCGACGATCAATGGCTCCTGCGCCAGGTTGAGCGTCAGAGATCCGATTGGATTCCCATGTGGATCCACAACCTCAGCAAGCGCAACCACATCGGTTGCCGGGGTGATGTGCGCGTTTGTGCGTGTGATGCCTTCAAAGCCGGCAAAGGTGGCGAATGGCTCAACTGCCAAGATATTCAGCTGTGCACCAGAGCGGTCCTGGTATTGGACCATTTGGCCGCCGCGTACCTCACCGATAACGCCCAGGCGACCGGATGCGATTGCAGCTTCTACCGCGTCTTGCCACTTAGGAAAGTTCAGGCCGATCGCGGCCAGATCCTTGTTTTCAGTCAGAGGTTGTTGGTTCATAAGTGTGAAGCCTAGTCGAATGCGCTCTGAGGTGAAGAAATGTGGTGGAAGAAAAATGGGTGGGCTACCGTTGAGCAAGGAAGAAAGCGAAAAAAGTTACGTATACACACTATTTTTGAAAGCTTGCATGAATTCGAAATCAACCACTCCTGATTCGCATGAGGCGTTGCTGGATGAAGCGTTTCGCCATAACGCACAGACGCGCACCGAAACCGCGGGAACAGACCTATCGACGCCAACACAGGGCGCACTCGACCTAGAGGAACGAAACTCGTTTCGTCGCGTAAACACCACGACAGAGCTGCACAATGAAGTCCGGGAAGACATTTACGAAGTCGAGTACCGTAAACTGCGGCTCGAGCGCGTCATCCTTGTTGGAGCATGGACTGAAGGTTCCACCGCCGAAATGGAAGCAAACATGCGGGAATTGGCAGCACTGACCGAAACCGCAGGCGCTGAAGTTATTGACATGCTCTATCAAAAACGAGATAAGCCGGATCCAGGGACATACATTGGTTCCGGAAAGGTGAAAGAGCTGCGCGAGATTGTCGACGCCAGTGGAGTGGACACCGTCGTATTCGACGGTGAGCTATCCCCTGGTCAAATGGTGGCGCTAGAGGAAGCCCTCAACTCTAAAGTGATCGACCGAACGATGCTCATTCTGGATATCTTTGCTCAACACGCAAAGAGCAAGGAGGGCAAAGCACAAGTTAGCCTCGCGCAGATGGAGTATCTCTACACCCGTACCCGTGGTTGGGGCGGCAACCTTTCGCGCCAGGCCGGTGGTCGTGCGGGTTCGAATGGCGGCGTTGGTTTGCGCGGTCCCGGTGAAACCAGAATTGAGGCAGACCGGCGAAGGTTGCGCTCAGAGATGGCAAAGCTGCGTCATCAATTAGCAGACATGGAGACTGTTCGTCAGATTAAGCGCGCGAAGAGGCAGAGCTCGACGACACCCAAGATTGCGATTGCCGGATACACGAACGCAGGGAAGTCCTCACTCATTAACGCAATGACGGACGCCGGCGTGCTTGTGGAAGACGCATTGTTTGCAACGCTTGACCCCTCCACGAGACGCGCAACGCTGGCCGATGGGCGAAACGTCGTTTTGACGGACACAGTTGGTTTCGTTCGGCACCTGCCGACCCAGTTGGTCGAGGCGTTTAAGTCGACGCTGGAGGAAGTGAGCAATGCAGACCTTTTGCTACACGTCGTTGATGGAGCAGACGAGTTCCCACTCAAGCAGATTGCTGCCGTGAGCGAGGTGCTGGCAGAGATCACGCGAGATAAAGATTCCGAATTGCCTCCGGAGATTGTGGTCGTCAACAAGATTGACTCCGCTGACCCTGTGGTTTTGGCAGAGTTACGCCACGTGTTTGACGCGACCGGTCGGGAAGCGGTGTTTGTCTCAGCGCTCACGGGTGAGGGTATTGCTGAACTCGAGGGAAACATCGAGATGTTCCTGAACACGCTCGATGAGCATGTAGTCATGCTGATCCCGTACACCCGAGGAGATGTTGTCTCACTCGTCCATGAACACGGGACGATTCGCTCCGAAGAATATGAAACCGACGGCACCAGGATCGATGTCCGCTTGCCACGAGTTCTGGCGCGTCAGTATGACGAGTTTGTCCAGCAGGTCTACTAGAGACTGCTGGAGTGGTGAGTTAACGCCAGTAGGCGTCGATCTCCTTGTAGAACTCCACATCGCCGAGGCCGGATGCTGCGGCTTCGTCGAGTAATATGCACACATCGTTGTGCATTTGCAGCGATGAGGCAGGGCAGAAAGAGCTCAAGGGCCCTTCGATCATTGCTTGGACAGCCTCGGCCTTCGCTGCACCGGTAGCGATGAGGAGGATCTTCTTCGCTTCCAGGATGGTGCCGATGCCCTGCGTCATTGCCTGGCGAGGCACCTCATCTTCTGACTCGAAGAAGCGTGCGTTGTCAGCAATGGTCCGCGGGCGTAGATCAATCAGTCGGGTCCGGGAACTCAGCGAGCTGGTCGGCTCGTTGAAAGCGATGTGGCCGTTCGCGCCGATGCCGAGCAGCTGAATGTCGACACCACCGGCGTCTTTCATCATGGACTCATACGTCGCAGCCTCCTGCTCCGGATCGGCCGCTGAGCTGCTAAGCGAGTGCACGGCCGCGTCATCGATATCGATTGATGCCGTCAGCTCGCGTCGGATTGTGGACCAGTATGACTGCTCGTGGTGTTGATCGATTCCGTAGTACTCGTCGAGCAAGAATGCGTCACAGTCGGCGAAGCTGAGGCCTTCCTCGCGGTGCTTTCGGATCAGTGCCTGATATGTCGGGCTCGGTGTCGAGCCAGTAGCAAGACCAAGCGTTGCGCCTTGCTTGACGAATGGTTCAATCATGTTTGCAGCGAAATCGCCGATTTCGTCTGCCGTGCGGCGAATGAAAATCTCCATGCGTATTACGCTACTTTGCCCAATTCGCTTTCGGCAATTATATAGCGACATAATATGAGCCTGTGAGTAAAACTATTGGATGGACCTTGCATGGCGACGGGCGCCGCGTTCTGCCCGGCGCGGTGGTCGCCCCTGATGAACGCCTTTCTTGGCCTCGAACAATTGGCATCGGCATGCAGCATGTCGTAGCAATGTTCGGAGCTACACTTCTCGTTCCCACGTTGACGGGATTCCCTGTAAACACAACGCTGCTGTTTTCAGGACTGGGAACCATCATCTTTTTGCTGATTACCCGTAATAAACTGCCCAGCTACCTCGGCTCATCATTCGCTTTCATCGCGCCGCTGTCTGCGTCGTCCCAGTACGGAATCGGCTCTCAGCTGGGCGGGGTACTCATCACGGGTCTGACGTTGATTGCAGTTGGCTTTATTGTTCAACTTGCAGGCAAGAAAGTTATCGACGCCGTCATGCCTCCCACGGTCACTGGTGCCATCGTCGCGCTGATCGGTTTCAATCTTGCGCCGACTGCAGTTTCTAATGTGCAAACTCAGCCCGGGGTCGCGTTTGTCACGCTCGGCACGATTGCTCTGCTGACTGTCGCTGCGAGGGGAATGCTGTCTCGTCTGAGCATTCTGATCGGCGTCATCGTCGGCTGGGTGTTTGCGGCGCTTACTGGCGGGTTATCGGATGACGCACTGGACACGATTGGCGCTAGTCCTTGGATCGGCTTGCCGCAGTTCCATACGCCAGAGTTTCACCTCTCAGCGATTTTGGTGACGCTTCCTGTCATCGTCGTGCTGATCGCGGAGAATATTGGTCATGTCAAGGCAGTTTCTGAGATGACGCAACGCGACCTGGACCCATACCAAGGCAGGGCGTTGATCGGTGACGGTATCGCGACGACATTGGCTGGTGGCTTTGGCGGCTCTGGTACGACGACTTATGCGGAGAACATTGGCGTGATGGCTGCTACCAAGGTTTACTCGACGGCTGCGTATTGGGTCGCATCGTGTTTCGCGATCGTTTTGGCGTTCATCCCGAAGTTCGGCGCAGTCATCTTCACAATCCCGGCCGGTGTGCTGGGCGGAGCGTGCCTGGTTCTTTACGGCCTGATTGGAATGCTTGGTGTACGTATTTGGCAGGATAACAAGGTAGATTTCACGAACCCGGTGAACCTAACAGTTGCGGCTGTGGCACTCATTGTTGGTATCGGCAACCTGTCGTTCACTGTCGGTCAGGTGACGCTTGAGGGCATTGCCCTGGGGTCGGTCGGCATCATCGTGTTCTATCCTCTGTTGAAGTGGATTTACAACACAGTGGGTGAGGGGCAGTTCAACGCTGCATCTCGAAAATAGCTCGAACAAGCAAAAGCCCGAGCGCTCAGATGTATCGCCCGGGCTTTTGTTGTGGGATTTACTCTTCGTCGAGGTTCTTTTCGATCAATGCGGCAATCTTTTCAACTGCCTCACTGTTGTCAGAGGTAACGGTGACCTCATCACCGAACTCGGCGCCCATTGCCATGATCATCAACGAGGAAGCAGCATCCGTCTCTTCCTCGTCCTCGTCACCGACAAGGGTCAGGATGACCTCGTCATCGTATTCACCGGCGGCGTCAGAAATAATGGTTGCTGGACGTGCGTGCAGTCCAACGGTGGATCCGACTTTAACTGTCTTTGAAGCCATGTGCTTCATCCTTTCTGCTTTGAAAGTATCTATCGAGTTTCTGTATTCAGTTTAGGGGCCTGTGTCCTTAGTTCGCCACCGCTGCAGGTTCTGCTTGGGCAGCGACCTTCTGGATCTCCTCGTTTGGCCAGAACTGCTTAGCGACGATGACCGCTACAGTTGCGACCGCCACGCCTGCAATGAGCGCGACGAACAGTCCCCACCAAGGCTCGTAGGCAAAGAGCACGAAGAGACCACCGTGTGGAGCCTGCACACCAACATTGAGTGCCATGCTGACCGCGCCAGCAGTGGCGCCACCGAGCATCATCGAAGGGATAACGCGGAACGGGTCAGCTGCAGCAAACGGGATTGCGCCCTCGCTGACAAACGACAGTCCGAGGAGCCATGCGGATTTGCCGTTCTCTTGCTCCGCCGGGGTAAACAATCCTTTGCGGAGGAACGTCGCGATTGACAGTGCGATCGGGGGAACCATGCCAGCAATCATTACAGCCGCCATAATTTGGAAGCTTGCCTCCGTTCCCGCAGACAGACCAGCGGTTCCGAAGAGGTACGCCGCCTTGTTGACTGGGCCACCTAGGTCAAAGCACATCATGAGCCCGATGATGACGCCGAGCAGGACCGCAGAGGATCCGCTCATCGACTCAAGCCAGCCCTGCAGTCCCAGCATGAGAGACTCAAGCGGACGCCCCAACAGTAAGAACATGATGAGGCCGATAGCAAGGGAAGTCAGCAGCGGGATGATGACCACTGGCATCAGGGACCCGAGCCAGCGCGGAACCTTCCATGTCTGAATCCAGTATGCGATCAAACCAGCCAGCAGACCTGTGACAAGGCCGCCGATAAAACCTGCGCCAACCATGACGGAGATAGCACCGCCGATAAATCCTGGCGCGATACCTGGACGTCCTGCAAGGCCATACCCGATATAGCCGGAGAGCGCCGCAACAACGAAGCCCATGCCCATCTGGCCTGTCGCGAACATGACAGCACCGAGATACAGAAGCCAGCCGGAACGGCGGAACGTCATCATTTCACCGTCGACATCGATTGTATGCCCAGGCAGGTGGGTCGGGGAGAAGTTCGTGACGAGGGACTGCCAGCCATTCGCCATGTCGTATCCGCCAAAGAGGAAACCAAGCGCGAGGAGCAGGCCGCCTGCTGCAACGAAAGGCACCATGTACGACACACCGGTCATTACAGCTTGCTGGATCTTCTTTGGCCAGCTTTCACCAGAGGAAGCGGAGTCTTCTCGCTGCTCCGATCCCGCCGTGGTGACTCTTGGTGCATTCGGATCGTTTGCAGCGGCAATGGCCTCGTCGATCATCTTGTTTGGCTCGTTGATGCCACGCTTTACTGGACTATCAACGACCGGCTTGCCTGCAAAACGTGCTTTGTTACGCACAGCAACATCATGGGCGAAGATCACGGCGTCAGCACTGTTGATGTAGGCCTGATCCAGAGGATCGCCGCCGGAAGAACCTTGCGGCTCCACCTGAAACTCGACATCATCGCGAGCCTGCGCAGCTTGTGTCAGAGCGTCGGCTGCCATGTATGTGTGGGCAATGCCGGTCGCGCACGATGTAACAGCTGCAATCCTAAACTTTTTCACGCCATCGGTCTTGCCCGTCGCAGCGGGAGTAGGTGCTGCGGCAGTTTTCTTCTTAGGAGCAGCGTTGACGACGTCCAGCACCGCGTTGACGACCGTTTGCTCATCCTTTGCTTCGCGGAGCTGAGTTACGAAGTCGCCGCGTACCAAGGCACGTGCGAGCTTGGAAAGGATCTTCAAATGCGCCTTACCGCCGCCTTCAGGAGCAGCGATCAAAAATACAAGCTCTGCGTCTCCATCTGGCCCCGAGAAGTCAACGGGCCGCTGTAACCTGGCAAAAACCAACGTTGGGGTTTCGACTGCTTCGGTGCGGCAGTGGGGGATTGCAACACGGCCATTCACACCGGTGCCAGCTTTCTGCTCACGGGCGTAAGCTGCGTCGGCTAGCTTCAAGCTGTCGCTTGCTCGGCCTGCGTCCTGGGCTTGCTGCGCGAGGTGTTCGATGACCTCTCTTGGCGTCGACCCGTAGTCCACATCGAGACTAACGAGTTGTGGAGTGATGATGTTGTCACTCATGGTGGACTCCTGTTCTCTTAAATTATGAATCGATTTCTACGACTTGGGTTTGTTCCAAGTTGATGTCGTCAGGGCTTGGAATCCCGGTACCTGGTAGGCCTGCTGCAGCAGAGCCATAGGCGACCGCGGTTTGAAGGCACTGGTCCAACGGCAGGCCTTGAGTGCGAGCCATAACATATCCAGCAAGTGAGCTGTCGCCTGCTCCAACGGTAGATTTCACAACAGTCGGTGGTGGCGTTGCTGCCCAGGCAGAGTCTGCAGTGACCAGGCAAGCACCTGCGCCACCAAGGGTGACGAGAACTTCCTTAGCCCCTCGCTGAATCAAGCGCTTCGCTGCCTCAACAACCTCGGAGTAGTCTCCGGCTGAAGCGCTAGTCTCTAGTACATGCCCATCGGCTCCCACCAATTGCGCTAATTCAAAAGCGTTGGGTTTCAGGATATCGGGGGCTGCAGATTCAAGCTGATCTCCCAGCTTTACCAGGGGTTCGTCTGATGTGTCGACGGCCACCAGTACGTCTTCGGCGAGCCTCAATCGGATTTCTCGGGTCAACGTTGCGTAGAGATCCGCCGGGGCTCCACTGGGCAGCGACCCTGCCATGACGACGGCCTTACATTCGCTGCTATGCGAATCAAGCGCGTCGAGGAACCCCTGCTGGACATCAATGGTGTATTGAGGGCCAGGCTCATTGATTTTGGTAGTCGTACCGTCGGATTCAGTAATCGCAGTATTGGTACGGATAGTGCCCTCAACCGGGATGAAAACAAAAGGAAAACCGAGTCGGTTGGCAGCGAACTTGAAAGGGTCGCTTTCCCCGCAGGGAACTACAGCGAGTGCCACTCTTCCAGCCTTCGCTACGGCGTGGGCCACGTTGACGCCTTTTCCGCCAGCTTCTCGCGTAGCGGTAATGGCACGGGCGACTTCGCCGCGACGCAACGTTGCTACAGAAAGCGTTGCATCTGTACTTGGATTCGGAGTGAACGTCAGAATCATGTGGCGCATCCTTAGAGTAATTGGTGCTCTGTGGGGTAGCGCCTACCGAAAGTCTGTTGTGCAGCTGCAGTATCGAAAAGCGCTACTAAAGCCATAATGCCCGATTGTGTCCGTTAATGCAATAGAACGGGCACAATCGGGCATTTGATTCCTTTTGTTTCACTCTTCGGCAAGGACGACCTTGATTCCACGCTCCCGCAATTCGCTGACAAAGCTCTCTGGTGCGTCTGTGTCGGTAACAACGACGTCAATTGCGTCTAGCGGCGCAAAGCTAACTAGATAATCATTGCCGAGCTTCGTGGAGTCGCAGAGCACAACTACCTTGCGTGCATTGGTGACCATTGAAGATTTGACCGCAGCCTCTTGGGCGTCGGCGGTAGAGAGGCCGTGGTCAATAGTCAAGGCATTCGTGCCAATAAAAGCAACATCTGCACGCATAAGCGCGAGAGTGCGTAATGCCGTATCGCCTACAACAGCTTGGGTGATTGCACGGACTGTCCCCCCGAGGAGCTGAACGTCTGTAAGCCCGCAGGATGATAGGTCTAGCGCGATCGGGAGGGAGTTCGTAACTATAGACCAATGCTGTGTTTTTCCTGCTGCAGCAATAAGATCGGCCAGTCCATTGATGGTGGTGCCGGCGTCGAGAAAGATGCCAGCGCCAGGATCCTCTGGGAGAAACTGTGTCGCAGCGCGCGCGATCGCCGATTTGGCGGTCGGTGCCGACCGGAACCGGGCATCAAGAGAAAACTCTGTGGTGAGAAATGATTGGCTAGCGACGGCTCCGCCGTGAACGCGGTGGACAATTCCTTCATTATGGAGAATTGCCAAGTCCCGCCTGATGGTCTCGGCTGTTACATCAAACCGTTCGGCCAGCTCCGTAACATTCACGCGTCCTTCGACTGCGGTAAGTGACGCGATCTGCCTTCTTCTCTCTTCGGCGTACATACAACTCCTCCGTGGGGCAACCACGAATCAGCAGGGTTCAAAAATTAGGTTGCCCCTATTGTTGCAAAACCGTGCGCCCGAATGCTTTTACATGTGTTTGATAGCCCCCGGTTGGGGGCGAAATGGCGAAAAATGGCTACAGGGTCCGGAAAACAGAGACCACTTTGCCCATGATCTCGGCGTCGTTGCCTTGTATCGGAGAAAAGGCATCGTTATGAGGAATGAGCCATACTCCGGAAGAGTCCTTATGAAACTCCTTTACAGTAGCTTCCCCGTCAATTAGCGCTGCTACGAACTCGCCCTCTTCGGCAACATGTTGCGAGCGGATGACTACCCAGTCACCATTGAGAATGCCTGCATCGCGCATTGATTCTCCAACCACCTGAAGCATGAAGAGGTCGCCGCTATCGAGTAGTTCTTCCGGCAGGGGGTAGTAGTGTTCAATGTTTTCCTCTGCCAGGATCGGAGTTCCAGCGGCGATTTGGCCGAGGACAGGGATCATCCGTGCTGGAGAAGTTCCATCAATGTCCGCATCGTTTTTCGGTGTAACCGAACCTCCCATAGATTCTGGCAGGTGGCGGAGGTCTACGGCTCGTGGCTTGTTTGGGTCACGGCGAAGGAACCCTTTCTTTTCGAGCTCCTTCAGCTGGTAGGCGACAGAAGAAGTTGATTGGAGTCCTGCGGCGTCGCCGATCTCTCGAATGCTTGGTGGATAGCCACGTAATACGACGGCGTCGCGAATGACTTGAAGGATTCGCTTTTGTCTGTCTGAAAGTACGCTCATATCGAACTTTTCACTGGTTGTGTTCTTGCGTGCCATGGGTCCTCACATTGAGTCTTGATAGTGTCTTCTGTACAGAATATATCAAAGAGGGCAAATATGTTCGATAGTTGGGGGGTTGTGGGGATGTGATGTGGGATGGTATAAATCGAACATAGAAGTTAAATCGAACAAATACGCTAAAAATGATTCGCGTGAGATGAGAAACCATCGAATTCGCGAAATGAGGTAAGGGGCATTTTATGAGCATCATTGACCAGGCGAAAATGATTTCTACTCGTGCTGATATGGCGGGAGCTCCACTTGCACCACGGTCTTCAATGCCAGCTGAAGTGTGGGATTTTGTACCCATGCGGGGTGATCGAGGGGGTAAGCCGTCACGCCACGAGCAGGTTATCAACCAGAACTTTCGTTGCCACTGGGCGGCTGCAGATGCTCCCGAGCCAACCGTTTATTCTTCCGCCGAGCCTCAAGAGCAGCGAGCAAACGTTCTAATGGGAGCCCTTCTTGGGGTAACTATGTTCGTCGCTGTACTTATCTCGGGCGATTTCGGTAATAGCGAGTGGGACTCGGTGTCGCGGGACGATTCGAACGTTGCTCATAGCTATGAAGTCGCTTCTGCAGCGCAACGTTAACCCGCTAATGTAGGGGGGTGATAACTGTTCTCCGAGATAGTGGGGTGTAGATGTACTGTCCGTTTTGTCATCACGAACAATCGCGAGTTACAGATTCTCGTGTTGTAGACGGGGGCTCTGCTATCCGGCGGCGGCGAGAGTGCACCTCGTGCGGGGGCCGATTCACAACGATCGAGAAGGCCGTGCTGACCGTTGTGAAGCGCAATGGAGTAACTGAACCGTTCGACAAGGAAAAGTTGATCGTTGGTGTTCGGCGTGCTTGTCAAGGCAGGAACGTTAGCGACGACGCATTGAAGCGGCTAGCGCAGCAAGTAGAGGAGACGGTTCGGGCCCAAGGAAGTTCTCAAGTTGCGGCAAATGACATTGGACTGGCGGTATTGGAACCGCTTCGCACACTGGACGAGGTTGCGTACCTGAGATTTGCCTCGGTGTACAAGTCTTTTGAAAGCGCCGAAGATTTTCAGTCGGAAATCCGCTTGATGAAACGACGCGAGCGAGAGGGACTGGAATAAAGTCCGAGGCTCACTAGCGAAGTTTATCGACCATTTTTTCAATACGACGCACGCTCACAGGCTTTTGGGTGCCAAGGTGTTGTGCAAACAAACTCACTCGCAGCTCCTGAATTCGCCACATCACGTCCTTGTATGCGCGTGTCTTCCTGCGTTGGGCAGGGAGCTGTTCCATTCGTCGCTCTAGGTAAGCCTTAGCATTTGCTACTTCAGCCTGCCGCTCTTCGTCACGTTCCGGTTCCGCTTCTAGATGCTCAAGCCGTATCTGGATTGCCTCTATGTAACGGGGGAGGTGCTGTAGGTGTTGCATGCCATGAACCGTGATAGCGTTCGCGGGCAGCATGAATGCTAGTTGCTCCCGAATATCATCAATCGCAGGCCCAGACCAATTCTTGAGCTCTTGCATCAAATCTGAGTATGCAGCGAGACCTGGCGCGATCGATACAATTGATCGTCGGACAGCTCCCGGAATAGTCGGTTTAATTTTCGCACATAGTGCGTCGAAATCAGCAGGTGACCTCACAGGGCCGCCGGCTTGAATCATCGCGTCGCGGATTGCTGCAACGCGAGCGTCTTCGACAAGGCCGGAAGCCCCGCCATGTGGATACCTATCAACAGCGACACGTTGCTGTAGTGGCAGTCCCTTCGTCATCTGAGTATCGGAAACCTCGATTGCCCGCAGCAGCAACGTGAGCGTTGCCGTCATCATTGATGCATCAGCACTCGCCCGGGTTGGATGCACAGCAACGCGAACGCCTTTGGGAGTCACCTCGAGCGCAGGATAGGCCTCGACTTTGTTGCCATCAATGGTTGTGGTCGTAGTTTCGGGAATATCGCCGAGTGTGTCTTCGGTCCATACAGGAACTTCGGCAGTTTCAGAGTGACGGCTTGCTTTCGCGACTGAAGATCGAATCTGTGTGGCCCGACGCTTCTTCAAAGCAAGGAGACTCTTGTCTGAGTCGACAATTTGCCCACGTTTATCAATGACTGCAAACGTTATGAGCAAGTGCGGTGGCAGCAGGTGCGCGCGGAAATCATGCCCACTGATGCCGCTGGCGCCCAATTCAGTGAGGGCCTGAGCCAGTGCTTCGGTAACCGACGTGCGTGGATCGAACGCCATACGCTCAAGTGCACGGTCAGCGAAGTCTGGAGCGGGGACGACGCCCTTGCGTAGTGGTTTCGGCAGTGAACGAATGAGTTCAGTCAGCAACTCTTTACGTAGCCCAGGTACAAGCCAGTCAAATCCGACCGATTCAACGCTGGCCAGTAGAGGCAGGGGAATTGCGATGGTAACACCGTCGTAGGCGCTTCCAGGCTCGAATTTGTACGACACATCGAACCGCATCGACCCTTGTGACCATGACATTGGAAAGTCTTCTGCAGAGATAGTCTGGGCAGAATCGTCAACGAGCTTACTTGGATCAAAGTGAAGATATTCGGGATCGAGCTGCCGTTGCTTCTTCCACCAACTGTCAAAATTGTTCGCTGTTGTGACTGAATCCGGCAGTTTCACGTCGTAGAAATCGAATAGAGTGTCTTCGTCAACGACGATGCCCCTACGCCGTAGCTTTTCTTCAACTTCTGCGGCTTCGCTTAGCAACAAGCTGTTGTGTTCGAGAAACTTATGAGTCCTCGTCCAATCGCCGTCAATGAGTGCGTGACGAATAAACATCTCGCGCGCAGCCGTAGGATCAACGCGGTGGTAGGGGATAAGTCGGTCTCGCACGATAGGGATGCCGTACAATAACGATTTTTGATGAACCATTGCGCATGCGCGTTTCCGTGACCAGAACGGTTCTGAATAGACATGTTTCAGGAGTGATCCTGCCGCGTGCTCGATCCATGAGGATTCTACTCTTGCCACGTCTCTGGCCCAAAGCCGCGAGGTTTCTACAAGCTCGCTTGCCATCAAAAACTCTGGTGGGGTCTTGGCCAGCGATGACCCTGGGAAAATCAGGAAACGGGTACCACGAGCACCTTGGTATTCCTTGCTGTTTCCGTCGCGAGCACCGATATTCGAAAGTAAGCCAGTGAGCAATGCTCGATGAATCGAGTCAGCGTCACGTTTCGTTGTCATTGTCATTGCTTTGTCGACGTCCCAGCCCAGTCGACGTTCGACGTCGCGGAGCTGACGAACGAGGTCGTGCCATTCACGAATTCGCATATAGTGCAAATACTCACGCTTCATGCGCTTTCTGAACTGATTGCCTGAAAGCTCTTCACGGAGACCTCCGACGTAATCCCAGAGCTTGAGCGCTGAAAGAAAGTCGGATGTCTTGTCTTTGAAGCGTGCATGGGCTTGGTCTGCTTGTGCCTGAAATTCCAGGGGGCGTTCGCGCACGTCTTGAATCGACATATGGGCGACAACTGCGGTGACATCCTCCAACACCCGGTAGCGTTCGGCCTCGACGAGCATGCGAGCCATCTTGGGGTCGACTGGGATTTTCGCAAGCGTATGGCCAATTTTCGTGAGTTTTGGAAGTTCACCCTTTGGTATTGCTTTGATTGCACCGAGCTCGTACAAGAGTGTAAGGCCATCGCGAATAGCTTTGTCGTCTGGGGATTCCACGAATGGAAAGTGCCGCATGTCGCCGAGATTGAGAGAAATCATTTGCAGGATCACACTTGCCAAGTTGGTCCGCAATATTTCAGGGTCAGTAAATTCCGGGCGTGAATTAAAGTTCTCTTCCGAGTACAAGCGGATAGCGATACCGTCAGCAACACGTCCACAACGGCCCGAGCGCTGGTTTGCTGAGGCTTGGGATATCTCCTCAATTGGAAGACGCTGTACTTTAGTCCGCGTTGAATACCGTGAAATGCGAGCGAGGCCAGTGTCCACAACGTAGTGAATTCCCGGCACTGTGAGCGAAGTTTCGGCGATGTTCGTAGAGAGGACGATCCTACGCCCGCTATGTGGGGAGAAGACGCGGTGCTGTTCTGCGTTCGAAAGGCGTCCGAAAAGTGGCGCGACTTCAACATTCTTCCAATGCTGCTTTTCAATTGCTTCCATGCAGTCACGGATGTCACGTTCTGAGGCGAAAAAGCAGAGGATGTCACCGTCGCCTTCTGCCATCAACTCCTTGATGGCGTTGATAACACCGTCAATCATGTCAATATCAATTTCACGATCGCCGGCATTTTCGACGAGCGGACGGTAGCGCACCTCAACCGGGTAGGTACGACCTGAAACCTCAATAATCGGGGCGGGGTTGCCTTCTTCGTCACAGAAGTGCTGCGCGAAGCGTTCGACGTCAATGGTGGCGGACGTGATGATGACCTTCAGGTCGGGGCGTTTGGGGAGAAGCTCCTTGACGTATCCAAGCAAAAAGTCGATGTTCAGGGAACGCTCGTGCGCCTCATCGATAATGATGGTGTCGTACGCGTTGAGGAACCGATCACGCTGAATCTCCGTAAGGAGAATTCCGTCTGTCATGAGCTTCACTGAGGTAGTGGTGCTGACCTTGTCGTCGAAGCGAATGGCGTAGCCGACCGATTCTCCAATGCTCTGACCTAATTCGTCTGCTATGCGTTCAGCGACAGTTCTAGCAGCGAGACGGCGCGGCTGAGTATGCGCGATACGCCCTCGTCGACCGCGGCCGAGCTCGAGCAGCATCTTAGGAATCTGGGTGGTCTTGCCGGATCCAGTTTCACCAGCAATAACAGTCACTTGGTGGTTCGCGACAGCTTCTAAGATGTCATTCTTGCGCTGAGAAACCGGGAGTGCATCTGGGTACTCGATGTTCGGAATGAGTTCATCCCGCGCCCGAACGACGTGCAAGCTTCGGGCAATTGCCTCTTCAACTTTGTTAAGTTCCTTGCCGTTCTTGGCCTGTCGAATGCGACGGCGAAGACGTCGGACGTCGCGTAGTTCCACGTTGTCTAGTTGGCGGAAGAGTTCTTTCTTAGGTGTTTGTTCCTGGTCCTTCATAACTAGCGTCCCAGTTTAGCGGGACAGAATCGCATCACTGGTTTTCGCTACCTCTTTGTACGCCTTTCTACACAACGCTCCAAGTTCCTCAAACTCATGGATGCGGGAAGAAGAAGAGCGGTAGGCCAGTCCAATTGTTCGCTTCGCGTCGACACTCTTCTGGAATGTAGAAAGTCCCAAACCAGGACGTGTGCACTCAGCTGCAATAGCTGACTTGGGAACGAGGGTTGATCCAAGGCCAGCAACAACCAGCTGCATGATGGTAGTCAGTGACGCAGCCCGTGTATCTGATTGGCTTGAATTTGAGGGTGTGGTTTGAACGTTCTTGCAAAGATCAACTATTTGGTCGCGCAGGCAGTGGCCGTCGTCGAGAAGAAGCAAATCGAGTTCTTCCAGGACATCGAGAGTAAGGTTTTGGAGCCCGGACAACTTGTGTTTCTCATTCGTTACGACGATGAAGTCTTCGTCATAGAGTACCAGTTCACTGACTCCAGGCGCGTGCGTAGGCAGGGCTAGCAGCGCCACATCGACGTTTCCGTCGCGCAATTTAGCGAGTAGGTGCTTGGTGGGCTCTTCGATGATTCGAGGAGTTAAATCGGGGAACTCGCTCTGAATCAGTTGTAAAAGGGTGGGCAGGATATACGGTGCGATGGTGGGGATGATGCCGATATTGAGAGGCCCGGAAAGGACCCCATGTGCACCGCGGGCATGTGCAACAAAAGCATCGGCTGCTTCAAGCGTTGCTTTCGCATAGGGGAGGAGCGCCTCCCCAGTTGGAGTGACGATGACCTTTCGGGTGGATCGCTCGATAAGTTGAATCCCTAAACCGGTCTCTAGCGCGACCAATGCCTGGGATAATGACGGTTGAGAAATGTTGAGCTTGCTCGCAGCAGTGCCGAAGTGCCTATTCTCGGCGATGGTCACAAACGTACGAAGTTGGGCCAAGGTTGGTTTATATTCTTTATTGTTCATTCTTATAACCATACGGCATTGCAATAGGTTTTGCTGTTGAAATTGCGCGGCGTTTCTGGCACAATGTTTGTCAGAGTGCGAGCGATTGCATTCCAAGACCGTATATGTACGACATCTCACATTCGGAGGTTAAGCTATGGCAATTCTGACTGTAGGCGAGCGTTTCCCTGAGTTCGATCTGGTAGCGCTGAAGGGTGGCGACCTTCATGAGGTCGACGCAACAAGCCCAGAGGACTACTTCGAGAATGTATCCCTAGGAAAGTACGAGGGTAAGTGGAAGGTCGTCTTCTTCTACCCGAAGGACTTTACGTTCGTCTGCCCAACCGAGATCGCAGCGTTCGGCAAGCTGAACGAAGAGTTCGAAGATCGCGATACGCAGGTCCTTGGTGGCTCCACTGACAATGAGTACTCCCACTTCAACTGGCGTGCAACGCACCCAGATCTGAAGGCCGTTCCGTTCCCAATGTTTGCTGATGTCCGCCACGACTTGATCCGTGCACTGGGCGTTGAAAATGAGGCAGGCGTCGCTGATCGCGCAACGTTCATCATCGACCCAGACGGC
This sequence comes from Corynebacterium sp. NML120713, assembly GCF_001875735.1. NCBI lineage: Bacteria > Bacillati > Actinomycetota > Actinomycetes > Mycobacteriales > Corynebacteriaceae > Corynebacterium > Corynebacterium sp. NML120713. The sequence goes on from NZ_MLCR01000005.1 coordinate 258,085, forward strand.
GTCATCCAGTTCGTGTCTGTCACCCCGGATGCTGTTGGCCGTAACGTCGAAGAGGTCCTTCGCGTTTTGGATGCTCTCCAGTCCGAAGAGGTCTGCGCCTGTGACTGGCAGAAGAACGACCCAACGAAGAATATCGACAAGTTGGCTGTCGTTCAGGAATCCCTGAAGTAAATGAACTCCGAGTCCCCGTCACTAGTTCAATACTCAGTGACGGGGATTTATTAATAAACAATAGAGAGGAAAGAGAAAAGAGATATGTCGATCGATAACCTGCGCAGCGCTTTGCCTGAATATGCAAAAGACCAGAAGCTGAACCTTGGCTCCTTGATACGCTCTACAGAGCTGAACGAGCAGCAGCTGTGGGGCACTCTCGTTGCCTCCGCTGCAGCGACAAAGAACCCCACCGTGATCTCTGAGATTACGGACGAGGCCAAGGAGCACCTGTCCGAAGAGGCTCTCGATGCCGCTTTCGGCGCAGCAACTGTTATGGCAATGAACAACGTTGCCTACCGCGCAAAGGGCTGGCTCGGCGATGACTTTGCACAGGTAAAGTTTGGCCTTCGCATGAACATCATCTCGAAGCCTGGCGTCGAGAAGGCAGACTTTGAGCTGTGGTCGCTCGCAGTATCTGCTGTCAATGGCTGCGAGCATTGCGCTGTAGCACACTCCAACGTCGTGCGCGAAGAGGGCCTGACCAAGGAGCAGGTCTGGGAGGCAGTAAAGATTGCTGCTGTTATCCAGGCCATTGCACAGACCGTAGTGGTAGAAGACGCACGCTAACTGTTACGTCTTCTGCACGATAGTCGGCTGAGGGACTACATCTGGACAACGTCCAAGTCCCTCAGCCGAACTTCTCCCGCCTCATCAGAGGCATCGAGATCGACGACGCCGTGGAATTGGAAGCTGCGGTCCCCATCTGGATCTTTCACGATCTGTACGACTTCCCAGAGCCGCGAGCTTTCATCCTTAACTCGGAAATACTCTGGCCCGCGAGCATCTGCGTCTATCATGACATCGTCGTACTCGTCGAAGTAATCGTCGAGAAGCGAGGGCCAGTCGGGCCGAACATCGGGGTCGAGATATTCAAGCATCGACTCCAGGGCTTCTTCCTTTTCGAACGCAAACAGTTCAACAAGCCTAAAGAAGTAGTTGCGAACCATGATTTTGAACGCCCTGCGGTTCGCTGTGAGCGCCGTAGGATCCTCAACACCGAACGCGAGCTCGCGGTCGAGAACGTCCTGGGAGATTGGGGCGTCGTCATCAGCTAGCGTCGCCCATTCGTCAATGAGCGACGAGTCCACCTGACGGATCAGTTCGCCTAGCCATACGATGATATCTTCGAGCTCTTCAGTCATGTATGCCTCGGGCACAGAGTGGGAGAGGGTGCGCCACGCATCGGTAAGGTAGCGGAGCACCACACCCTCAGAGCGGGATAGCCCGTAGGTTGCGATGAGATCCGAAAACGTCATCGCATGCTCGATCATGTCGCGTACCACCGACTTTGGCGAAAGCTGCCACTCTTTCGCCCACGGGTTACTGGAGCAGTAGGTTTCAAATGCATCTTCCAGTTCCTCCGCGAGCGGCTGAGGGTACGTCACATCTTCGATGAGTGCCATGCGCTCCGTGTAGTCGACGCCCTCTGCCTTGAGAGCTGCGATCTCCTCGCCGCGAGCTGCTGACTGCTGAGCTTGCAGCACCTGACGGGGGTCATCCAAGATTGCCTCAAACGCTGAGATTACATCCAACGAATACGTTGAAGACTCGGGGTCAAGCACCGTGAGAAAAGCAAGCGCGAACGGGGAAAGCGGTTGGTTGAGCGCAAAGTCCCTGTCCAGTTCTCGCGTGAGAGTATAGGGGCGATACGCTGGGGAATCAGGAGTGCGCTCTACAATGTCAGCCTGGATGAGCCCGCGAAACAGATCGACTGCCGTAAGAATGTCACGGTTCTGCTTAGCGCGTGTGTCATGGTTGCTCCGAATCAAGTGCTTCATGTGCCCGTAGCCGTCACCCGGGCGAGCAATAACATTGAGCAACATGGAATTCGAAACTTGGAACTGGCTAGTGAGTTCCTCCGGTTCCGCCGTAGTGAGGCGCTGGAAAGTTTTTTCGGACCAGGTAACTTCGCCATCACGAGCTGACTTCTTGTTGAGCTTCTTAAGCCGCTTCGGATCGTCGCCGGCGCGACGCCGAAGCTTTGCATTCTCAATCTCGTGTTCTGGCGCTTCGACGACGACCGTGCCCTCGGTGTCGTACCCAGCTCGCCCCGCGCGGCCGGCGATTTGGTGAAACTCCCTCGATTTAAGGATGCGTTGTTTCGTCCCGTCATACTTTGCCAGGCCGGTAATCAGCACAGTACGAATTGGCACATTGATACCGACGCCGAGAGTGTCCGTTCCGCAGATCACCTTTAAAAGCCCTGTTTGAGATAGTTTTTCGACGAGCCGTCGATACTTCGGCAGCATTCCGGCATGGTGAATACCAATGCCCTTTCGAAGTAACCTCGACAACGTCTTACCGAAGGTAGTCGTGAACCTAAAATTCCCGATCTCCTCTGCGATACGTTGCTTCTCCTCTGCGTTGATGATTTTCATACTGGTCAGAGCCTGCGCTCGCTCTGCTGCCTCGCGTTGTGAGAAGTGCACAACGTAGATCGGCGCTTTGTTATCCGCCAGTAGTTCTTCAATCGTCTCGTGGACGGGGGAGAACACGTAACTGAAATCGAGTGGCACGGGACGCTCCGACCCACCAACATACGTGGTTGGGCGGCCAGTGCGCTCGGTGAGATCCTTTTCTATCCAGGCAGTTTCTCCAAGCGTGGCAGACATCAAAAGGAACTGGGCCTGGGGGAGTTCCAATAGCGGCACCTGCCATGCCCATCCGCGGTCCGGCTCCGAATAGTAGTGAAACTCATCCATGATGACCTGCTGAATCTTCGCGTGCTCACCTTCTCGCAGCGCAATATTCGCGACGATTTCAGCGGTGGCTGCGATAATAGGGGCGCCGCTGTTCACTGTGGCATCACCGGTCATCATCCCTACGTTTTCTGCTCCGAAGATCTCACACAGTGCAAAGAACTTTTCGCTCACAAGCGCCTTAATTGGGGCAGTATAAAACGAGCGCTGCCCCCGAGCCATGGCAATGAAGTGCGCAGCGTTTGCCACCATCGACTTTCCCGAACCGGTTGGCGTCGCCAGGATCACATTATCCCCAGCAAGCAACGCAAGCGAAGCTTCTTCCTGAGCTTCATAAAGCGAGATTCCACGACTCTGCGTCCACGCAGTGAAAGAGTCCCAGACGGCCTCTTCAAAAAGGCCTGCTGGAACGTCGTCAAGGTCTGCCAAATACGTAGAAAGAGTCACGCCAACTACCGTAGCCGAGTTCGTCGCGAAAAGCCGCTACTCGTCTTCCTCATCGGTTGGCTGAGCTGGGTCAATATAGTAAAAATCCTGCAAAGCCTGACTGAGATCATCGCCAAAAGGCAGTCCCCGTTGTCCGTCGACAAGCGGACGACTCTGCTGGTCCTCGATCGCCGTGAGATAGTTCTCGAAGGCTTCGCTGATCTCATCGCCGGAAGGAACCTGTGCCTCACCGGGCATCTTTGCGTTGGGATTGTTCCTGCGGTACTCCTCAACTTCACGGTCGTAATGCTGTTCGAGAGCCGAGACGACTTGCGCGATCTCCTTTGACGCAGCCGTTTGCTCTGCTAATTGACGCTGAACACTTGTTATCTCTTGCTCGAGCGCGCGGAGTGGCAACTGAAGATTTGCTGTATCCTCGAGCGCCTGCATGAGCTGGAACGCCGCCATCGGGTAAGGAGAGTTTGCAATGTAATGAGGTACATGCGCAGTAAAACCAGCGACCTTTTCGCCTCGCTTATCTAGCTCTCGCTCGATCATGATGGAGGCAGCCCCGGGCACAGTAATAATTCCGTCGAAGAGATACTTGTCTTTCACCAAGCTCTCATCATTTCCGTGTGTGGAAACCACTACTGGGCGGGTATGGGGAGCGGCAACAGGGGCAGCGTAGAGGCACAGCGTTTGCTGAACTCCAAACTGCACTGCAAGGTCAGCCACAGACTTGCTAAATGCCTCCCAACGCAGATCAGGCTCTGGCCCGCTCAGCAGCAGAAACGGCATATCCTTTGTGTCGCGGACAACACGCAGCTCAATGCCGATCTCTTCGACGTCGGCCACCGTGTGATTCGCCAGGGTTACAGCAGGCCTGCGAGAGCGGTAGTCAATAAGTTCATCGTTATTGAAGGTAGCTAAAGTGCGGGTTTCCAACGCCGCGTTGAGATGATTCGATACCCCTTCAACCGCATGGCCCGCATCTGCGTAACCCTGTAACGCAACGACGAGCGTTGGCCCCTCAGGAGATTCGCCAAGACTCGAGGGAGACGGGTACTCAAGTTCATACATGCGATTATTCGTTGGCATGACCGCTCCTAGGATAATTTGAAAGGATCTAACTTTGTACTTACCCACAACGTCTGGGGTGAAGAAATATTCCTGCTGAAAATAAGGAATTCTAGCAAAGCGGGAACCGATGGTGTGTTGGCTACGTCTAAACTGTATGAAAATAAATGCAGCTAATTCATCACTTTTTGGACCATCAGATATCATCGCAGCCCTGCCCGGGGTTCTAGGGTTTTATCCTCAAGAATCGGTCGTGGTGCTCGGCATCATTCCGGACAGCGAAGGAACAGGTGGGCTTCAACTTGGACCTGTAGTTCGCGTTGACCTCACGCGCCTTGAAGCATTCATAGAAAGCCTCAAGACCGACGTGACGCAATACCTACTGGGGGATGACGTCATCGCGTACCTTGCAGTCATTGTGAGCCGTATTCCGAACTCAGAGCTCGTCAAAGACGCAGTTGATCGCTTGCAGTTCCTCGAAGAAGAAACCGGTTTCAAAGTCGACCTGTGCTGGCATGTTTCCGAAATTGCGCAGGGTACCCCATATACATTGCTTTTTGGACCGCCATTGAATGCGGCCGAAGAATGCGATCGCGCGTCCTCCCTCATTGGTGGCTGTGTATCGTCAGTGATTTCCTCTCCATCGATGCGCCCATACGTTGAGCAGGGGATACTCCCAGAACTCGATAGACAAGACACGTTTAGCTATTTTGAGCCGGTCGATTCGGAGTCCGTCCAACTGGCGCAACAAATCCAGGCACAGACACGCAAAGCCGGGTTGCAGCTACTGAAAGACTTGTGGGGCGGTAGCCACGCTGGGGAGGAGGAACACCCGGCAAAACTGGCGAAAGAAGAAATTGAAAGCATTATCGAGGTTCTGCTTTGCTTGCCCGAGACTTGCCTCATCGGCCAGCGCGATGCTAATCCAATCGGCGAAATCTCGAATGAAATGAGAATCGCGCTCGAAGGCTTGACGGCTCTGCTCACCCATGCTCTACTGCGGGATACACTTATCCCCGCGATTATGCAGAACCCAAAGCGACTTGCTGCTCCACTACTATTCTTGTCGCGCCATGCTGTGGGGACAGTGCGGGCAAACGCGTTAGCGTTGTGGGCTGTAATCGCTGTGCGGTGCGAGATCGGGTCTTGGGCAGGGGTCGCACTACAGTGCGCGCTGCAAGAAATGCCGGACCACTCATTAAGCGACGTGCTCCTGCAGTTACTCGCGATCGGTCAATATGAGGGTCTCCTGCACGCAGTTGAAGAAGGCGGGGAAGCAGTCTGGATGGAGCTAGAGATGCTTGCAGGTTCCTAACAGCAGATTGTCTCTACCGAAGCTCAATGCGCACGGCATGCGCGAGGTCATCAGGAATGACGAAATCTTGTTGCTCAGGAAGTGATAGCTGTAGCCCGCCATCATCCGGAAGGCTCACTATGACTTTCTGGCCGACGATATCGCCTAAGCCTGCCAGCTCCGGCAAACGCTCTGCTTCAAGCTGCAGAATCTCACTGATTTGGACCACTACAGCTTCGCGACCCTCGGAGAGATCTAAGTCCGTTGCGCGAGTGCCAAGCTCAGGCTTAGCAACATTTGAACCGCCAATTTCATCCAACGCAGGGATGGGGTTGCCAAACGGAGATACCTGAGGGTGGTTGAGTACCTCGTATACGCGCTTTTCCACGGCTTCACTCATCACGTGTTCCCAGCGACATGCTTCGTCGTGCACTTGTTCAATATCCAACTTGAGGATGCCGGTGAGAAGGCACTCTGCGAGGCGGTGCTTACGCATCACCGCAGTCGCACGGGCGCGTCCCTCGTCGGTAAGGGAGAGCGAGCGATCTGTTTCAACAACAATCAGGCCGTCGCGCTCCATGCGGGCGACGGTCTGGGAAACTGTCGGGCCAGACTGCTCGAGCCGCTCTGCGATTCGTGCGCGGAGCGGCACAATGCCTTCCTCCTCAAGTTCGTAAACTGTACGTAAATACATTTCTGTTGTGTCTACGAGATCACGCACGTGGAACTCCCTTGCCTAAAAGTCGCTCTGAAGCGTTGAGGCTGCATCAACATTCAACGCAGTCCAAGAATCGACGCCTATTAACGATTGCTATGGTAACCCAAAAAACTATTAGTTGCGGAACGCTTCGTCGCGGTTGTTACATTGCGTAATCCCTAAGGCGCTCTGCCCGGTCACCTACGCGAAGCTTCGCCATGACCTCTCGTTCGATTTGGCGAACGCGCTCACGAGACAAGCCGAATTTACGCCCAATCTGGTCCAATGTGCGGGGAACACCGTCGGTCAGCCCATAGCGCATACGGATGACGTCCTGCTCGCGCTGCTCCAAACCGTTGATGACATCTTGGATGTCATCGTGACGGAGCACGGATACCACCGCGTCTTCGGCGTCTGTAGCTTCTGCATCTTCAATGAAGTCCCCCAGGGGGGCCTCTTCATCCGCTCCGACCGGCATGTCAAGACTCACGGGGTCTCGGGATTGACGGAGGAGGAGCTCAATCTTGTCCTCTTCGATGCCAGACTCCTCTGCCAACTCCTCATTCGTTGGTTCGCGGCCAAACGACTGGTACATCTCGCGGCGAATTCGGGAGAGTTTATTGACCTGTTCTACAAGATGCACAGGGAGACGGATAGTACGAGACTGGTCTGCCATGCCGCGAGTAATGGCCTGGCGAATCCACCACGTCGCGTACGTTGAGAATTTAAAACCCTTGGCATAGTCAAATTTCTCCATCGCGCGGATCAGTCCGAGGTTGCCCTCTTGGATCAGATCGAGCAGTGGCATCCCGCGTCCTGTGTAGCGCTTTGCCAACGACACAACCAGACGAAGATTTGCCTCGAGGAGGTGGGCGCGAGCTTTCCGTCCTTGCTTCGCCAGAATTTTATAGTCACGTTTCTGGGCTCGGGTGAGCTTGCAGTCTGGATCATCAAGAAGCTGCTGGGCATAGAGTCCAACTTCGATCTGCTGGGCTAGTTCGACCTCTTCTTCTGCATCGAGCAGGGCAGTCTTGCCAATGCCATTGAGATACACGCGAACAAGGTCAGCCGATGGATTGTCGTTCGTTTGATTGCGACGACTACCGCGGTCAACTTTTTCTTCGTTGTCCGCTGTTAAGGTCTGACTCTTCGACGTCATTGAGCACTGCCTCCTTGGACGAGTGGAACAGGTAATCTTCTACACCCTCAACGATCTTGGACACATTTTTGTTCCCAATGATCAAAAGAGTGCTAGGCCTCGACAATCACCGTGAATGGGCCGTCGTTGATGCTCTGCACCTTCATATGGGCACCAAACTTTCCTTCAGCGACCGTGATGCCCCGGTCCCGGAGGTAGACTGCGATTTTTTCCATGATGGGTGCTGCTTCATCTGCGGGGGCTGCGTCACTCCATGATGGCCTCCGTCCTTTTGCCGTGCGACCCATCAACGTGAACTGACTCACAAGCAAAACAGGGGCTTGTGCGTCCACTACAGACTTTTCGCCCTCAAGAATTCGCAGTTCCGCGATTTTGCGAGCAACCGTTTCCCAAGCGTCGTCGCTATCCTCACGTCCTGCTCCGACAAGGGCCAGAATTCCACCTGTCGCCTCGCAGTCGATTGCTCCGACGACTTCACCGTCGACGGTGACGCTCGCGCTCGTAACTCTTGTCAATACAGCCTTCATTCCTACTCCACCTCTGCAATTTCCGACGGCAGCACGATGCCGTGGCGGATCAGATCCACAACAGCTGCAACCGTTTGGTTTTCCAATTCTTCAAGGGCCTGCTGGTCGTCGACACCTCGAGATGCTGCTAGGATGCCCACCACGTCACGCAATGGCAAACCGGCGGGATGCAATCCCGCAAGGACGGTTTTCAACGCCTCATCCAATGAATGAGAGAATCGTGGGCCATCCATTCGAGTAATGCGCAACTCTTCGCGCGTGAAACCCAGCCCCTCTTCAGTATTTGGCACAGCGATGTCTTCGATCGCGACTGTGGGCCGGACCAGGAACGAACTATCTAAGAGTTCCTGGACGGATTTTTGCCGTAGCCACGCCTGCCGCAGAAAGTATTCCTCGACCTCAGGCCCAAGCGGATCCGTGAACGGTTGCGCTAGTTCTTCCGCAGTGATCTCGGAGGGCTGGTCGCCGATGTGTTGCATGAAAATCCAACCGAAACCAATAGCGTGAACACCCGCGGCTTGGAAGTAATCGAGCCACTGTTGTGTGCGGGCTATGCCACTTTCAGTCCTGAGATCGACTGATTCATCTTTCAGCCACGTGGCGACGTAGGTCTCGGGGTCAACCACTTCTCGTTGAAGCACCCATGCGCTGACTCCTTGCGAAGGGACCCAGCTCGCAACCCGCGACTGCCATACCTCACCATCAATATGGGCCCATGAGCCCAGCATGCACAGCATCCCACCTGCTGCGAGATATTCAGGTGCGTGCTCTGCTACGAGGCGACTTGCTTCATCCAGCGGCATGCCGGAGTCGCGGTAAACATGCCCCACCTCCGGAATGCCGACTACAAACGGCGGGTTGGCAACGATCCTTTCAAACTGCTCGCCCGCGACAGGCTCAAACCAAGATCCTTCGCGGAGCTGAACGTTAGTGATGCCATTCATCTCGAGCGTGGCCTGAGCCAACTCGATCGCTCGATGATGAATATCAGTACCGACGATCTGATCCGCAAGGCCAGATTGCGCTACTGACAGCACTCCCGAACCGGCTCCAAGGTCCAAAACCGTTCCAGTCGGTGACTGCGGGATCGCGTGCAACAGGGATTTCGACGCCGCTCCGACTCCAAGTACGTGATCTTTGCCGGGAACGATTGCAGACGTAGAGGCGTCAAGATCTGCAACTATGAAGTGATGCTGTTGAGACAACAAATGAGGCCGGATGTCGTAAGCAACCTCGTAACGTTGCTCTTTGGTCTGGCGAAAGACACCTGCGCTGATGAGTTTCTCAGCAAGTGACGAGCCAAACAACGCCTCGAGCTCGTTTTGGGAAGTCGGGCGCCGCAACAACAAAGTGGATATGGCCGATCCGATAACGTCTTCTGAATGGCAGCGACGCAGGACGGCTCCCACCTCGCCCCGGTAGAGAGCCTGGTATGCATTTGGCCCAAGGTAACTTCCAATCGAAGATGTGGTGTAGGGAAGCGCGCGCAATCGTTCACCGAGCTCCCGCGCAAGTCCAGGGTGTAATCCAAATGCCGTAGATGATAAATCTGTCATGCTGCTACTCCGATTGGGATTCGTGATCGATAACGGTCGGCGTCGTATCTGTTGAAGCCTGGTTCGAGGATAGTTGTTGCCTCGACTGCTCCTCCAACGCGGCATAGGCACGACTCAGCGCAGGCTTGTAGACATTCTTTTCACGCGGATCACGCGACTCTCCTTTCGCGTTGCCCAACATCACTGCGACCCAGGGGAGCGGTACGGAAACAATAAAGAGCAACGTCGCAATCCACCAGTTACCGAGCCACCACGCAGATGCGATCGAAAGCAAAATGAAAGGGATCCGAAGTGCCTGCAACCAAAGGTATTGAGCCTCTCGGCTCTGCAGGTTTTGCTCCGGCGTCTGCTTCGCATCCGTAATGAGTGCACGGTGTCGTTTTGAGCGGAAATGACGAAAAAGGAAATGCTTATCGTCGTGGACTTCGACTTCCGCATCAATCGAGACGTGCTCTTGTGCCTCGCCCTCTCTCTCATTCATAAATACACAGGTTAGCGCCTCGGCTTAAAAACTTTGCCAAAGTGGGGCATGATGGGAGTCGTGAATACGACGACGAAGACTCTTGAGCGCACAGACCTTCGGGAAGACACATCGTCAACAAATGATGATGGAACCCCCAAGTTTTTCCACTATGTGAAGAAGGATCAGATTTTCGATTCTGCGATTTCTGGAAAAGTCGTAGTCGCACTCTGTGGCGAGACATTTCCGGTGAAGAAGCAGGCGAAGCCTGGGTCGCCAGTATGTCCTGACTGCGAACGCATCTATAAGGGGTTGCGTCGGAAGTGACGGCTCCAGGTACGTCGGACGGGCCTCAGCTGCGCGCATGGCAGCAAGAGGCCCTCGATTCGTTTATGCGCACCAAACCTCGAGACTTTCTCGCTGTAGCAACTCCTGGTGCGGGTAAGACGACGTTTGCACTGACACTAGCCAGCAAACTGCACGCATCGAAGGCAGTGCAGCGCATCATCGTCGTCGTACCAACAGAACACCTAAAACACCAGTGGTCCCAATCAGCAGCGAGGTTCGGCCTTTCGCTAGACCCAAACTTCACAAACTCATCTGCGGTAAACCCTGCCTATGACGGCATTGTCGTGACGTATGCGCAAATCGGTATGCACCCGTTCAAGCATCATGCGGTGGCCACTGCGAAGCGCAGTTTGGTGATTCTTGATGAGATTCACCATGCTGGTGACGCCAAAAGTTGGGGGGATGGAGTCTACGAGGCTTACAACGATGTCGAACACCGCTTAGCGTTGACAGGTACGCCGTTTCGCTCTGATGATTCCCAGATTCCGTTCGTCCGATACGTCGAAGACGGCGATGGGCACCTCGTTTCACAAGCGGACTACACCTATGGGTACTCCCACGCCTTGGCCGATGGCGTCGTCCGCCCAGTTGTATTCCTGGCATATTCCGGCGAGGCACAGTGGAAAGACTCCGCCGGGGAAGAGTATTCCGCAAGGCTTGGTGAGCCACTGAATGCCGAGCAGACCGCGCGTGCCTGGAAAACTGCCCTAGATCCGAAAGGGGACTGGATCAAGGCAGTCCTCCAGGCGGCACATACACGGCTGAAAAAACTTCGTACGAATATGCCGGATGCCGGAGGCCTCGTCATCGCTACGAACAAGACGACAGCACGCGCCTACGCCAAGATCCTCTCCAGCATTTCGAGCACGCCCGTTACGGTCGTGCTCTCAGACGAAGCCGGGGCATCCGACCGCATCGACGAATTCTCCGCGTCCACCGACGAATGGATGGTCGCAGTCAGAATGGTCTCCGAGGGAGTCGACGTTCCTCGCCTCGCTGTCGGCGTATATGCAACATCAGCATCGACACCACTGTTTTTCGCGCAGGCAATCGGACGATTCGTGCGCTCACGCATGCCAGGCGAATCCGCCTCCGTTTTTCTCCCGTCGGTCCCGGTTCTGCTCCGCCTCGCGGAAGAAATGGAGGTGTCACGCGACCACGTTTTGGGCAAACCACACCGAGAATCAGGGTGGTCCGACGAACTACTAGCCCAAGCAAACCAAGTTCAAAACGAACCAGACGACAACCCTTCGTACGAAGCCATCGGCGCATCAGCCGAGCTAGACTCTTTAATTTTCGACGGCTCCACCTACGGCACACCCACCGTCGCAGGATCCGCAGAGGAACAAGACTTCCTAGGCCTTCCAGGGCTGCTTGACGAAGAACAGGTCAAGACTCTGCTCCGCAAACGCCAAAGCGACCAACTAGATGCCCGAGAAGCAGAAGAAAAAGCGCGAAAGGCTGCCGAGCGCCAAGCACGCGAGCGTGCTGAAGTACTAGGAGAGCACTTGGCTCCCACTCAGCCGTCCAAGCAAACCTCCGCGCCGGGTAGCAGTGAGGAGGCATCAGTGGCGGCTGATGAGATTCCCCAGTTGAGAAAGGAACTCAACGCTCGCGTTTCAATCGTCGCTGGAAAGACGGGTCGCCCGCATGGTGCGATCCATACGGAAGCGCGTAAAGCGTGTGGTGGTCCACCGACCGCGCTGTGCAATGCGGAACAGCTGCGGGCGCGTATTGCGTACTTACGAGATTGGTAATACACGAAACCGGTAGGAGAGTGGACCTCCTACCGGTTATTGCTTACTACGTAGAAACGCATTTAATCGAGGTAATCGCGCAGCACCTGTGAACGCGACGGGTGGCGAAGCTTCGACATCGTCTTGGACTCGATCTGCCGGATGCGTTCGCGTGTCACACCGTACACCTGGCCGATTTCATCTAGCGTGCGAGGCATGCCATCGGTCAAGCCGAAGCGGAGCCGCACTACGCCGGCCTCACGCTCGGAAAGTGTGTGGAGGACATCCTGAAGTTGGTCCTGAAGAAGCGTAAAGGAAACAGCATCGACTGCGACAACGGCCTCGGAGTCTTCGATGAAATCACCGAGTTGACTATCGCCTTCATCGCCGATCGTCTGATCCAACGAGATCGGCTCACGGGCGTACTGCTGGATCTCCAACACCTTCTCTTCGGTGATGTCCATCTCTTTTGCGAGTTCAAGCGGTGTAGGTTCGCGCCCAAGATCTTGTAGAAGCTCACTCTGGATACGGCCAAGCTTGTTGATGACCTCGACCATGTGCACCGGGATGCGAATGGTTCGAGCCTGGTCTGCCATGGCACGTGTAATTGCCTGGCGGATCCACCACGTTGCATAGGTGGAAAACTTGTAGCCCTTGGAGTAGTCGAACTTTTCAACTGCACGGATGAGACCGAGGTTGCCCTCCTGGATGAGGTCCAAGAAGGCCATACCGCGACCGGTGTAGCGCTTTGCCAGCGAAACCACGAGTCGAAGGTTAGCTTCGAGCAGATGGTTCTTCGCCTTGCGACCGTCTCGGGCGACGGCGCGGAAGTCGCGCTTAACCGCAGGGGTAAGGCGTGCTTCCTTGTCTCCCTCCTCAGCTGCACGGGCCATCTCGTCGAGTCGGTGTTGCGCGTAGAGACCAGCTTCAATGCGCTTCGCGAGAGAAACCTCCTGCTCAGCATCGAGCAGAGCAACCTTACCTATTTGCTTCAAATACGCACGGACAGAGTCCGCAGATGCGGTGAGCTGAGCGTCCTTGCGGGCTTGGCGAAGTGCAGCAGATTCCTCGATATCCCAGACAGAAGATCCGTCGTCTTCCTCGTCTTCTTTTTCCTCGTCGTCATCACCAAGATGCTCGTCAAATTCTTCGTCATCTTCTTCAGCCGTCAGCGGGTCGAAGTCCTGCTCCTGGTCAGAATCGTCGAGCGATTCGTCCGCTTCTTCCAGCGCGGAGTCGTCGCTGGTGACCTCATCAGTTGCGGGTGAAGCAGTCTTCTTTGCGGCGGTTTTCTTTACCGTCTTCTTCGCTTTCTTAGCTACCTTTGACGCCTTTTTCGCGGTTTTGCGTGCTGTTTTCTTTGCAGTCTTCTTGGCGGTCTTTTTGGCAGCCTTTTTGGCGGTTTTCTTGGCTGCTTTTTTGGTGGCTTTCTTGGCGGTCGTTGTGCCGTCGGTTACGCCGCCGGAAGTGCTCTCTGCCGCATCGTTGACGGAGTTTTTGCCTGAAGCTTCGCTGGCTACCACGTACGCCCTTTCGCCTTTGTGAACTGATTGATGCTTTTGCGGACACCGAGACTTCCTCCAACAATGGATGGAAAGAAAGTCACTCTGGTGAAAGCAGACCAGCAAACGCCGGTCTGCCTTCCTAGCGTACGCAAACTGTGCTGATTTTTCAGAACGCCTATCTTAACAGCATTGTCAAGCTGCTTTGTGTTAGACGCCGAGTCTCGCTAGTTACGGTGCGAGGTGCTCATTGGCCGCCATCGCTGCTCCGACAATGCCTGCTCGGTTGCGAAGAGTGGCCACGACGACAGGAGTGTCGACAGTCAATAGAGGGACCCATTTGTCAGATTTCCGCGAGATGCCACCACCGACGACGAAACACTCTGGATTAAACAGTCGCGCGTATTCGTGCAGCACCTTATCAACTCGCTTCGCCCACTTCTTGAAGCTCAGGTCTTCCCTCTGCTTTACAGCTGAGGAGGCGACGTGCTCTGCTTCCTTCCTATTGACGATTAAATGGCCAATTTCTGTGTTAGGGAAGAGGTGCCCATTAACCAGGAACGCTGAACCAATACCAGTGCCAAACGTGAGGAATATGACAGAACCGTTTCGGGCTCGTTCATTGCCAAAGGCAACTTCAGCAAGCCCCGCGGCGTCGGCGTCGTTTAATACAGTGACAGAGCGCTCAGGGAGATGCTGCTCAAAGAGCTCATGCACATCGGTGTCGATCCACGACGGGTCGATGTTAGCTGCGCTCTTTGCGATCTGATGCTGAATCACCGACGGCAGCGTTACTCCCACAGGGCCGTCCCATTCGTGGAGACGGACGATCTCTGCGACTGTTGATGCAACAGCTTCAGGTGTAGCTGGCTGAGGAGTTGCGATCTTGATCCTGTCGCCGACGAATTCTCCGGTTTTGAGGTTGACGATGGCGCCCTTGATTCCAGAACCGCCGACATCGACGCCCATACCATAGTGCTCTTGGGCACCATCAATTCCACTTGTTGTAGTCATAACATTGAGCATACAAAAGGTGTGCTCATTGCGCATGTAGGAAAATATTTAGGAGCGCGGTACCTAGAACGAGCGGGTTGACGTCGCTGTACTTTAATTAGCTATAAAGCCTTTGATGTGTAGGGAACCCGTGGGTATTGGCCTGCTGACCTTGTAATATGACATATAGCTTTGTGTGCTTTATTATTCGGCTCCAAACCAATAAAAAGGCTGAGGCTCATCTATAGGAAGCGTATCTCCTCAACGGGCCTAGGCATTGCTGAACTTGACTACTCCTGGAGGCACCACCACCATGGCGACCGATTACGATGCACCGCGTAAGCGCGCAGAAGACGAGCTTGAGACTGACTCCCTCGAGGGCTTGAAGGCTGCGGAGGTTGCGGGCAGCAGCATGGATGATGACGGTGAAATCGTTGAACCGTTTGAACCGCCACTTCAAGATCTGTCCGGTGAGGAACTGAACGTTGAGGTAAAGCCTCGCCAAGATAACGAATTCACTTGTGCGTCTTGCTATTTGGTTCAGAAAAAGAATCGGCTGGCTTACGAAACCGAAGACGGCCAGAAGATTTGCCTCGACTGCGAGTAGTAGCGAGCAACGCAGTCGTGCGATCCCTAGGCGGTCCGCTGCTCAGGCAAAAACATTCCGAGGATTTTCTCCGGTTCTTTCGCAGCAATTAGCCAGTAGGGGGTTGGGTCCTGAGGATCGTCCAAGACAAGCAGAATATGTTCTTTCACCCAACCATGCGATACCAAGAAAGCAGCTGGGTCTAATTGTCGTCCGAGAGCATTTCGCTTCGCCGATGCAGGGACAACCATAGATCTGCTGACAACGGTGTTGGGTAAGTTGGCGTCGTCAACGACGAGCCAACGAGTGCCGTCGCTGTCTTGCTCGACCGCAATTGTAGTTTTCGAAAGCCATGTCAAGAACCAAAAAACTAAACTTCCGATAACGAGCACGGGGATAATAAACCACCAAAAATTGCGGTTGAGCGTAAGTTGTGCCCCGATGAGCAGCGTTAATGCTGCACCGATGATCCACCAGTACCAAGGCACCCATTGACGCTCCGTATATAAGACTTTGGAACCACTGGATGCCGGTGCGTTTTGGTTGCTATTCATACCCTCATCAACTCGTCAATTCGATGTACTCCCGAATACGTTACCCAATAACACTAGGCGAAATTATCTTAAGAATGCACACGCAATGGAATCCCGTAAGGTGTATGAAGTGACCTCTCTTGAACCAATTTCAGTAAAACGTCTTGATCCAGACATGCCGCTTCCTAAACGAGCGCATGAAGGTGACGCCGGGGCGGACCTTTACTCCTCGGAAACACGGACATTGGCTCCCGGCGAACGGGCGCTCATCGGCACCGGAATTGCTGTCGCGTTGCCCATGGGAACTGTCGGGCTCATTCATCCTCGTTCGGGACTCGCTGCCAAACACGGGATTTCTATTGTGAACACGCCAGGCACCATTGATGCCCAGTATCGAGGGGAGTTGAAGATTTGCCTTCTTAATACCGACCGTGAATGTTCGTTTACAGTTGAACGAGGAATGCGGATTGCTCAACTAGTGGTGCAAAAAGTCGAGTTGGTTGACTTCGTCGAAGTTTCCGAGCTTGACGATACCCAGCGTGGTGCCCAAGGATACGGATCAACGGGGCTCGCCTGAGGCCACATTGGGCCCGTACTAGAGTAATTCTCACCCGAAGAAACTTTTTTGAAATACACAACTTCACTCGAAAGGTGATCACCCATGGCATGGTGGCCATTTGGTAAAAAGAAGAAAGACCAGCAGAAGGAAGACGCTGCCCCAGCTCAGACGGAGGCAGAGACCAACGACGATCTAGAGGTCACAGCACCAAAGTCTCAGGACACGGGGATTGCAGCGGATACTGATCTATCCCAGACTCCATCAGCCACTGGTACTCTTGCCGATTATGATCCAATCAGTGGATCTACCGGTCCGTTCGACGGCGACAACGTCGACATTGAGGAGTTCGATTTTTCTGACTTCTCCCAGGTGAACCTCAACCTCGGATCAATGCAGATTCCGCTGCCAAAGGATTCGCAGGTGCAGGTTGAAATGGGCGAGAACGGCCCGAAGATGGTGCACATCGTTACCAGGTACGGTCGCATCACTCCGGTTGCTTTCGCTGCACCGCGTAACGGCGGCCTGTGGGCCGAATCGGCAGAAGAAATTGCCGAGGGCATGAAGAACGAGGACATGCCTGTCGAGTTTGAAGAGGGCCTCTGGGGAACCGAAATCGTCGGTACTGGCGCTAACGGCGTGATCCGCATCATAGGTGTTGAGGCGCCTCGATGGCTGTACCGTGTCACGTTGGCCGCTCCGGCGGGAATGGAAGAACAGCTTGCTGAGCTCGGGCGGGAAGTCGTAGCACGCAGCTTTGTTTACCGCGGTCCGGACCCAATTTTGGCGGGTAACTCTTTGCCAGTCGTCCTGCCTGCGCAGTTGGCTCGGCAGGTGCAGCAGGCTGTACAGGAGCGGGCTGCGCAGGAGTCGCAGCAGCAGAGCCCACAGGCTGGAAACCCGAACGCCCTGAGTGACGCGCTGAAACAGATCATCGCACAAAACAACGAAGCGAATAAGAATAATTAATGAGTGCCCAACCATCGCTGACACCAGGCGACAGCATTCAAGTCACATTCCACGCCTTTGCTCACGGCGGTGAGGCTATTGCCCTTGCCAATGACGGACGAGTTGTCTTCGTGCAAGGCGCTCTACCTGGAGAAACAGCGACCGTCAAACTGCTGAAAGTGAAAAAGCGGTGGGCTCGCGGTGAACTGCTCGAGATACAACAAACTTCACCAGATCGAGTGAAGGTAGGATGTCCTGCTGCTGCGGCAGGTGCGGGCTGCTGCGACTTTGCGCATATGAGTGAATCTCTGCAGCGGGCCGCCAAAACAGAGGTACTTGTTGGACAGCTTGAAAAAATGGCACGTCCATCTGGTGTGCTTGATGGCATTGATCTCACCGCCATTTCGGTTCAGGCTTTAGCGCCTACGACCGGATGGCGGACGCGTATCCGACTCGGCACTGATGCGCAGGGGCGTGCCGGTTTCAGGAAAGCACGTTCCAATGACGTCGTCGCCGAGCGTTGTACTCAGGCGATGCCGGAACTGTTTGACGGGATTGTTGGCGATGGGGCACGACGATTTACTCCTGGGTCTGAGATAGTCGTCGTCATCGATTCTCTCGGGAACCGGCATGTCGTTGAAACGAGCAAAGTCCAACGCGGACGGCGCGTGGAACGAATAGACCGTACGGTTGAAGGCTCCGGCAACATCGTAGAAATGGTCGGAAACGATAGGTTTGAGTTTCCGGCGACTGCGTTTTGGCAGGCGCACCGTAGTGCACCGTCGGCATATGCAGATCTGGTGCGTGAGTGGTCCCTTGCGGGGAGGCCTTATCAGAACAATTCCGGTTGGGACCTCTATGGCGGAGTAGGGCTCTTTGTTCCATCCATGTCCGCGGCACTCGGTGGTGGTCCGGTTGCAACCGTCGACTATTCGAAGTCCGCGATGGCGCATTCTCAGCCTGCACTTGCAAGCCTCGACGTCAACAAAGTCAACTCCCGGGTAGAAACAGGAATTCGATCCTTGCCCCCCGCGGGCCTGGTTGTGCTCGACCCTCCTCGAACTGGTGCTGGAGACAAAGTGATTCATGATATCGCAGCGGCGAGTCCGCAGCGAGTGATTCACATTGGGTGCGATCCGGCAGCATTTGCTAGAGATTTAGCAAGTTGGGGAGCATGCGGATATCACGTAACTGAGATAAAAGTCATCGATGCATTTCCAGGAACGCATCACTTTGAAACGCTTGCATGCCTGGAGCCTCTGCGTCCTCATTAGGAATGGGGCGTGCGCCCCGCAAGGTGTAAACTAGCGTCAACTATTGCTTGTTCTAAAGGAGAAGTAGAGGACCGTGGGACTGATAGGTAAACTCAATTCGCCAGCGGATTTGAAGTCGTTGGCGCCTGGGGAATTATCAGATCTCGCTGATGAAGTACGCCAGTTTTTAATTGAGAAGGTGTCAGCAACGGGAGGTCACCTGGGGCCGAACCTCGGCGTTGTCGAGTTGACAATTGCACTGCATTACGTATTCGACTCGCCAACGGAACCGGTCGTTTTTGATACCTCTCACCAGTCGTACGTGCATAAAATTCTGACCGGGCGTGCTGGTCAGTTTGATTCCTTGCGTCAGAAAGACGGTCTTTCTGGCTATACCTCGCGCTCGGAGTCGGAACATGATTGGACTGAGTCATCGCACGCGAGTGCTTCGCTTTCAATTGCAGATGGCTTAGCGAAAGCCAAGTACATTCAGGGCAAGGGCGACGAAAATGTTGTCGCCGTCGTCGGTGACGGTGCACTGACGGGTGGGATGTGCTGGGAAGCGCTGAACAACATTGCAGCCGCAGAACGCAACGTAGTCATAGTCGTAAATGACAATGGTCGCTCGTATTCGCCAACTATTGGTGGTTTTGCGAACAACCTGACTCGCCTTCGTGATCAGCTCGCAGCTTTGCGCATGAAACCCGGCTACGACGACGTAATGGAATCCGGTAAGAAGACCCTCAAGTCGATGGGTTGGGTCGGAGAACGGACGTTTGAAGCGCTTCATGCGCTGAAAGAAGGAGTGAAGGCCCAGGTTATCCCAACAGAGATGTTCCCAGAGCTGGGGATGAAGTACGTTGGGCCAGTAGAAGGTCACGACCTCACGGCGTTGCTAAGCGCTTTCGAGTACGCGAAGACCTACGAGGGGCCCTTGATTGTGCATGTTGTGACTGAGAAAGGCCACGGCTTCGCCCCCGCAGTTAACAACATCGCCGACCAAATGCACTCCACTGGTGCGATTGACCCTGTTACAGGAGAAACTCTGAAGAAGTCCAAGCCAGGGTGGACATCAATTTTCACCGAGGAACTTCTCGACGCCGCTAGGACTCGACGTGACATTGTCGCAATCACGGCCGCTATGGCTGGGCCGACAGGCCTTGCACCGTTCGCAGAGGAATTTCCTGATAGATTTTTTGATGTCGGTATTGCGGAGCAGCATGCGATTGCCTCTGCCAGCGGGCTTGCTCTCGGGGGACTGCACCCCGTTGTCGCGGTCTACTCCACATTTTTGAACCGAGCTTTCGATCAGCTCCTGATGGACGCAGCACTTATCAAGCAGCCGTTGACTGTAGTGCTCGATAGAGCGGGCGTCACTGGTACGGACGGCGCAAGCCACAACGGCGTGTGGGATATGGCGCTGACGTCGATCGTCCCAAATATTCGTGTCGCGGCGCCTCGCGATCCGCAGCAGCTAAGGGAACTGTTTAGGGAAGCTTTGACTGTTAAGGACGGGCCAACTGTCGTCCGCTTCCCTAAGGGGAACGTCGGCGAGAACCGAGCAGCTATTAAGCGGCTTCCAGGAGGCGTCGATATTCTTCGAGAGCCATCATCGACTGCGCAGAATGATGAAAGTGACCAGACAGTTGATGTGTTGATTGTTGCAGTGGGAGTTTTTGCGGATTCGGCACTACGGGTCGCTGAACGATTGGAATCGGACAATGTTCGAGTTACCCTGGTAGATCCTCGTTGGGTTGTGCCTGTTTCCCCTGATATTCTCGAGCTTGCGGTTGAGTCCGATCTTGTCGTGGTGTATGAAGACGGGATCGTGCATGGAGGCGTTGGTTCAGCAATTGCAGAAGCGTTGTCCTACGCTGAAATCGACACACCGCTGCGGCATATTGCATTTCCTCAGGTGTTCCCAGAGCACGCTTCCCGGGAACAGATCTTTGAAGAATTCGGTATGGACGAGTCAGCTGCGACGAAAAAGATTCGCGAGTGGGTACGCGGCCTTGAGGACCGCGATCAATAAGGCACTCGCTGCCTAGCGGCGAGGTTCCGGCTGTTCCGCCACGAAAATAGGTGCTAGGAAGTCTATTTGCCATTCGCGCAGTCCCATCTGCTTGAGCAGGGGACGGGTGTATTCCATTGGCCAATCTAGACGTTCGTGGAAGGCGGTCCATATGGTCCGTTCGAGGACCTTGTTCGTCAAAATCAGCTCTTTGCGGATCTTAAGAGTCTCGGCGATTTCGGCGACCCGATTGTTTATGTTTTGTCGCGTACGTAGCGCCACTTTGTTGTGCCTTGTCCACTCCCAAATGCTTTTCCTAGTAGGTAAGCGAAGTTGTTCCCTCAGTGCGGTTTCAAATGGGGATAACAGCGCATCATGGATTGTCTCGAGCCAGAAGTATGGATAGGTGGTGAGCGCATGGGTTGCACCGTCAAACGCCAGCAATTCGTCAACGGTCGTTGGGCGGGACTGAGCCAGTGGTACCAGCATCTTGTTCGGAAGTACTAATCCCGGAGCTATGTCTTGGTCGTAGGCAAAACAATCGCGAGCATCCCAAAGCCACTTCGTCAAAGTGAGCTCGAGATCCGACAATTTGTCCGAAACCTGGGGTATATCGAGCCAAGAATGTTTCTTTACCCCCGGGTTTGAACGTGTAGCTACCAAATGAGCAAATTCTTGATTCGCGTATTCAAGTTTGCCTTGCATATCGAGGAGGTGTACTAAGGCCTGTTCAAGGTGGGGCAGGTAAATAACGTCCTGCGCTGCGTACTCGAGCATTGAGTCGGTCAGTGGTGTCTGTGACCAATCGGCATCGCCGTGCTGCTTGGGAAGTGAGACTTGGCAAAACTCCTTTACCAACACGCCAAGTTTGGTTGCTGGGTAGCCTGCAAATCGTGCTGCAAGTTCGGTATCGAAAATAGTGGACGGGCGTAATCCTAATTGCGCGAGACACGGTAGATCCTCTCTCGCCGCGTGTATTACCCACTCCTGATCATTGCAGACTGGTGCAAAGTACTGTTCGAACTCGTCTCGATAGTGCTCAGGGGCAATGAGGAACGTTCCCGCGTCTTTGCGGTAGATCTGCACGAGGAATGCTCGGTCATCGTAGCGGTACGCGCCGGCTCGTTCGGTATCGATACAAAAAGGACCAAGTCCTTCGGCTAATTGATCAGCTACCTCGGCAAACTGCGATGGATGATCGACAAAGGTGTAGGACAAATTCACTTCCATGCGTACACATACTAATGCTACGAAATAGTTCGCACACCTTCGGGTGGCAGACCCGCCACTAAACTGAGGACATTTGCAAACGCTTCCACATGTGATGACAGATCAATTCCTTCAGCTGTCCAAGATGCGCGCATCTCCAATTGGTACGCCCGCGGAGGGCCGCCAATCTCCCCGTAGCGGACGGAAGCTGTGGAGGTTACCGTACCTCCAAGGTTGGTAAACCCGGCCCCATTGCCATCGAGCGACTCGTTAAGCCACTGCCATGCCACATCGGGGAGAAGTGGATCCGCCGCGACAGCATCGTCCATATCTGCCTGGATATAGGCGACTAGTCGCATTGAACCCTCCCAGGCCTCTTCGGCGTCGGGGGAATGAAGCAGGATGAGGCGACCGAACGCGTCACCTTGGTCTGGCTTGGTCTGGATAACCTCAAGCCCAACGGCGTGGCTAAACGGTGCAGGCCGCTGAGGAGGCCGAATGGTACCGATGGAGATTTCTGGGCGCACTTGAGCCTTATGCATCGATTCGACCGCTGCGGTGAACTCCGCAGGAGTCGACGCGCTCTCGCTTGGGGAGGTGGTATCCGAGTTTATCACGCCAACCAAGCTAATGAGGATGCGGCTTTGAGGGGGCGAGGCGCGCCGTATATTGGTTGGCAAGATTCAGCGTTTGCAGCGAAGTGTACACTGAACTAGTACTTTCGTTTGATGTATGTTTTTATAGCGACGGTTGGTCGCCTTGGCATCCAACGTGTTTCCGTGAATCTCAGAAGGAGAGTTTAAATGGCGAAGCTTGACTACGAAAAGCTGAACGCAACCCAGCGCTACCTGCAGTACGCGGTATTTCGTGCGATCCCAGGTGCACTTGGTACCGAGCGCGACGAAGTTATCGCAGAAGCAGAAAAGTTCTTTGAGCAGCTCAAAGAGGAAGGGAAAGTTGTCGTACGTGGTATCTATGACAACACTGGTATTCGGGCTGACGCGGACTTCATGATTTGGTGGCATGCGGAGGAATTCGAGTACATCCAGGATGCACTCGCGCGATTCCGCCGTGACACTGC
This sequence comes from Corynebacterium sp. NML120713, assembly GCF_001875735.1. Classification (NCBI taxonomy): domain Bacteria; kingdom Bacillati; phylum Actinomycetota; class Actinomycetes; order Mycobacteriales; family Corynebacteriaceae; genus Corynebacterium; species Corynebacterium sp. NML120713. The sequence continues at coordinate 280,949 of NZ_MLCR01000005.1, forward strand.
GTTCGGTCAGCTGTTGGAGGTTTCGTGGCTCGGTAATGGAATTCACCGCCCTGCGGAGTTCAACAAATCGCATCTTCCGAGCTTCATCATGGGGGAGGATCCGAAGGACTGGATTACGGTGTACCCATTCGTTCGTTCATACGACTGGTACGTAATGGAGCCTGAGAAGCGTCGCAAGATCCTAATGGAGCATGGCATGGCAGCACGCGACTATGCAGACGTTCGTGCCAACACCGTCGAGGCCTTTGTCCTTGGCGACTATGAGTGGATGCTTTCGTTCGAGGCGGACACGCTGGAGCGTATTGAGTCACTTATGAAGACGATGCGCTACACAGAAGCGCGCCTTCACGTCCGAGAAGAAATCCCGTTCCAGACCGGTCGCCGCGTCGCAAGCATTGCTGACATCATAAAGGTTCTGCCGTAGCTGGCATTGCGAAATCAAAAACTCCCTCAGCGCATCTCGGCGCTGGGGGAGTTCTTTAATCGTCCTTTCTTGGGGCATCAAACTTCAGAGAAATTGAATTGATGCAGTATCTCTGATCGGTTGGTGTGTTGAAACCCTCACCCTCGAATACATGCCCCAGGTGGGAATGGCATTGAGCGCAAAGCACCTCAGTTCTTACCATCCCGAGAGAGTAATCGGCTCGCTTGATGACGGCGGCTTCGCTATCAGGAGCGTAGAACGCTGGCCACCCGCAGTGGGCGTCGAACTTCGTTGTAGAGCGGAACAACTCTGCGCCGCATGCGCGGCACACGTAGATGCCTTCTTCGAAATGATCGGTGTACTCACCAACTCCAGGTGCTTCGGTGCCGGCTTGCCGAAGTACACGGAATTCCTCAGGGGCGAGGTGAGCTTTCCACTCTGCTTCCGTCATCTGCTGAAAACGATTCTCTGTCATGAGGGTCTCTGTCGCCTTTCTTTGTTGTGAACACTGTTGTGAGTACCCAGGTGGCCGTCGATACGATGAACACAGCCCAACCCAATGTGGGGAGGAATGTAGTAATCCAGTTCCCGATGAGAGGGTTTCGAAGTGTCGTCCATTGTAACGGTGCAAGGCAGAAAAATAGTCCGATCCAGGGGCCGCTGGTGTGCATTGGGCTTCGTGCTGAAAGAACAGTGAAAGCCGCCGGGAAGAGCATCATCGAGTAGTAAGCCTGGCCGAGGGACGAGAGCAAACATACACCCGCGAGTAAAACCGTGGAGCTAAACGTGAGCCATAGGAGCTCGTCTGACCAGCGCCAGCGGGCAAGCCCCAGGACCGCTATAGCGACAGTGATGCCGAAAAAGACGAATAGTGCGTCGTAGAACTGCGTCGGAAAGCCAAAGTAAGTCGTGAAGCCGGCAAGCGATGAATTGGCATAGTCGCGGGTGATCTTTAGATAGGGGACGACGACATCGATGTAATCGCGGGCGCCCGGTGTCATTGGCCATGCGACAACGTTGAAGAGCACGGGAACTAGGACACTCGGTACGACGCAACGCCAGCGGAGTTGCATGAGTGGCAACACCACCAAGGGGGCAAACATCGGCTTGACCAGTATGGCGAGGCCTAGGCAGACGCCGGCTAACACAAAGCGCCTGTGAGTATAGCTATAGAGGAATACGGTAAAGAGGAGCAGCAATACACCATTGATGTTCGAAAAGACGAGTGTGTTTACAACTGACTCGGTGCAGAAACTGAGCACGATGCTGATAGGTAGCAGCGGGTGGCTCAGCGGTTTTCCACTGAGCTTCGTGAGGATTCCAAGTGCCGCAAGAATGGCGGCGGTGTTTACTAAAACAAAGAGTGGACGGATCAGCGAGGCGTCGTCAAACAGGCCCAAAGGTGAGAGCAGTAGCGTAGCTCCAGGATTGTAAAGATAGTGCGGATCGACGTGGTGATACACCTCGTTGTAGACGGGGACGCGCTCGACAAAGCGACGGGTGGCAGCCCACACGGTGGTGAAGTCGTCGGTCTGGGAGCCGTGCCTTGCAAGAACGGCAACTCGGTGGATGGTGAGCAGAAGTGCCAGTGGCCAGGCAGCTGCGTTAGCGGCGGTTTGTAGCGTGCGCGTTGCCGCTGTGGTGTGCGAGCCATTCTGTGGGGCAGGAGCGGTCCAGATGTTGTTCAGGCGCTGCGCCCAGGCGGGGGGAGTGTCTTGTGCGTACGTCACTTGCATAACAGTACCGAATGCAGTTACCCCTCGTGGGAAGCAGCAGTGCCCCACAGACGGTAGCGCACGAACATCGTCGAGTCCTCGCTCACCCGCACGTCTTCGAGCTCGAGCGGGGTGGCATAGTCTCCACCTCCGCCGAAGAGGGGCTTTTCTACCTTGCCTTGCAACGTAGGGTCGATGGTCAGGTGCAAAATGTCACCGAGCCCAGCAGTCAGGAGCATGTCGTAGAGTCCAGGTCCGCCCTCGCAAACGATGCGGTTAAAGCCCTGGGCGTGCAGGGCATCGATAATTGAGCGTGCAGTGCCATCGCCAGTGGACAGAATGCGGCCGCCCGCGTGCAGGAGTGCTTCTCGACGCTCGGCGAGCTCCGGATCGTCGACGTGGTGCTCCGGAGCGAGGAAAAGCGGAGGCACCTCCGTGTCGTAAAACAACTGTGTGTCCACGTCAAACTCGAAGCTTTCGGTGATGATCGCAAGCGGTGGGACCTCCGCCTGCCCGCGGGACCGACGTTCGGCCTTGTCCTCGTCGGTGCACTTGACTCCGAAGTAGTTTTCCGCCCGCGCGGTGCCTCCACCGACTAAGACAGCGTCGGACCACACACGCAGCAGGTTGAGCAGCGCGGCATCGATGGCGTTGCCAAGGGAGCGGGAGGTGCCATCGAGAGAGGCCGCGCCGGAAAGTGTCATGACCGCAAGCAGACGCAGTTCCGGGACTGAAGCGGGCAGCACAGTGCCCAGCAATTCAGCTGGTTCGAAAGTGCGGCTCGCGTCTATCATGGCGTCAAGCGTACACATCTGACTGCCAGGATTTTAAAAGGAGACAGCACGTGCTCGATCGTTTTCCGCTCGTGGAAGAGGCGCAGCGGGTATGGATAGGTGGCGAGAACCCTGACCGGCTCTTCGCAGCGCTCTTTGACCCAGACGTGGCAGATGCCGATTGGAAACAGCAGGTCTGCGTACTTGCAGACGCGGTGTTCGGTGAGACCGTCTACCGTGAAATCGATGCGTTTGAAGCGATGTTCAACGCCGTGACCGACGCAACATGGAAGGCACGTGAGCGCTGCCTCGGTGAGCACAACGAGGAATGGCTTCGGCTGTTGCCGGAATGGGCAAGGCAGTCTCGCACTGCAGAGTTCGCGCTCATCCTTATCGAGCTGCAACTCCATCGCTTCAACTTCGACCACGATGGCATCCGGCGCGTACTCGATATGGCGAACGATGCGCCCCTGCGCTTCCACAACCTGTCGGTGACCGTCAACCTCAACCAGGTTTTTCTCACCTTCGCCAGGCTGCTCTCGGGTCGTAGGATTGACCCGCAGCACGTCTTCGACGCCGTGGGAGCCCCACCCAGCGACGGGAACGAGCATGCCGTTTCTCAGCTGGAACAAGTGCCACTGAAGCTCAAACATCTCATGCTCCACGGGTTGTGGCTCTACCCAGACACCGAGTATGGGGAGCAAATACTCGCCTTCTCTGAGGCAATCTTGCGCTATCACTCGCCAAACGACTACATCGCGCACTACCGGCGTGCCGAGGGATACCGCCGCATGGCAGCCATCGAAGCAGCACCACGCTCCGACGTGTTCTCGGGACACACGGTTCGTTCCCGGGACGACTTTTACGCCGAGGCACTTCACTCTGTGCAGATGGCCATTAAGAACCTACCCCGCGGATGCCACAGCGCTGCACGGGGAGTTCGTCTCCTACCGGATGATGATTGCCACCGAACGGCAGGTACAAAACTCCATTCAAGGACGTGTAGATGCAGAGCTTGCGTACGTCGGCGCCGAAGTAGAGCGGATGTCGGAGAGGATTGAAGCAGAGTCACGCAACAGTCTCTTACGGAGCATAGAGATTCTGTCTGTCTTCCTCGCTGTCATTGGGGTGCTGTCTTTCAACATCTCGCTCGCAGGGCTAGAACAGATTGGCACCTTTGAACGCTTCGGCCTGATCCTTACCGCCGGGGTCATCCTGGGCGCATTCTCCTGGATGGTGCACGTGGCGGTCTACCGCCATACGCACGCCGAACCGGTGGTGATGAAAACGCGACGGAAACAAATACGAGAGCTGCAGCAGCGAATTGCAGCGCTTGAGGAAAGGACGAAAATTGGCTGTGACGGATAAAGGCTGCGAATACGTCGCCGACGAGCGCAGCATCGAGCCAGGTACATACGAGATCACCGAATATGCGCCAGCTAAACATGCTGTCGTCGACTACCTGCGTGCACGCCTCACAGCGGTGCTCGGGCGCTGGCCGGGGCGCCCCACTCTCATGCTCTCCGGCGGCGTCGACTCGATCCTCATCGCCGCGGTGCTCGCCCAACTGCGTACCGACGTCCTCGCGGTGACGTTCAGCCAAGACTCCTCGCAACAGGCAGCGGAGGAGACCAAGGTGGCGAGTGAGGTGGCCCGCGCACTCGGCTTCGAGCATCACGTCGTCGCCCCACGCGGGGAAGCGCTGGAGACGCTGCTCAAGGAAACCATCGAGCGCCTCGACACCGTGGAACCTTGGGAAGTGCTCTCTGGGGCCATTTTGGTAGCCATCGACACGTACAGGCAGGAGTATCATGCCGACGGCGCACTCATCACAGGGGCAGGTGCGGACGCACTGTTTCTCGGCGGAAAAACCATCGATACAGCAGCCAACAATTACCTCCAACTTTGGGATGACCAGGTACGCCGAGGGATCAAGGCAAACTTCACCAGGCAACGTTTCATCCCGGACTTCTACGAGCGCCTCATCGCAGACCCCGAGCGCCACATTCAGGTTTGGCAGACACACGAGGCAGTCGACCTCGCACTGCGCATCCACCCACGAGTCATCCGTGGGGCCGACATCGCACAAGACAAGGCGCTCTTCCGTCGCATCGCTGCAGACATGGGAATCAGTCCGGAACTCGTGCAGACCACGAAAAACCCGATGCAAGTCTCATCAGGAGGCGTAGACGCCATTGTCACGCTCGTACGGGAACAGCTGACGCGCCGGGCGGGGGAGAAGACGTACTCCGACCCGATGAGGGAACCGTTGGAGTTTACGGTGGCTCGCATGTTCCTCGAACAGCTGAAAACCCAGGCGCGCGGTGAGTAGGAGGCCCCGTCCCTAGATATATGTGGGCCAAGGCACACTGAAACCGCGGCGTCCAACCGATATGAGAAAACTCACGCCCTCGGGAATCCCGAGGGCGTGAGCCTATGTGGAGCGGATGACGAGACTCGAACTCGCGACCCTCACCTTGGCAAGGTGATGCGCTACCAACTGCGCTACATCCGCATGCACATTTTGAAAAGAGCTGTGCGGCTCTGTGCGCGATACTGGGATCGAACCAGTGACCCCTACCGTGTCGAGGTAGTGCTCTACCGCTGAGCTAATCGCGCGAGGTTGGAGGTGGATACGGGAATCGAACCCGTGTACACGGTTTTGCAGACCGTTGCCTAACCACTCGACCAATCCACCGTGAGTACCTCCGAAGTACTGAAAGTACTTGGAGCGGATGACGAGACTCGAACTCGCGACCCTCACCTTGGCAAGGTGATGCGCTACCAACTGCGCTACATCCGCATGCACATTTTGAAAAGAGCTGTGCGACTCTGTGCGCGATACTGGGATCGAACCAGTGACCCCTACCGTGTCGAGGTAGTGCTCTACCGCTGAGCTAATCGCGCAGAGTGTCTAAAGACACTTGGAGCGGATGACGAGACTCGAACTCGCGACCCTCACCTTGGCAAGGTGATGCGCTACCAACTGCGCTACATCCGCATGCTCTCCGGAAGTGGTACCTCCGTTGTGCGTGAACAAACATTATCTGTTAGCTCTTAGTTTTCCAAATCGCCAGCACAGGGCCAGTCTTGGCAGGTGCGTACGATGGTGAGGCGCTGGGTTGGCAGGGAAATTGCTGTTACTCGGTGAAAGTGTTGCTGTACTGCGGATTCGTTGAAGGAGTGGAGGGGGTGTAAAGTAGTTCGCGTTCGGTCCTATGGCTCAGTGGAAGAGCGTTCCGTTCACACCGGAAAGGTCGCTGGTTCGATCCCAGCTAGGACCACTGAATGCCCGCCTTGCGGGCATTTTCGCTTTCTATGGTCCGGCACTGGGCATGCTGGGGAACTAATCCGCCATTCGTTACGACTAATGTTGTACTGGTTTAAAGTCAGTTCATTTTGTAGGAGGGATCCGAATGTCCAAAGCAGGACAAAGGGTACAGCGAACGGCATGGGCTATATTGAGTGCCGTATGTGTAGCTTCTGCGTTGGCCGGATCAGCGGAGGCACATGATGCCGTTATTGGGGGAGATCCATCAAACGGGTCCGTGGTAGCCGAGTTTCCGAAAGAGCTGTCGTTGGAGTTCTCGGGTCAACCCCAGGAAGGCTTCAACACGTTCGCGCTGTCGCGGGTATCGGACAACGAGATCCTCTTTACTGGAGAGCCAGTGCTCGACGGACGATTTGTGTCCCTTGAACTTCCAGAGAAAGTTCGCGAATCTGGTGACAAAGTGCCAGGAGAGTACCGGATCGGATTTCAGATTGTCTCTTCAGACGGGCACGCCACTAAAGGGATGACAACGTTTACATATGCGCCGGAAGGTTCACAAGTTGTCGATGAAACTATGGAAGATTCCGTGCCAACCGGAGAAGTGAGCGGTTCTTCATCCAGTTCCTTTAGCTGGCTTTTTGTCGGCGGACTAATCCTGCTTCTTTTCGGTGCTGTAACGGCACTTTTACTGCGTCGCGGCTCCTTGAGCAAAGATTGAGCCAGTACATACACAAGTTTTTAGCAACGACTAAGGAGAAATATGAAAAACATTTGCACTGCAGCTATTTCGGCACTTGGTGTCGCCGCTCTTGCCCTGACGGCTTGCTCGCCATCGCAGGAAAACCCGTCGACATCTGCGCCAACCGCTGCAGAGACAACAACCGTGGAGTCCACTACGACTGCTGCTCCAGACAATGACAAGCTTCAGGGCGAAGGTGATATCCGCGTTGAGTCCGCGGCTATTCGTGCGAAAGCAGAAGCCGGTGCGGAAGGCGGAAAGTCCATGACCGGGTTCTTCGGTACGCTGCACAACACCTCTGACAAGGACATTCACATCGTTGGCTTCACTACGTCACTTGGCGACGCCACCTACGAGATCCACGAGGTGGTAGATGGAGTCATGCGCGAGAAAGAAGGCGGCATCGAGATCCCCGCCGGTGGGACATATGAGCTCAAGCCTGGCGGTGACCACTTCATGATCATGGGCTTCGACCCTGCAATTCCGGCAGGCGACGTGGTCGATGTAACGCTTGAGTTCGCCGACGGAACCGAGGAGCAGATTCCAGACGTAGCCGTTCGCTCTATGCTTCCGGGTGACGAAGACTATGGTGAGCACGGGGAGCTCCAGGGGCACCAACATGGGTCCATGGGTGAAGGCCACAACCACTAATTGAAGGAAAGTCGAATGCCTGTCAACCGTCGTCATTTTCTCGCCGGGACTCTGAGTGTTGCTGCCGCCGGGGCAGCCACAGCTTGCGCGGAAAGCCGCGATGCTGTGGTGAATGCTCAGCAAGAGCCTGCGATAGACCTTGCCACAGCAACGGTTCCGTTTGACGGCATACACCAGGCAGGCATTTCGACGCCTCAACAGTCCTCACTAAATCTGATTGGTTTCAATTTTAAAGATGGCGTCGATAAGCCTGCGATTGTTCGATTGATGCGACTGTGGACTGAGGATGCCCGTGCGTTGACAGCCGGCGAAAACCCGTTGGCAAGCCTGGAACCAGAGATGACGGAACACCCCGCAAACCTCACCATTACCGTGGGGTTGGGAGAGAAGTTTTTTGATATCGCCGCGCCTGAGAGCAAACCGTCGTGGCTCCACGACATTCCGGCGCTCTCGCGAGACGAGCTTTCACGGAACTGGGGCCAGACTGACGTGGTGTTGCAGATTTGCTCAGATGACCCACTGATGTGCGCATGGGCGATGCGTCATATGGTGCGAGCTGGCGTCGATTATGTAGCTACCGCGTGGGTGCAGCAAGGGTTCATGAATAACCCTGCTGTACACCGCGAAGGAACCACGCCACGGAATCTCTTTGGACAGATTGATGGCACGGTAAACCCTCACACTGATGAGGAATACGACGCCCAGGTGTGGGCAAAAGGCGTTGCAGAGTTTGAAGGTGGAACGTCGATGGTGGTTCGTCGAATAGCGATGAACCTTGACACCTGGGAAATGCTCGACCGGACATCCCGTGAAGAGGCCGTCGGGCGCAGGCTAGACAACGGAGCACCCCTTTCGGGCGGCGAAGAGTTCACTCCGGTAGATCTGGAAGCGCGGGACGAATATGGCCTGCCAAAGGTCGATAGAAACTCGCACGTTGCCAGGTCAATGGCGCCTGAAGGGCACCCAGAGCAGAAATTTAAACGGCGCCCTTATAACTACAATTTGCCGCCTGAGCCTGGGCAGGAACAGCTGTCCAACGCTGGCTTAGTGTTCATTGCATTTCAGGAAAACCCAGATACGCAATTCACTCCGGTCCTCAAAAGGCTCGATGAGGCTGACCGACTGAATGAATGGATCACGCACATTGGTTCGGCGGTGTACTGGATACCACCGGGCACGCAGGCGCAAGATGGTGCTCCGAGTTTCTGGGCCGAGTCACTACTCGCGTAGTGAACGCGGTATGATTTTTGCCATGTTTGCCGACCTCAATATTTAAAGGTTCCGGCGAGCTTGTACGAATCCAGCTGGGTGCGTCCAGGTATGACGTACCTCATTGAAGCGCAAAGGAGCGCACGAACATGACGAATAACGACCAAACCCACCTTGCAGCCCAGGCTTTCACGGTCCCGGCGAACACTCCTGCCGGGGTTGCGATGCGCGAATTGTCGCTGCCGAATAAGGGCCCGGAGGCGGTTGTCTGCGTGCAGTCTGAAGACGGGTCGTTGAAGGACCTGTCATTTACGCCGGATGTAGACACCACAGTAACTCCAGTCACCGCGAACACTGAGCTGGGTCGGTCCGTGATTCGCCACTCGTGTGCTCACGTGTTGGCGCAAGCAGTGCAGATTGAGTTTCCGGGGACGAAGTTAGGAATTGGGCCAGCCATTGAGGGTGGCTTCTACTACGACTTCGACGCGGCTGAACCGTTCACACCAGAAGACTTGAAGCTGCTCGAGCGCCGCATGAAGAAGATCATCAAGCAGGGCCAGAAGTTTGTTCGTGGAGTCTATCCGTCGGCTGAAGCGGCAGCAGAGGACCTAGCTGATGAGCCGTACAAGCTTGAACTCGTGCAGGACAAGGGAAACGTGGACCCTGACTCGGACGAAGCTACTGAAGTCGGTCACGGAGAGCTCACCCACTACGACAATGTGAATCCACGGACGAATGAAGTCGAGTGGCGCGATCTGTGCCGCGGGCCTCACGTGCCAACTACTAAGTACATTCCGGCGTTCGCACTGACACGTTCGTCAGCTGCGTACTGGCGTGGCAACCAGAATAACGCCGGGTTGCAGCGTATTTACGGCACCGCCTGGGAGTCGAAAGAAAAGCTCGATGAGCACATGTTGATGCTTGCAGAAGCAGAGAAGCGTGACCACCGTCGTCTTGGCAATGAGCTCGATCTTTTCTCCTTCCCGGAGGAAGTTGGGTCTGGTTTGCCAGTATTCCACCCGGATGGAGGAATTATCCGGATGGTGATGGAGGAACACTCCCGCCAGCGTCACCTCGAGGCAGGCTATTCATTCGTCAACACCCCACACTTGACGAAGGGTGAGCTTTTCGAAAAATCTGGCCACCTGGACTGGTACGCCGACGGCATGTACCCACCGATGCAGCTCGACGGCGAGACCGACGACGAAGGCAATGTGACCAAACAGGCAGTCGATTACTACGTCAAGCCTATGAACTGCCCTATGCACAACCTCATCTTCGATTCACGTGGACGCTCGTACCGTGAATTGCCGCTGCGACTATTCGAGTTTGGTACCGTGTACCGCTACGAGAAGTCCGGCGTGGTGCATGGCCTGACTCGTGCACGCGGTTTTACTCAGGACGATGCCCATATCTACTGCACCGAGGAACAGCTTGAAGACGAGCTGACGAGTGTGTTGGAGTTCATTATTTCTCTGCTCAGAGACTATGGGCTTGATGATTTCTACCTGGAGTTGTCCACCAAGGATCCCGAGAAGTACATCGGTGATGATGATATCTGGGAGCGTTCAACGAGCATCCTAGAATCAGTTGCTACCAAGTCTGGGCTCGAGCTTGTTCCGGACCCAGCAGGTGCAGCGTTCTACGGTCCAAAGATTTCCGTACAGGCTCGCGACGCCATCGGTCGTACCTGGCAGATGTCCACGGTTCAGCTCGACTTCAACCTGCCTGAGCGTTTCGATCTTGAGTACACATCCTCAGACGGAAGCAAGAAGCGACCAGTCATGATTCACCGTGCACTCTTTGGATCAATTGAGCGATTCTTCGGCGTGCTGCTTGAGCACTACGCCGGTGCATTCCCGGCTTGGCTGGCACCGCACCAGGTTGTAGGTATCCCCGTTGCTGACGATTTCGCTGGACACCTTGACGGCATCATCCAGCAGCTGCGGGCGCGCGGCATCCGAGCTGAGGTCGACCATTCCGATGACAGGATGCAGAAGAAGATTCGGACGCACACCACTCACAAGGTTCCGTTCATGCTGCTCGCTGGCGCGCGTGATGTAGAGGCAAACGCTGTAAGCTTCCGCTTCCTCGACGGCACCCAAATTAATGGAGTCGGCGTCGACGAGGCTGTCGAACTTATCACCAACTGGGTGGACGAAAAGTTCAACGAACAACCAACGAAAGAGCTGGTTGAACAGCGCCAGGCTGACCAGTAGAAGTAGAGAGGCGCTCAGAAATGTATGAGGACATTGGAGTTGGTACTCCAGACAGACTTCAGCGTCTTTGGGCGCCGTACCGTTCGAAGTACATCGCGTCAACGCCACGCGATGAGAAGGGGTCAAGTGATCCTTTCGTGCAGATTCCTTCGATGAGCGATGAAGAGGGGCTCATCGTGGCTCGAGGGGAGACCGTCTACGCGGTGCTGAACCTTTATCCGTATAACGCTGGGCATATTTTGGTCGTGCCGTACCGTAAGGTGGCGGAGATTGAAGCCCTGACTGCGGGGGAATCAGCCGAGCTTATGAGGTTCGTAACGCTCGCAGTGAAAACTCTCAAGGCGGTATCAGACCCCGAAGCGATAAACGTTGGCATGAATTTAGGCAGGGCCTCCGGAGGCTCTATCGGAGATCACCTACACGTGCATGTGGTCCCGAGGTGGGCAGGGGACTCAAATTTTATGACAGTCATCACTGGCACCAAGGTGCTTCCGCAGCTGCTGCGTGAAACGCGCCAACTATTAGCAGAGAGCTGGAAAGAAGTGGCGGCTCAACAGACTGGAGGGGAGTAGGCAGATGCTCAGTGTTCATGGACGAAAGCCTGCTGCTGTTGTCGTAGAACCGGTCGCCACTGCATTGCTTAAAGCTGGTCTAACACCGAATTGGACAACGCTTGGTGGAACAGCGCTCACTGTGTTGGTAGCCGTCGTGCTCATTCCAACTGACCATCTTGTTTTGGCAGCTATTCTGAGTGGTCTTTTCGCGGCTTTTGACATGGTGGATGGCACGATGGCCCGTCTCCGCGGGGGAGGGACTGCTTTCGGAGCTACGCTTGACGCAAGTTGTGACAGGATTACTGACGGAGCGCTCTTCGGTGCCATCGTGTTCTGGCTGGTGTACGTAGATCAAGCTTCTCCGGCGCATGTCGCAGTTTGCCTTGCGGTACTAGTACTCTCCCAGGTGATTAGTTACGTTAAGGCGCGCGCGGAGGCCGGGGGTATCAAGATTGTCGGCGGGCTGGTTGAGCGGCCTGAGCGTCTTCTCATCGCGCTTGTCGCGCTGGGATTGGAAGGCTTCGGTGTGCCGTACGCCATTGAATGCGGGCTTTGGCTGCTGTTTTTCGGCTCGATATATACGGTTGCGCAGCGACTCGTTATTGCAGCGAAGGATCCTGCATCAAAGCGGCAGATTGCCGCGCCAGCAGGAGCTAAAACGTTTGGGTCGCGCTAGGACCGAAGCGCGCATGCAAACGTTCAAGGATGAGTGCGTATATCGCAGCTACTGGATGGGGTGGAAGCTGCTATCAATGCTGCCTTACAGTATCGCCTACTGTCTGATGATGTTCGTTGCCGACATTTACTCTCGCAATGGCAAGTTACCGGAGCAACTTCGTAAGAATCTCTCGCGTGTGGTTGGACCTGAGAACGTCACGCGTTCGCTTGTGAAGAACTCGATGCGGTCATACATGCGGTATTGGCTCGAGGTCTTTTGCCTGCAGAAAGTAATCTCGAATGAACGGTTTCATGAGCAATTCTCTGCATCGATACAAGGGATTGAGCATCTGGAGTATGCGATTCAACAAGGCAAGGGCGTAGTGCTTGCGTTGCCGCACTCGGGGAACTGGGATCTTGCGGGTGCATGGCTTGCTCACCGATACGGGAGCTTTTCGACGGTCGCGGAGCGGGTAGAGCCCGAAGAGCTCTACGATGCGTTTTTGGAATTTCGACGTGGGTTAGGAATCCAGGTGATTCCTTCGCGTGGTGCGTCGAGACCTCCAATGCAACTCCTCGAGGAAGCTCTGTACAAACAAGGGATTGTCTGTTTGTTGGCAGATCGTGATCTCGGTGGGCACGGGGTGCCGGTAGCTTTTTTTGGAGAGCAGACGACAATGCCCGCCGGTCCGGCAGTATTAGCGGAGAAAACCGGTGCGACACTGCTCGCAGTACACAATGCCTTTGAGAGTTCAGGCAGCATGGATGGGTGGGTGACTAGCGTATCGCCGCCGATTGTTGCAGATTCCGTAGAAGGTAAAGTGGAAAAGCTTGCGGGCTGGTTTGAGCGCGGAATCAAAAAGCACCCACAAGACTGGCATGTGCTTCAGCCGTTTTGGATCGCAGACCGGAAGAAAAGGTAGCGAAGGGATGAAAATTGGTATCGTGTGCCCGTATTCTTTCGACGAACCAGGCGGGGTTCAAGCGCACATCCTTGACTTAGCTGCATCACTTTTGCGCCAAGGGCATGAAGTGAAAGTGCTCGGGCCTGCGCGTGATGACACGCCTCTTCCCGAGTTTGTAAAGAAAGGCGGGCGTTCGTTACCTATTCCGTATAACGGCTCTGTCGCGCGCCTGGCGTTCGGCCCTAAAGTTTTTACGACTACTCGCGAATTCCTGTGTGATGGCGACTTTGATGTATTGCACATCCATGAGCCCAATTCTCCTAGCTATTCGCTCGCAGCGCTTATGTTGGCTTCGGGGCCGATCGTCGCTACATACCACACGTCTACAACTGGGTCTCGCATTTTGCAGCTTGCACTGCCGTTCTTGCGGAAATATTTGGAAAAGATCCGCGGGGGTATCGCGGTAAGCGAGCTTGCTCGGAGGTGGCAGGTTGAACAGATCGGGGCCGATCCAATCGTTATCCCGAACGGAGTGGACACTCGGAAGTTCGTAGCCGCCCGGAAGCTAGCGCCGTTGAGCTCCGTCGGGCCTGTTCGAATCGCATTCTTGGGGCGTATCGACGAGCCAAGAAAGGGGCTAACGCTGCTTCTTGAAGCGTTCGATCACCTTGAAGGACGAGTCGAACTCACGGTGATCGGAAGCGGGGAGCCTCGGCAGATTCCAGGAGTGAACTTCGTCGGTCGCGTAAGCGAGGAGGAAAAGGCGAGATTGCTGGGGGCGCCGGATATATTTGTCGCTCCGAACACTGGGGGCGAATCGTTTGGCATCATTCTCGTGGAAGCGATGGCTGCGGGCTGCGCTGTTGTGGCCAGTGATCTAGAGGCCTTTTCGCTGGTATGTGATGCAGAATCACCTGACCCTGCCGGGATTCTTTTTCCTGTAGGTGATGTTGCCGAGTTGACAAAGGCGTTACAGGCTTTGATTGACGACGCTGCTTTGCGCCTGGAGATGGGCAGAAGAGGGCAACTGCGAGCCGCGCAGTATGACTGGTCGACAGTGACTGCTCAGATTATGGCTGTATACGAAGCAGTAAGTGTTGGTGAGAAGGTGACACTCGCATGACAACTATTGCCCTAGTGGTGTTCGCAGCGGTAATCACGTTGCTGTTTGCCTGGGCATATTTCACTGCGCAACGGCTACACCGCCTCCATATCCGTCTCGACCGTTCACGCGACGCACTTCAAGCTGCGCTCGACCAACGCTGTGCTGTCATTGCCGCACTGTATCCGGAAATGCGCGAGGAGTGCCGGATCATCGAATCATTGCGTTTGACTCCAGTTGACGTAGAGGAACGACTTCAGTCCGAACAAGAAATGCGGAAACACATCGAGAGGCAAGGGACGATGCTTCCCGCTGATATTGACGCTGCAGATACTCGTGTGGCAATTGCACTGCGGTTTTATAACGACGCTGTCAGGGATGTTCGTTCGCTACGGCTACGGCCCGCCGTAAGGCTTCTTCGATTGGGTGGGACCGCAGCCCTGCCAGCTTTCGCTTCGCTTTCCCTTTAGCGGCTGAACCTTGCTCGCGGTTCTGCAGCTCAACCTGTTCGGGCGTATAGTAGGTTGACGTTCAATTACCAATAGTCAACCGTTTTAAGCGAAGGGATACCGGATGTCTGGCCACTCAAAGTGGGCTACTACTAAACATAAGAAGGCCGCGAACGACGCAAAGCGTTCCAAGCTCTGGGCGAAACTGATCAAAGATATCGAGGTTGCAGCTCGCACTGGTGGCGGCGATCCAGCAGGCAACCCGACGCTTGATGACATGATCAAGAAGGCGAAGAAGGCGTCGGTCCCGAACGACAACATCGAACGTGCGCGTAAGCGTGGATCGGGCGAGGAAGCCGGCGGCTCTGACTGGGAGTCGGTGATGTACGAGGGGTACGGCCCGAACGGTGTCGCTCTGTTGATCGAGTGCCTGACGGATAACCGTAATCGAGCAGCGACTGAGGTTCGTACGGCAATGACCAGGAACGGCGGTAATCTTGGTGAAACCGGCTCTGTGGGCTACATGTTCAATCGCGTCGGTGTCGTCACAGTGGCGAAAGGGGAGCTCACCGAGGACGATGTGTTGATGGCGGTACTTGACGCTGGTGCAGAAGAAGTTAACGATCTTGGCGAAGAGTTTGAAGTTACCTGTCAGCCGACCGACCTTGCCGCAGTCCGCGAGGCGTTAGTGGAGGCCGGTATCGAGGTTGAGGGCTCTGAGCAGGACTTCCGTGCTGACGTGGAAGTTGAACTGGATGCATCTGCTGCTGAAAAGAATCTGAAGCTGATTGATGCCCTCGAAGACTCTGATGATGTACAGAATGTGTACTCGAACATGTCTATTCCTGACGAGATCGCAGCCGAGCTCGACTTGTAAGGCGTAGTCTGTTTTTCAACCACCATTCGTTGCGGCGAGTGGTGGTTCTTTTTCAGACTATGGTAGAACATATGTGCCAGTACAATATTCGGCGGAAGGAAGCGCGGTGAACCTCCAAGGTCTGAGGGTAATGGGCATAGATCCTGGTTTGACCCGATGCGGCCTTTCGGTAGTTCAAGCGGGGAGAGGGCGTCAGGTCATACCGATTGCCGTCGGTGTAGCGCGCACTCCTTCCGATGTGGAACTATCGGAGCGTTTATTGCGGATCTCGAAGTCGGTAAGCGACTGGATGGATGAGTATAAGCCCGACGTGGTTGCGATGGAGCGAATTTTCGAACGCAGTAACGTTTCCACCGTGATGCATACTGCCCACGCCGTCGGGGTAATGGTCCTCGCCGCTGCAGAGCGCGATATACCAGTGCACATGTATACGCCCTCAGAGGTAAAAAAGTCGGTTTCTGGTAATGGGCGTGCTGATAAGAAACAGATGACTACGATGATTACACGTATTCTTGGTCTGAGCGAGCCACCAAAGCCAGCAGATGCTGCAGACGCGTTGGCCATCGCTGTTTGCCATTGCTGGCGAGCCCCGTTGCTTGCCCGAGCTTCCGCTATTGAAAAACTGAGAAAGAACTAGTTCATGATTGATTCCCTCCACGGTGACGTCCTTTCGATTGGCCTCGATCATGCTGTTATTGGCTGCGGGGGCGTTGGGTATCGCTTTTTAGCGACGCCACCAACGCTCAGTCGCCTAACTCGTGGTGAGCATGCGGATGTAGTCACCAGTCTGGTGGTCCGCGATGACGGTATGACCTTGTATGGGTTCGCGGATGAGGACTCGCGGTCTATGTTTCACAAGCTTCAAACCGTGAGTGGGCTAGGGCCAAAGCTGGCGATGGCAGCACTGGCAGTCTTTGGGCCTGGGGAACTGGCCGAATTGATTTCCAGCGGTGATGCGAAGAAGATTCAAACAATTCCTGGCGTCGGTAAGAAGATGGCAGAACGAATCGTGTTGGAGCTGAAAGATAAGGTTGTCGGCTTGTTTGAAACGGGCAGCGAAGCGAGCCACGGAGCAACGGCTCCGGCTGCTTCAGACTCAGGCATCAGTGAGCAGATTGTAGAAGCACTGGTTGGGCTTGGATTCACCGAGCGTAGTGCACGGACTGTCGTCGAACCTCTCGTTGCGGAACAACCGGATACTGATCCATCGAATCTGTTGCGCGAAGCGCTGAAGACGCTATCGAAAAAGTAGGTGGGGTTCATGTCAGATGTTGAAAAAACCGTATTCCAGTTGCCGGATGATCTTTCACGTCCCGATGGGGCTCCCGTCAGCGTCAATGCGCATAGTGATGAACACGATATTGAGAGGTCTCTTCGTCCGAAGTCGCTTGATGAGTTCATCGGACAGCCGAAAGTGCGTGAGCAGCTCAGTCTTGTACTCGCGGGTGCTAGTCAACGCAGCGTCACACCGGACCACATCTTGCTTTCCGGTCCGCCAGGGCTAGGAAAGACAACGATGGCGATGATCATCGCGCAGGAACTCGGAACTTCCTTGCGGATGACCTCTGGCCCTGCGCTTGAACGTGCTGGTGACCTCGCTGCGATGCTTTCGAATCTTATGGAAGGCGATGTCCTCTTTATCGATGAGATTCACCGTATTGCACGGCCTGCGGAGGAAATGCTGTATATGGCAATGGAGGACTTCCGTATTGACGTCATTGTTGGAAAGGGGCCCGGGGCGACGTCAATTCCACTTGAGATTCCACCGTTCACCCTGGTCGGTGCAACGACTCGCGCTGGTATGCTCACTGGTCCGTTGCGGGATCGTTTCGGTTTTACGGCACAGATGGAGTTTTACGAGGTTACTGACTTGAGGCACGTGGTCGAACGTGCTGCGAAGATCTTGCAAGTTGAGATCGACAAGGACGCAGCAGTCGAAATCGCTTCACGTTCACGGGGAACTCCGCGTATTGCGAATAGATTGCTGCGACGTGTTCGTGATTGGGCAGATGTGCATGGCAGCGGACGAATCGATATTCAGGCGGCGCGTGCTGCGCTGGAGGTGTTTGACGTTGACGACCTCGGGCTTGATCGGCTCGACAGAGCGGTCCTGAATTCGCTCATTCGTGGCCACGGTGGGGGACCTGTTGGCGTCAATACACTGGCAATTGCTGTAGGGGAGGAACCGTCTACAGTCGAAGAAGTATGCGAGCCTTACCTGGTGCGAGCAAGATTGATGGCACGAACTGGTCGTGGCCGCGTTGCTACGGCGGCTGCCTGGCAGCACCTTGGAATTGATCCGCCACCGGATGCTCCAGGACAGGCACTCGTTTCAACATAATTGGGAGTATGTCAATATAGAGCTATGGAAATCATCCTTATTTTGCTCGTCCTATTGGTGTTCATGCTTCCGTCAATCTTGATGATGCGAAGCCAGAAGAAGCGTCAGCAACAGGTACAGGAGATGCAGTCCTCTATTCAGCCCGGTGACCATGTTGTGACGGTTTCTGGCCTTCATGGAGACGTTGTTGACGCAGATAACGCTACGCTTCGAATTGAAATTGCCCCTGGTGTTGTCGTCAAGATGGAGACCGCCGGAATTATGAAGCGAGAGGCAGTCGAGTCCGCGGTTCAGGAACCTACAGTAGACGATTCGGAACAACGTCCGGAATAGTCCATCTCAGCGTTACGGCAAATGCTGTCTAGCTGTCTTTACCGATATGACAGTTGATGACGTACGATAAATCGATGTGCACCACACCCCGCTTTACCCAAAGTTTCGGGCAAAGCGGGGTGTGGCAGTGAAATAACGTAGAAATAGAGGAGTTAGCTCGGTGTCCAAGAACACTCAGCGTTCCGGCGAGTTGAGATCAAAGCGGAAGTGGCCTGCGCGCGCGCTGGCGCTTTTTGCGCTCATCGTCATTGGCGTGTACTCATTAGTATTTTTCACGGGCGATAAGTCCGCAACCCCGAAGCTTGGTATCGACCTGCAGGGCGGTACTCGCGTGACCCTCGTTCCGCAGGGAGACGAGCCAACTCGCGATCAGCTCGACGAAGCGCGAAACATTCTTGAGAAGCGTGTGAACGGCATGGGTGTTTCCGGCGCGACTGTCGTCGTTGACGGCAATACCCTAGTGATCACTGCCGCGGGCGACGACACATCGGAAGTACGTAATATTGGGCAGACCTCGCAGCTGCTGTTCCGTCCGGTTATGCAACCGCCTGCACCTTCCGCGGATTCGATTGGTGAGGTCTTCGCAAAAACCGCGAACGATTGGATCCGGTATGGGGTTTTGACCGCGGATCAAGCCAAGGCGATTGGCGATCAGGTGAAGAAGCAGGTTGCCGAACAGGGGCAAACCGTTGAGATTCCTGCTATTGATGCGAAACCGTTGCCTGAGCCGAATGGCCCTGTGGAGTCCTCGGAGCGCAGGGCTGACCAAGCTGAGATGCTCAAGGCTACTCGTCAGTCTGAAGACCCTACCCAGCAATTCGTTGCTATGTCGATGCTGAGCGCGTTGTGTGCCGTGCAACCTACTGATCCATTGGCCGGGACCGATGACGAAGCAGCACCACTTGTAGCCTGTGACCCTTCATCTGGCCAGGTACTGCTCCTCGGCGAGGTGCCATTGCTCGCAGGCGTTACTGATACGGACGGCCCGCGTCTCACCGGTGAACAGATCGACACTGGTCGCTCGATCACTGGTGGATTCAACCCGCAGTCGAGCCAGATGGAGATCAACTTCGCTTTCAGCCAGGCAGGCGAGTTTAATGGCTCGTCTACCTGGGCGCAGCTGACGAGTGAGATGATCGGGCAGCAGATCGCGATCACACTGGACTCACAAATTATCTCCGCACCTGTCATTCAGGGCGCAACCCCAGTCGGTTCCGCAACCTCTATTACAGGCAACTTCACTCAGGAGGAAGCTGAGAGCCTCGCAAACAACCTGCGTTACGGTGCGCTGCCGCTTTCTTTCGCGGGTGAGAATGGCGAACCTGGTGGAACTGCGATGACAGTGCCGCCGTCACTTGGTCTGGCATCCTTGCAGGCTGGCTTCTATGCAGGCATTGTCGGTCTGATTTTGGTCGCAATTTTCGTGTTCTTCTACTACCGGCTCTATGGTCTTATTTCCCTGGCTACGCTTTTCTTTGCGGGTCTTCTCGTTTACGGCTCGCTAGTTCTGCTGGGGCGCTGGATCGGCTACTCGCTGGACCTCTCCGGCGTCGCCGGTTTGATCATTGGTATTGGTACTACTGCGGACTCCTTCGTTGTCATCTACGAACGCATCAAGGACGAAGTTCGTAAGGGCAAGACTTTCCGCTCTGCATCTGCCTCCGGCTGGGATCGAGCGAAAGATACAATTATTACCGGTAACATGGTGACCCTGATCGGCGCGGTCATTATTTACTTCCTTGCGGTTGGCGATGTGAAGGGCTTCGCATTCACGATGGGCCTTACGACCGTATTTGACCTGCTAGTGACGTTCTTGGTCACTGCTCCGCTCATGGTGTTCGCTTCCCGGTCCCGGTTCTGGTCGAAGCCAGCTGTCAACGGTATGACCAAAGTGTTTGCTGCAGCGCAGCATGACAAGGACGTGAGCGAGGAAGCTCATCAAGGCGTGGCTGCAGAAGCCGCGTCGGAAAGTATTGAGGTGAAGTAGCAATGTCGTCATCGCAAATTGAAACCGTTGCTTCCGTCGTACCAACAGTCAAGGAGCCCGGCCGTTGGGAGCGTCTGTATACCGGCGATGCGGCGATCGATTTCGTCGGTCGCCGTAAGCTCTGGTACGGGATCACCATGGCACTGGTAGTTATCTCGCTGCTTGCGATGCTGGTCCGTGGATTCAACCTTGGTATCGACTTCGAAGGCGGTACCAAACTCTCGATGCCGGCCGACGATCTCGTTGCCGAAGAAGTCGAGGAGACATTTATCGACGCGACTGGCGTCACTCCTGAACTGACTCAGATTATTGGTGCCGGTGATGCCCGGACACTTGAGATTAATGCTGAGCATCTGAGCCAGGAACAAATCGACCAAGCGCGGCAGGCGATCTTTGAGAAGCATCACACCAAGAATGCTGAAGGGGAAGTGTCTGCCGACGCAATTGGTGATTCGACTGTTTCCGAATCGTGGGGTGACACCATCACGAAGCGGATGTTGATGGCGATGCTGGTCTTCCTCGTCGCTGCAGCCGTGTACGTGGCTGTCCGCCTGCAACGAGAGATGGCCATCGCGGCGATGGGTGCATTGATCATTGACGGCATACTGATCGTAGGGTTCTATGCCCTCTTCGGGCTGGAAATTACCCCAGCCATGATTATCGGTCTGCTTACCGTTTTGACCTTCTCCATTTATGACACCGTGATCGTCTTCGACAAGGTGAAGGAGAACACTAGTGGTGTATTGGACTCGCGTCGTTCTACCTATGCTGAAGAAGCGAACCTGGCAGTGAATCAAACGGTCATGCGCTCGATTTCTACTTCCGTCATTTCTGCACTCCCGATCGTCGCGCTGATGATTGTGGCAGTTTGGATGCTCGGTGTGGGTACACTCCGGGATCTCGCCTTGATCCAGCTGATCGGCGTCATCGAAGGTATCTTCTCCTCGCTATTCCTCGCGACTCCGCTGCTGGTAACGCTTATGGAGCGCAAGCGCGCTTACAAGGAACACAACGTTGAAGTAGAGAAATACCGCGCCGGTGAGATCGTCGACCACGACGATGAAGCCACTGTAAAGCCAAAGCGCACCGTTGATACACCGGTTCGTAGTGCTGTGGAAGGCAGCGATGGAGACGAATCGCCGGCAATGAGCACTTGGCGGCCGTCGACACGCTAGGTAAACCAAGTATGAGTAGCGTATTTTCACGCGCCGTTGCTGCTTTTTCTGTAGTGTTGCTCGCAACGGCGTGTTCCGACGGTGGTGCAGCGTCGAACTCTAATAGCGAAGAGTTTGGCTATCAGGTACAAGCACCACTGGTCACAGTGAACGCGGGTAGCGCTGAGGGGCACTCGACGCTGGCGCAAGAACTATCTGGTCGTTTGTACCCCGGAGTTTACGTTCCGGGGCCCAACGGACAAATGATCCCCAATACCGACTTGGTAGAGACGCAAGTGCTGCCCGGCGACAGGCGTCAGGTGATTTACACCATCTCCGATGCGGCAGTGTTCTCCGACAATACCCCAGTAACGTGTAATGACTACCTGTTGACGTTCACAGCTGGGAAGCTACCAGAGCTCTTCGATTCTTGGATGCCTCTTTTCGACGACGCTGATACATTGGCATGTCAACCCGGATCAAAAACTTTCACTCTCACAATGAAGGAGAACCGTGGCGCCCGTTGGCGCGATCTTTTTGAACCCGGAACAGTTTTGCCGTCACACGCAGTTGCAGCGCGTGTCGGAATGTCGGCGGAAGAGCTCGTCGATGCGCTTACTGCACGTGACCCAATGAGCCTTCGAAGCATCGCAGATATTTGGCGTTACGGTTTTGATCTGAAGCAGTACGATCCTGAACTTCAAGTATCGTTCGGACCGTACAAGATTGAGAGTGTTGGCAAAGAAGGCGAAGTAGTCCTCGTCGCTAATGATTCCTATTACGGTGATGCTCCAGCGCTGCAGAAGATCGTGGTCTGGCCGGGGAATGCAGATTCCGGTGAACTAGTTGCCTCCGGCGGATTGAAAATTGGCAACCTCGAAGAACCATCACCAGACTGGTACGACGTAAACGCAGAGAGAGAACCAGTTGATGTGACCAGCGTTGTTGGGGAACTCACTGACGCGTTGGTCATGGCCAAGTCAGGTCCCTGGGCAGAACCAGAACGGCGCAGGGCGCTTGCTCACTGTGTGAATCCGTCTGAAGTCGCACAAACTTCCTCGAAGATGTCGGGCCTAGAGGTTGCAGCTGCTCCAGTACAAGTAGTTGCGCATAGTGACCCGCTGGCGTCGAAAATTGAAAGTGTCGGTGAGACGGCAACTGAGTATGACGTCGAAAAGGCACGTGCAGCAAGTGGCAGTGTTCTACGGATCTCGACGCCGATGCGGTCGGCACGGATCTCCGCAATGATTCAGACGATCCGAGCACAGTGCGAACCGGCGGGTATTGAAGTTCTCGACCAGTCGGAGAATCTAGCGACGTTGGCCGAGTTGCCGGGCTATGCCATGGACGAACAAGGCCAGATCGTAGAGAAAGAGGGCACCGTCGATGCGCTTTTGATGCCAATCGATTCTCAAGTTGAGTACCCAGCTGCGAACAATCGGGTGCAGGAACTCGACGCATTGCGGAGTCAAGAGAATTGGCTTTGGCGGGAGATTCCGATTCTGCCACTTTCAGCACAGCCTCGCTCGTTCGCGATTGATCAGCGAGTTGAAAACGTTGTTATGTACACAGGCTTGTCGGGAATTGGCTGGAATATGGATCGATGGTCCGTTGATGAGTAAAGAAATAAAGCTATCCAAGGAGAAACCCATGGGCGATTCGAAGGACACGTTTGAAAGCGCAAAGGAAGCGCTTCGAGAAAAGATCCGTAAAGTACCAGATTTTCCCGAAAAGGGCGTGTTGTTTGAAGACCTCACACCGGTGCTTGCAGATGCGCATGCCTTGCGGGTTGTTATCAAAGAAATGGCGCGTGTATCTGAGAATCTTGGAGCAGACCTTGTTGGTGGCCTGGATGCCCGTGGTTTTCTCCTGGGCTCAGCTGTTGCATACGAAATGGGCGTAGGCATCCTCGCTATCCGTAAGAAGGGGAAGCTCCCTCCGCCGGTGATTACACAGGAATACAAAACCGAGTACAGCACTGCAGCTTTGGAAATCCCGGCGTCGGGAATTGACCTGGACGGGAAGAAGGTCGTTCTCGTTGACGATGTGCTTGCTACTGGCGGAACTCTTTCCGCAGCAACCGATTTAATCCAACGCGCAGGTGGTAGCGTTGTTGGTTACGTAGTAATGCTCGAGGTACAAGGACTGGACGGTAGAAGCCGCTTAGGAGATGTTCCCGTGGTAGTGCTCGACCAATAGGAGAGTTTGGAGGCGGACTGTGACTCAAGAGAAAGCACCGAAGAGGAATATACCCTCGATGCGAAGTGTGTCCGCAATACTTGCTCGTTCGCTCACTGGCGGTGCGCGGGTCCGTAGCAATCCGGTCCTGGACCCGCTGTTATCGATTCATCGACGGCACCATCCGAAGTGCGACGTCGCATTATTGAATCGTGCCTATGAGACGGCTGAGCAGCTTCACGATGGCGTGTTCCGGAAATCAGGCGACCCATATATTACGCACCCGCTTGCCGTAGCCACGATCTGTGGTGAAATTGGTATGGACACCACAACGTTGGTGGCAGCACTGTTGCATGACACCGTTGAGGACACTGACTACACCCTGGATGAACTTACGGCCGACTTCGGGCCTGAGGTGGCACGAATCGTCGATGGCGTAACGAAGTTAGACAAGGTTGCGCTTGGGGCGTCGGCAGAGGCAGAAACGATCCGGAAAATGATCGTTGCCATGGCGGAGGATCCCCGGGTACTTGTGATTAAAGTTGCGGATAGGCTCCACAACATGCGCACGATGCGCTTTCTTCCTCCTGAGAAGCAAGCGAAGAAGGCGCGCGAAACCCTTGATGTGATTGCACCGCTTGCACACCGCCTCGGGATGGCGACAGTGAAATGGGAGCTTGAAGATCTCGCGTTCGCGATCCTCTACCCGAAGAAATACGAAGAGATCGTGAGGTTAGTTGCTGACCGAGCGCCCTCGCGGGACAGAGCTCTTGCAGAGATTATTCGTGAGTTGCAAACCGAACTGAAGAAAAACGGTATCGACGCAGAGGTGATGGGGAGGCCGAAGCACTATTGGTCCATCTACCAAAAAATGGTTGTTCGAGGCCACGAGTTCGACGAAATCTTCGACCTCGTTGGCGTTCGCGTGCTCGTCGATAATCTCCACGACTGTTACGCAGCGGTCGGCGTCGTTCATGCTATGTATTCTGCAATGCCGGGCCGATTTAAGGACTATATTTCGAATCCGCGATTCGGTGTGTATCAGTCGCTGCACACGACGGTGATGACGAACAGCGGGCGAGCTCTCGAAGTACAGGTACGTACGCACGAGATGCACTACAACGCCGAGTTCGGTGTTGCAGCTCACTGGCGGTACAAAGAGACGAAAGGATCGCATAAGGGAGATCAGGCTGAAGTAGATCAGATGGCGTGGATGCGCCAACTGCTTGACTGGCAAAAGGAAGCTTCAGACCCAAATGAGTTTCTTGATTCACTGCGCTACGACCTGACAAGCAAGCAGGTTTTCGTCTTCACGCCACACGGCGATGTTATCAACCTTCCTGCCGGTTCGACGCCTGTGGACTTTGCCTACGCGGTGCACACTGAGGTAGGCCACCGATGCGTGGGGGCAAAAGTTAACGGCAAACTGGTTGCTCTGGAGTCACAGCTGCAAAATGGTGACCGCGTCGAGATTTTTACCTCGAAGGACCCAAATGCCGGGCCTTCTCGTGACTGGCAAGACTTTATTGTTTCACCGCGTGCGAAAACAAAGGTGCGTCAGTGGTTCGCGAAAGAACGGCGCGAGGAACACCTCGAAGTCGGACGCGATGCGCTGGCAGCGGAAGTACAGCGGAGCGGACTTCCACTTCACCGGCTATTTACGCCTGAGTCAATGCGTGATATTGCACGCAGACTGCGTTACTCCGATGTAGATGCCCTGTACACGGCTATCGGCGCTGGGAATGTTTCGTCCCGGCATGTTGCAAAAATGCTGGTCGACCAGTTTGGTGACGTCGAAGACGCCGCAGATCTTCTGGCGGATCGGACGCCCCATTCAAAGATCATCCGACCAGAACCCTCGGGCGATGGCCCTGTAGTCTTGGTGCAGGGCAGCCCGGATGTAATGGCCAAATTTGCTAACTGTTGCCAGCCGGTTCCTGGCGACGATATCTTCGGGTTCGTAACCCGCGGTGGAGGGGTTTCGGTGCACCGCACAGATTGCACCAACGCGAACAAGCTCAGGCAAGAGCCAGAGCGGTTGATCGAGGTTTCGTGGTCCGGCGCTGGCGGCTCTGCGGGTACCTCTATCGTGACCGTTCAGGTGGAAGCTCTTGACCGGCACGGCCTCCTCGCGGAACTCACGGGGGTAATGTCTGAACAAAAATTGGCGATTCTATCGCTTTCCTCACAAGCGAAGGAAGACCGTATTGCCACGATTCGATTCAGCTTCCAGGTTTCGGATACGAAGCAGCTCGCTTCTGTGATGAATCTGATCCGGAATGTTGAAGGGGTATTCGACGTCTACCGCGTCGGTGTATAGAAAAAGTGGGGTAACCCGGTCACGGGTTACCCCACTTGGGTGCGCTAGTGGGAGATGCCAGTGTGGCACCTAGCCAGCGGTCTACTTGCGCAGGTACTTGTCCAGGAATGCGAACAGGGTACCGAGCGCACCGATGACGGCGGTGAACACTGCGATCCAGTCACGGATTTCAGATGGGGACATGTCCTTGACGGAGGAGCCCTCGTCGCTCGACTGATCCTTAGGAGCCTGCTTCGTGGTGGACTTCTTGGCGGTGGTGTTCTTCACCGTCGGGGCCTTCTCAGTCTTGGTGTTCGAAGCTGGCTTGGCCGTGGTGGTTGGGGTGGTGCTTTCTGCAGCCTCAGCAGCAGCAACGCCAGAAGTTGCGACAGCTACAGCAGTGGCTGCTGCAAGAATACTTTTACGGAAGTTCATGAATTTTCCAATCTGACGGGATTGACAAATGTACGAGTGCAAACTCTAGTTGGCTATCAGACGTTTTGCAAGACTTTGAATAGACTGAAAACTGCTCCTGTGCAGCTGAGAGGCAACTGTGTAGTTACTTTACGGTTGCCGATTTGATGCGTACCTCTTCGGCTGGTGCGCCGTCTTGGCCGCCGCCTTCGACGCCCTTTTCAGCAATCTTGTCAAGGGTGTTCAAACCTTCTTCAGAGATTTGACCGAAGTAGGTGTACAGCGGAGGCAGCACTGAATCACCGTAGTTCAGGAAGAACTGGGACCCATTGGTATCCAAACCGGCGTTCGCCATAGCGATGGTGCCGCGCGCGTACTTCTGAGGGTTCTGCTGGAGCTCCATTTGTTTCATCTGCTCTGCTTCTTCTGGAGATATGCCTTCCGGGGCAGGCGTGTCCGAGAGAGCCTTGAGCGCTTCGTCAGTCGGGAACTCATTTGCGAACTGGAAGCCAGGACCACCGCTGCCTACGCCGGTTGGGTCACCGCACTGCAGTACTTTAAGGCC
Organism: Corynebacterium sp. NML120713; assembly: GCF_001875735.1. Classification (NCBI taxonomy): domain Bacteria; kingdom Bacillati; phylum Actinomycetota; class Actinomycetes; order Mycobacteriales; family Corynebacteriaceae; genus Corynebacterium; species Corynebacterium sp. NML120713. The sequence goes on from NZ_MLCR01000005.1 coordinate 307,765, forward strand.
GTCGCCATCGGTGAGCCGGTGACAGACGGTATCGTTGAAGTAGCCAGCAGAGGCGAGGTGTTCGATCGCATTCACAGTGCACGGCGAGACAGAGCGGTCGAGCTCCATGCCAATCGGCCCTGCACTGGTGTCGAGCTCGACGTTGACGGTCCCTGTCGTAGAGACGTTGTCGGTCTTCGGCAGGTCTGCTTTCTTGTCACCCTGTGCTGTATCGGGGGTGTATTCACACGAGACTGAGGCGGGGAGTGCTTCGGCACGCTTCGTCGCGATTGCCTCGTAGTTGTTGGCGTCGAATTCGCTTGGGGCGGTGGTTTCTTCAGCCGAGCTTTGAGCTTCGTTGGTGCTGTCGCCGTCCTGGTTCGCTAGGAAGTAGATGCCGCCGCCTAGCGCCACGATTACAACTGCGGAAAGCGCCGCGATCGACCAGGGCTTTGAGTTCTGCTTTCGATCGCGTGAATTCAATTCACGCTCCAGATGTTTAAGGGCTTCTTGACCGCGCTCTTTATTGCTCACCGTAGTACCTCTATTCTGACTAGTTGACTGGGAAATATTAGCAGGTGTAACTGTACCTGTCGTATTTTGCTGTGTTTTTTGCGACTGCTCGCTTCCGATAGTTCATGTAGGGTCGTGGACATGGCAAAGGTATTTTTTCAAGGTAATGAATCGCAAACATCTGGATCTCTTCCTAAGGTAGGCGACGCCCTTCCTGACGCCGTGCTAGTCGCGGGCGATCTTTCTGAAAAGAAGTTGTCCGAGTACGAGGGGAAGCGCCTGGTCCTTAACGTTTTTCCATCACTAGACACTGACGTGTGTGCAAAGTCTGTGCGAGCGTTTAATGAGCTCGCGGGATCTGCAGAAAACACTGCAGTGCTTTGTATCTCCAAGGACTTGCCATTTGCTCAGCAGCGTTTCTGCGCGGCAGAGGGCATCGAGAATGTAGAGGCGCTCTCTGCATTCCGCTCTGATTTCGGCACGGCGTTCGGCCTCACGCTTGACGGAACGCCGCTCAAGGAATTGCTTGCACGCGCGGTCATTGTGACCGACGCCGATCATCGCGTGGTGCACGTCGAGCTGGTCGAGGAGATCACCAACGAGCCCGACTACTCGGCTGCTGAACAGGCCCTTTCCTAATCGGAGAGGTTTAGGTAGACAGCGAGGTAGGCATTGCGAATCTTAGGTTTTACGTCGGGACCGTTTCAGACGAACTGCTACGTCATCATCGATGATTCTGCGAAGCTAGCCTGCCTCGTCGATGCCGGCATGGGAACGCATCAGGTCGTTTCTGCGTTTCTCAAGGAAGAGGGGCTGCAACTTGTGGCCATCTTTCTTACCCACGGCCATATTGACCATACGAGAGATGTTGCGAGGTACCAGGTTCCCGTATTTATCCACGCAGCGGACGCGTTCATGCTTGATCATGGACGCGGCCTTCCTACCTCAACACTCGAGCTTTTCGACGCCGCTTCGATGGAGACCATATCGGACCTCCGCACGTTTGACGCAGATGGGCCACTTGAAATCGCCAGTTTTAGGGTTGATATAACTCATACTCCAGGCCATTCTCCCGGCAGTGTCCTCTATCAGATGGGCGACGTCATGTTTTCAGGCGACGTGCTGTTCGCGGGGTCCGTCGGCCGGACTGACTTGCCACACTCCGATCCAGGGGCAATGAAAACCTCTTTGTGTGGACCGGTTTGGGCGATTCCTGACGAGACAACGTTGTTGCCTGGACACGGACCCGGTACAACCATGGCGCACGAACGAACCACGAACCCGTTTCTCCTTGAGGCTCGTAATCAGTAGCCATGGCTGCGGTAGCGACTGAGAACAGCTAGACTCAGTCCCCGTGAGTGATACGAAGAAACCCCAAAAAGAAAAGTTCAAGGCACTGAGCGTTCCAAAGGGAGTGCAGGAGTACGTGCCCCCGGCGTCGTCGAAGTTCCTTTATGTCCGCGATGAGTTCGTGCGACAGGCGCATGTTGCGGGTTTCCAACACATCGAGCTTCCGGTTTTCGAAGACACAACTCTTTTCGCCCGTGGTGTCGGTGAATCTACCGATGTTGTGTCGAAGGAAATGTACACGTTTGCCGACCGTGGCGGGCGTTCTGTGACCTTGCGTCCAGAGGGGACTGCAGGCGTCATGCGTGCAGTGATCCAACACAACCTTGACAGGGGTTATCTGCCGGTGAAACTGAACTACGCCGGTCCGTTTTTCAGATACGAGCGTCCGCAAGCTGGCAGGTACCGCCAGCTGCAGCAAGTTGGTGTCGAGGCAATTGGCGTCGACGACCCCTTGCTTGATGCGGAGATTATCGCACTTGCAGATCGTTGCTACCGGAGCGTTGGGTTGAAAGGCTTTCGCCTCGAGCTGACAAGCCTTGGCGATCACACCTGCAGGCCCGCATACCGGGAAAAGCTCCAAGCTTTCCTCAAGAAGCTCCCGTTAGACGAGGAGACGCAGCACCGCGTGGAAATCAATCCGCTTCGTGTTCTGGACGACAAGCGTCCGGAGGTACAGGAGCTTCTAGCCGATGCGCCGTTGATGCTGGACCACCTCTCAGATGCGTCTCGCGAGCACTTCGAGACTGTTACCGGGACGCTGAAGGATATGGGGGTTCCGTTTGTGATTAACCCGCGGATGGTGCGAGGCCTTGACTACTACACAAAGACTACTTTCGAGTTTGTGCACGATGGTCTTGGGGCTCAGTCGGGAATTGGCGGAGGTGGACGTTACGATGGCTTGATGGCGCAGATCGGTGGCCAAGATCTGTCAGGCATCGGATTCGGGCTTGGCGTTGATAGGACAGTGCTCGCGTTGGAGGCTGAGGAGGTGGCGCTCCCGAATCTGGATCGTCGCGTCGAGGTGTTCGGCGTAGCAATCGGTGAGGAGGCTCGCCGCAAGATGAGCTCGCTTATCGACGAGCTCCGTGCCGCAGGAATTTCAGCTGACATGGCGTACGGTGGTCGCGGTTTGAAAGGCGCAATGAAAGGCGCTGACCGGGCGGGTGCGCGCTTTGCTCTCGTGCTCGGGGACCAGGAGCTGGCGAACGGGGAAGTGGCGGTCAAGAATCTGGAGAGCCACGAACAAGTTGCCGTTCCGCTTCAGGCTACGGCCATTATTCAGGCAGTGAGCTAGCCTGATTTAGCACTCAGTGATGTTGACCGGGAGGCCAAGCTGTACAGCGAGGCCTCCCATTGACGTCTCTTTGTACTTGCTCATCATGTCGTGGCCTGTCGCTGCCATCGTTTCTACTACATCATCGAGCGTGACTTTATTGGTTCCATCACCAAGCTTGGCTAGGCGGGCCGCGTTGATTGATTTCACCGCTCCGATGGCATTTCGTTCTATGCAAGGAATCTGCACAAGGCCAGCCACTGGATCACATGTGAGTCCGAGGTTGTGCTCGAGGCCAATCTCAGCAGCGTTCTCTATCTGCTGCGGAGTGCCGCCCAGAATTGCGCACATACCGGCTGCGGCCATGGACGATGCGGACCCTACCTCGCCCTGACACCCGACTTCGGCACCGGAAATGGAGGCGTTCGTCTTAATGATGGCGCCGATCGCTCCAGCGGTCAGCAGGAACTGATGCGCAGCATCCCGGTCGAAGTCGTCGGTAAAATCCCGGCAGTAGTGCATGACAGCCGGGATAATCCCCGCCGCACCATTCGTCGGGGCGGTCACGATGCGCCCGTGCGCGGCGTTTTCCTCATTGACAGCGAGAGCGTACAAGTTGACCCATTCCATCGCGTCAAGGCCGCGAGATGCGGAGGCCTCGTATTCGGCCGTCAATAAGCGATGTAGCCGAGGAGCGCGGCGACGAACTGATAGTCCACCTGGAAGCTCACCTTCCGTTTTTAGGCCGTGGGCGACGCACTCTTGCATGGTGTCCCAGACCGCGTCGAGGTGAGCATCCAGGACGTCCTTGCCGTGTATCGCTTCTTCGTTCGCACGCATGAGTTCTGCGATAGATAGCTGATGAGTTTCGCATTGGCGCATAAGGGACGCACCATCGGAAAAAGGGTAGGGGACGTTAACCGCATCGCGTACGGTGGCGACGCCCGCCTGGTCGCGGTTTGCTTCCATCTGCGTGCGGTCGAGGATAAAACCACCGCCAACGGAGTAGTACTCTTTACGGGAAGCGATGCGCACGCCCTCGGCGTTCCACGCATCGAAAATCAGGCAGTTTGGGTGCTTAGCGACGGGCACCGGGTTCATCGCGACTTCATAGTCGAGTTCACGCTCTGGACCTTGGATGTGCCCTCGTTCTGGAATGAGCTCACCAGGAAGCGGCCGGGTGTCCGCAGAAGTAGTAAGTGGGGTATAACCGACAAGTCCCAGTAGCACAGCTCTGTCGGTTCCGTGGCCCACACCGGTTGCCGCCAAGGAGCCTCGCAGCTCAACCTTGACTGCGGCGGGCGCTTCACTCAAATCCTCGATAAATGCAAGCGCGGCACGCATAGGGCCCACCGTATGAGAGGACGATGGGCCGATTCCGATGCTGAACAAATCAACGGCGCTGACTGCATTGTGTGACATGCGCGCGATGTTACATCACCAGAAAGATTTAGCTGTTGTAGACGCCACGGTTGAGAGTGTCGCAGGCGGACATTTTGCCGGTCCTGTACCCGGACATAAACGCGGTCTTTCGCTGCTCAGAAGAACCATGTGTCCAGGTATCGGGGTTGACGTCACCGCCCGAGCGGCGTTGGATGTTGTCATCTCCGATAGCCTGTGCGGTCTCAATTGCAGCCAGGACGTCGTCTTCAGTAAGCGGCTCAAGCAATGCGTTGTCACCCTTGTCCGCGTAATGCGCCCAGATACCCGCGTAGCAGTCGGCCTGCATTTCGATAGCTACGGCAGCAGAATGCTCACCAGGATCGTTGTAGTTGCTGAGACCGAGGGTGCCCTCAATCTGCTGTACGTGGTGTCCAAACTCGTGAGCCGTCACATACATTTGCGTGAACGGTGCGTCGTTCCCGCCGAGTGCATTGAGCTGCTCAAAAAACGTGGTGTCAAAGTACGCTGTTTGGTCGGCGGGGCAATAGAAAGGACCGGTAGCTGAGGAAGCATAGCCGCAGCCAGTCTGCGTCGCGTCCCGGAACAAGGTGAGGCCTGGTTCGGTGTAGTCAAGGCCAGCTTGCTCTGGCAAAAGGGTTTTCCAAACACCGTTGACGGATACGCCGGCTGCCTCGACCCGGCAGTCGTCGTATTTGTTAGCAGCGTTGTCCTCGTTGCAATGCTCCAAGGAGTAGCTCGAATCCGGCTCTGTGCCGGATGGAGATTGCTCGATGAGATCAGCCGGATTTCCGCCCAGTGCAATAAAGAGAACTATGAGTACAAGTCCACCAATACCACCGCCTGCGGCGATTGGGACGCCACGCCGCCCACCTGAACCAGTCTTTGCGTAGCCACTTCCGCGCTGATAGTTGCTGTTAAACGTCATGGGACAAGCATGCCATAGACGCAGGCGTTTATGGGGAATTGGTACGGTCTTCGGACCCGTCCCTTCGCATGCGAGACAAAGGGGGTACACTTTCAACAGTTAATGTTGTACCTCACGTGGAAGGACGTGGAACAGACTGTGCTGCGCACTCATCTCGCGGGCGAGCTCCGCAAAGACCTTGAAGGACAAACCGTCACGCTGGCAGGTTGGGTAGGCCGTAGGCGCGACCACGGTGGCGTTATTTTTATCGACTTGCGTGACCGCTCTGGCTACGCGCAGGTGGTTTTTAGGGATTCGGAAGTCGCTGAAGCTGCGCACGATTTGCGTAGCGAGTACTGCATTCAGGTAACTGGTGTTGTTGAACCACGCCCAGAGGGCTCGGCTAACCCGAACCTGGCGTCGGGTGAGATCGAGGTCAACGTTTCTGAGCTGAAGGTGCTCAACAAGGCTGCTGCGCTGCCGTTCCAGATTGAGGACGCCTCCTCGAACGAGGTAGGCGAAGAGACTCGCTTGAAGTACCGCTACCTTGACCTTCGTCGTGAGCGACAGGCCGCAGCACTTCGCCTCCGCGCAGCGGCGAATCGCGCAGCACGTAAAGTGTTGGATGCGAATGATTTCACGGAAATTGAAACGCCAACGTTGACCCGTTCTACCCCTGAAGGTGCGCGTGATTTCCTGGTGCCGGCGCGTTTGCGCCCTGGTACCTGGTATGCATTGCCGCAGTCGCCACAGCTGTTCAAACAGCTTTTGATGGTCAGCGGCATGGAACGCTACTACCAGATCGCGCGCTGCTACCGCGACGAAGACTTCCGTGCGGACCGCCAGCCGGAGTTCACACAGCTCGATATCGAGGCCAGCTTTATCGACCAGGACGACATCATCGCTCTCGCGGAGCAGATCGTTGTTGAGTTGTGGAAGCTGATCGGCTACGAGGTCTCTACTCCGATCCCGCGCATGACATACAAAGACGCGATGGAGAAGTACGGCTCGGACAAGCCTGACCTTCGTTTCGATATTCAGCTGGTGGACTGCACTGAGTTTTTCAAGGACACGACCTTCCGCGTCTTCCAGAACGACTACGTCGGTGCCGTTGTCATGGATGGTGGCGCTTCGCAGCCCCGCCGTCAGCTTGATGCCTGGCAGGAATGGGCAAAGCAGCGCGGCGCGAAGGGCCTGGCGTACATCTTGGTGCAGGAGGACGGCGAGCTCGGTGGTCCTGTTGCGAAGAACATCACCGAGGAAGAGAAGGCCGGCATTGCAGCACACGTTGGTGCGAAGCCTGGTGACTGCATCTTCTTTGCAGCAGGTGACGCGAAGAGTGCACGTGCACTGCTCGGCGCAGCGCGAGGGGAAATCGCTCGCAAGCTTGGCCTGATTAAGGAAGGCGATTGGGCGTTTACTTGGGTGGTTGATGCTCCTATGTTCGAGCCGTCCGCTGACGCGACAGCCTCCGGAGACGTTGCGCTTGGCCACTCGAAGTGGACCGCTGTGCACCACGCGTTTACCTCGCCGAAGCCAGAATTCAAGGCAGACTTCGAGAAGAACCCAGGCGAAGCTCTGGCATACGCATACGACATTGTCTGCAACGGCAACGAAATCGGTGGCGGATCCATCCGTATTCACGAGCGAGACGTCCAGCAGCGTGTCTTCGAAGTCATGGGCATCACCGAGGAAGAAGCCAAGGAGAAGTTTGGCTTCCTGCTTGAGGCATTTGCTTACGGTGCGCCACCGCACGGCGGCATCGCATTCGGCTGGGACCGCATTGTGTCCTTGCTTGGCGGGTTTGACTCCATTCGTGACGTCATTGCCTTCCCGAAGTCCGGCGGCGGCGTAGACCCACTGACGGATGCGCCTGCGCCTATTCCAGACGAGCAGCGTAAAGAGACTGGCGTTGATTTTAAGCCGAAGAAGTAGCGTCGACATTGCGCACGGATGAGCCGGCGCAATGAAACAAACGCGTGCCGGAGCGTCGGCAACCGTGTAGGTTGTTGGGGCTCCGGCTTTTCTCACAGGTGGTCGGCCTGCCGGGACTGAGCGGTAGTTTTTGAGGAGAGTAAACATGTCGCAGGGTGATCTATTCGGTAACTCCTTACCGACTAGTGGCCAGCAGACTGCCAATGATGGTGGCGCACAACGTGGCTCAGACTTTTTTGCAGCAGGTCACGGTGCACCCCTCGCTGCCCGAATGCGCCCTCAGAGTTTGGATGAAGTTGCTGGGCAGCAACACCTTCTTTCCGAGGGCAAACCTCTACGCCGACTTGTAGAAGGATCGGGTGCAGCCTCAGTGATACTTTACGGTCCACCTGGTACTGGTAAAACAACCATCGCTTCGTTGATCGCTAAAACAATGGGGCAAAACTTCGTTGGTCTTTCTGCACTGTCTTCAGGGGTGAAGGAGATCCGCGCGGTCATCGATACAGCGCGTAGAGATTTGATCTCGGGTGAGAGCACGGTCCTGTTTATTGACGAGGTTCATCGGTTTTCTAAGACTCAGCAGGATGCGCTGTTAGCGGCCGTCGAGAATCGCACGGTGTTGCTTGTAGCGGCTACGACAGAGAATCCGTCGTTTAGCGTGGTAGCCCCGCTGCTTTCACGCTCGTTGCTTCTGAAACTTGAATCCTTGTCGGCTGAAGACCTCGGCGTGGTGATTGATCGAGCGATACAAGACGAACGTGGGCTCGCGGGTTCCGTGAAGCTTGCCGACGACGCGCGAGCGCAACTCATAGCCTTGGCGGGTGGAGATGCACGCCGCAGTTTGACGTACCTGGAGGCAGCTGCAGCCTCAGTCGAACCGGGGGAGACGATCACCCTCGATGTCGTGAGGGAAAGCGTGAACCGTGCGGTGGTGCGCTACGACCGGGACGGCGACCAGCACTACGACGTAGTTTCCGCATTCATCAAGTCGATTCGAGGCTCAGATGTCGACGCAGCGTTGCATTATTTAGCACGGATGATTGAAGCTGGTGAGGATCCTCGCTTTATAGCGCGCAGGCTGGTCATTCATGCTTCGGAGGACATTGGTATGGCCGATCCATCAGCGTTGCAAACTGCAGTTGCCGCAGCGCAGGCGGTACAGCTGATCGGGATGCCTGAGGGTCGACTGACACTTGCACAAGCGACGATTCATTTGGCTACCGCGCCAAAATCGCCAGCAGTGATTCAGGCGATTACGCGCGCCCAGGAGGACGTGCGCGCGGGAAAGATCGGCCCGGTTCCAGCGCATTTACGGGACGGGCATTATGAGGGCGCGAAAGCGATGGGCAATGCAGTCGGTTATGTCTACCCGCATGATGACCCGAAGGGGGTAGTACAACAACAGTACATTCCCGACGGCTTAGAGGATGCGGTCTACTACACACCAACGGACCACGGTGACGAGCGAAGAATTTCCGGGTTCTTGGGTAGGCTGCGTAGGTTAGTACGTGGTTGAGGGGTAGAGTAGTTCGAGATTGATTCGAACTTGAAAGGAAACTACTCCGTGCAAACCCATGAGATTCGTGAGCGCTTTACGCAGCACTTCGTTCGTGCAGGACATACACCAGTTCCGAGCGCATCGCTTATCTTGGACGATCCGACACTGCTGTTCGTGAATGCGGGCATGGTTCCGTTCAAGCCGTATTTTCTTGGCCAACAGAACCCTCCCTTTGAACATGGGAAAGCGACTTCGATTCAAAAGTGCGTGAGAACGCTTGATATTGAAGAAGTAGGTATCACGACTCGCCACAATACGTTTTTCCAGATGGCCGGCAACTTCTCCTTCGGCCAGTATTTCAAGGAAGGCGCGATTACTCACGCATGGGAGCTGCTGACGGGCAGCGTAGAGGATGGCGGTTACGGCCTCGACCCAGAGCGGCTGTGGGTGACGGTGTATCTGGATGACGACGAGGCTGCTTCGATTTGGGAAAACAAGATCGGGGTAGATCTGTCGCATATCCAGCGAATGGGCATGGAGGACAACTTCTGGTCCATGGGTATTCCTGGGCCATGTGGTCCGTGCTCGGAGATCTACTATGACCGTGGCCCTGAATACGGTAAAGAGGGCGGGCCAATCGCTGACGATAACCGCTACATGGAGATCTGGAACTTGGTCTTCATGGAGTCGATTCGCGGTGAGGGCGACAAGAAGGGCAACTTTGAGCTCGTCGGAGAGTTGCCAAAGAAGAACATCGATACCGGGCTAGGCATCGAACGCGTTGCCTGCCTGCTGCAGGGCGTCGACAATGTGTATGAAACAGATCTGCTCCGCCCCGTTATTGACGCGGCAGTTGAGCTTACCGGCACTAAGTACGACGCAGGAGTGCACGAAGATGATGTAAGGTTCCGCGTGATTGCGGACCACTCGCGTACAGGCATGATGATCATTCTCGACGGTGTTACGCCGTCGAACGAGGGGCGCGGTTACATTCTGCGCCGCTTGCTGCGCCGAATTGTTCGCTCTGCACGTCTTCTAGGCGCAACTGGGAACGTGCTTGAGGTCTTCATGAACACCATTATGGATACAATGACGCCGTCGTTCCCGGAGATCGCGAAGAACCGGGAACGTATCCTGCGGGTTGCTTTGGCTGAAGAACGTGCCTTCTTGAAGACCCTCGAATCCGGTACACACCGATTCGACGAAACAGTCGAGCAACTGCGTGCATCCGGAGCGAAGACTCTGCCTGGCCAGCAGGCATTCGAACTCCACGACACGTACGGTTTCCCAATTGACTTGACGTTGGAGATGGCGCATGAGGCCGGACTTGACGTCGATATGGACGCATTTAACTCCGCCATGCAGGAGCAGCGAGCTCGGGCGAAGGCTGACAATAAAGCGAAGAAGCACCGTAACGTTGATGAATCGCTCTATCGGGAGTGGGTGGACAACCACCCGACCGAGTTTGTGGGCTATTCAGAACTTGAGCATGATGCCCGAGTCCTCGGTCTCGTCCGCGACGGTGACAAGGTGAACGAGGCTGCGGAAGGCGATGAGGTCGAGGTTATTCTCGACGTCACTCCGATGTACGCCGAAGCCGGTGGCCAGATGGCCGACCGCGGTCTGATTCGCGTTGGCGATACGATGTTGCAAGTTCACGACGTGCAGAAGATCGGCAAGAAACTGTGGGTGCACAAGGCAACCGTGGAACATGGCGGCATTGGCCTCGGCGATCAGGTACAAGCTGAAGTTGATGAGAAGTGGCGTCATGGGGCGCGACAGGCGCATACCGCTACCCACCTCATTCACGCTGCGCTACGTCAGGTGCTCGGCCCAACCGCTGTCCAGGCTGGTTCGATGAACAAGCCTGGCTACCTGCGTTTCGACTTCAACTACACCGAACAGCTGACTGATGCTCAGCTCCAGGAGATTGCAACCATTACGAACCAGGCGGTGGACGCAGACTTCGCGGTTAACACCATCGAAACTTCGCTATCAAAGGCGAAGGAAATGGGCGCGATGGCGCTATTCGGCGAGAACTACGGTGACCAGGTGCGGGTGGTAGAGATCGGCGGGCCGTTCTCTATTGAGCTGTGCGGTGGTACACACGTTGAGCACTCGTCACAGATTGGACCTGTTGCTGTGCTCGGCGAGTCTTCTGTTGGCTCTGGCGCACGCCGTATCGAGGCGTACTCCGGCATGGACTCCTTCCAGTACTTTTCGAAAGAAGCTGCACTGGCCTCGGGGCTCGCTGCCGAGCTCAAGACTCCAACAGGCCAGCTGCCGGAGCGCATTGCGCAGCTCACAGAGCGGCTCCGAGCTGCTGAAAAAGAGATTGAGAATTTGCACCGTCAGCAGTTGCTGTCGAAGACTGGCGAGTTCTTGGACCGCGCAGAGACCATTGGTGCGTACAAGGTGATTGCTGCGAAGCTGCCCGACGGTATCGAAGCTGGCGATGTTCGCACCTTGGCGAACGACCTTCGCGGAAAGCTGGAAGGTGAGGCCGCGGTCATTGCGCTGGCCTCTGATAACGGCGGCAAGGTGCCGTTCGTGTTTGCGGCTACCAGTGCGGCGGTAGAGAGCGGGATCAAGGCTGGCGAACTTGTGAAGTCCTTCGGTGAATACGTCAACGGGCGCGGTGGCGGCAAGCCGAACCTTGCTCAGGGCTCCGGCTCTTCCGCTGATGGTATCGATGCCGGCTTCAAGGCAATCCGCGACGTACTTGGTGCCTAAGCCCCGTAAGCACGGATCAATAGTGCGACACGCCGTATTTGGATATCCGTTGTCCCAAAAAACCAGTAGGTTTTAAGGGAAGGCACAGAGTAAACGGTTGGAGTGATGGTATGACGGTGCAGCCCGATCGCCCCGGGGTTCAAGATCCCGGGCCGGGACGTCGCCTCGGAATTGACGTCGGTACAGTTCGTATCGGTGTCGCATCGTCAGACCGTGATGCAAAGCTAGCGACTCCACTTGAGACTGTTGCCCGTGTTACAGGATTTAAAGATCGCGACGGAGCAGATATCGATAGAATCATCGACATCATCGACGAGTACAAGATCGTTGAAGTTGTTGTTGGTCTGCCACGCGATTTAAAAGGTCACGGCTCACGTAGCGTCAAACACGCGAAAGAGATCGCGTTCCGGATTAGGCGACGATCTGGGCTTCCCGTAAGAATGGCTGATGAACGTCTAACAACTGTTGCTGCAGCTCACGCCTTGCGTGCGAGCGGCGTGAACGAGCGCGCTGGTCGTAGTGTGATTGATCAAGCTGCGGCGGTTGAGATTTTGCAATCCTGGCTGGACGGCCGAACGAATTACTTCAAGGAGAATCAATCGTGACGACCCCAACAACCTCGAAACGACGTACACGGGGCACGGCGGTGCTCGTAACGTCGATCTTGCTGATCATTGGATTGATTGCCTGGATCGCGGTGATGCGTAACGGCACGAACGCCGATTTTAACGGTACCGGTAATGGTGAGGAACAAGTCGTCGAGATCCCCGAGGGCTCGAACATTTCGTCGCTGGGTCCTGAGCTTGAAGAACGTGGCATTGTTGCTTCGAACGGAGCGTTCCAGACTGCAGCTGCGAATAATGCGGACTCGGACAACATTCAGCCTGGATTTTACCGCTTGGAAGGTGAGATGAGTGCGGACAGTGCCGTGGCTGCGCTGCTCGACCCATCCAAGCGCGTGACGCCACTACAGGTTTATGGGGGTGCAACGCTCATGGATGTCAACGTCGTTGGTGGGCAACGGCGTCTTGGTATCTTGTCCATGATTCAGCAAGTTTCTTGTGGTGAAGAAGTCAAACCTGGTTGCGTTACTGTTGAAGAGCTGCACCACGTTGCGGCCGATGCGGATCCGGCGAGCCTCGGCATTCCAGAGTGGGCACTCGAGGTAGTGAACGCTCGAGCGGGAGACGCGAAACGTCTTGAAGGACTTATTGCTCCGGGTGAGTACATCGTGGATCCAGGGGCGTCTGCCGAGGCCGTGCTCACTGATTTGATTACGCGATCTGCAAAGCAGTATGAAGCGACAGACATAGTCACGAGGGCAAAGTCAGTTGGATTGACTCCGTACGAACTCGTCGTAGCTGCATCTCTGGTTGAGCGTGAGGCTCCTGCCGGAGAGTTCGATAAGGTGGCTCGAGTTATCCTGAACCGTCTCAAAGAGCCTATGCGTCTCGAGTTTGACTCGACCGTCAACTATGGGTTGCCCTCTGTTGAGGTTGCGACGTCACGTGAGGACCGTGAGCGGGTCACTCCTTGGAACACGTACGCGATGGATGGACTACCGCAAACGCCGATTGCATCACCATCGATGGAAGCAATTGAGGCGATGGAGCGGCCTGCAGAAGGTGATTGGCTGTTCTTTGTGACCATCGATAAGGATGGCACGACAGTCTTTAACCGCACTTTTGATAAGCATTTGGAGGATACGCAGCGCGCGTATGACTCTGGCATTCTCGATTCTCAGCGCGAAGGAAATCGGGAGCAGTAATGTACCAAGCAGCCGTCCTCGGTTCCCCGATTAAGCATTCACTCTCACCGGTCTTGCACCACGCTGGGTATAAGGCTCTGGGGCTCGATGATTGGCGTTACACAAGGATTGAGTGCGTCGAAGCAGACCTTCCCAGGGTCGTGCTTGAGGCGGACGAGAGTTTCCAAGGGTTTTCAGTTACGATGCCCGGCAAGTTTGCTGCGTTAAAGGTCGCGGATCGGGCAACCGATCGGGCAATTGCGATCGGGTCCGCGAACACCCTGGTCCGCACACACCAGGGGTGGCGGGCGGATAACACTGACTGCGAAGGAGTGCTGTACGCGCTTCGCCGTTTGCTTGGCGGAGCAGATATCCAACGAGCGGTCGTGATCGGCGCCGGCGGTACTTCTCGGGCTGTGATTTGGGCCCTTCGCGAACGAGGGGTTGAGGAAATTACTGTTATCAATCGTTCAGATAGGAGCGGCGAGCTTCGAGGATTGACGGAAGGCATTAGGTGCAACTTCGTATCTTTTGACAGTGATCTTTTCAAAGTTACGGCTGCTGCTGACGTGGTTGTTTCGACTGTCCCCGCAGATACGCTGCGGCCCTATGTTCAGCAGCTGGCTCACGCCCCGTTGCTCGACGTCATATATGATCCGTGGCCGACTCCGCTGGTATCCCAATCTGCCGCGAACGGTTACAAAGCAGTCGGGGGGCTGACGATGCTAGCGGGGCAGGCGTTCTCACAGTTCGAACAGTTCACGGGACGCAATGCGCCGCGTGAAGAAATGGAAACGGCGCTCGTGGAGCATTGGACCGCGTTAGAGCAGCAAAGTCACTAGAAGATGGCGGGGGGAGCTGTTTGGGGCGCGGTCGCTCTGGGGTTGGCCTGGTCGATACTGACATGCTGGTACGACCTGAAATACACGCGGTTGCCTAATTGGCTCACGTTGCCACTGTGCGTTGTAGCTGTCATTGCCGTCGCGTTCGAGCCCTTCTTATCTGTGGGTATGCTTTGGCCTGCTACCTATTTGCTGTTTGGACAGGGCATTGGTGGCGGTGACATCAAACTCGCGCTTCCACTGGGCGTTGCTTCAGCAGCGGCTGGGGGATTCATCGGTGTTATGGTGGCGTTGTTTATAAGCAGCTTCTGCACGGTATGTTTCGCGTTACTCGTGAGGTCTCGCCGTGTTCCACATGGCCCGTCGATGGTGTTGGCGAGTTGGGCAGTAATTGGAATCTATGCCGGAAACTGCATCTTCTCATGAGAAGTGTGACAGAATAGCCATCATGTTTCGCTGGACCACTGCCGGAGAATCCCACGGCCAAGCCCTGATAGCACTTGTTGAGGATATGCCTGCTGGCGTGCCAATTACTGAGCAGGAGATCGCACATCAGCTCGCTCGTCGCCGTCTCGGGTATGGACGCGGCGCGCGGATGAAGTTTGAGCAAGACAAGCTGGAGCTGCTCGCTGGAGTTGTGCACGGCACCACGATTGGTAGTCCGATCGCGATTCAGATCGGCAATACCGAGTGGCCAAAGTGGACGACGATTATGTCTCCGCATCCGTTGGATACTTCGAATGAAGATGTGCAGAAGGCCATGTCGTCTGGGCGTGGTGCAAAGTTGACTCGTCCGCGACCAGGGCATGCGGATCTTCCAGGCATGATCAAATACGGATTCGATTCGGCACGACCTGTGCTTGAGCGTTCGTCAGCACGTGAAACGGCTGCGCGAGTCGCCGCAGGAGCGGTTGCACGTGCACTTTTGCGTGAGGCCCTGGGCGTTGAGGTGTTTTCGCACGTGGTTTCAATTGGGGACTCAGTGCCTGATCGTGACGTGTTGCCTTCGTTTGCTGACATTGATGCTATCGACGCCTCTCCGGTACGTGCCGCGAGCAAGGAAGCAGAAGCCTCGATGGTTGCGTGTATCGAATCCGCAAAGAAAGCAGGGGACACCTTGGGTGGAGTCGTCGAGGTAATTGTCGACGGCCTCCCTATCGGCCTGGGCTCCCACATCTCTGGGGAAGCACGCCTCGACGCTCAGCTTGCGGGCGCCTTGATGAGCATTCAATCCGTGAAGGGCGTCGAAATCGGAGATGGTTTTGAGACTGCTACGCGCAGAGGGTCGCAAGCGCACGACGAGATTACGTTGAAACATGGCCGGGTTCAGCGGCTGTCTAACCGAGCCGGTGGCCTTGAGGGTGGTATGACCAACGGTGAGCAGCTTCGTGTGCGAGCTGCCTTCAAGCCGATTTCTACGGTGCCTCGCGCGCTGCAATCTATCGATATGGCTACCGGCGCGGAGGCCACGGGTATTCATCAGCGATCCGATATCTGTGCTGTCCCAGCGGGAGGCGTGGTCGCAGAGGCGATGGTGGCACTTGTGCTTGCGGAAGCGACATTGAAAAAGTTCGGTGGGGACAGTCTCGACGAGTTGAGGCGTAACATTGCGTCGTATCAGCAATACGTTGCGCAGCGCTTCCGTTTTGATGGGGAGTAGTCCGCAAAGAAAGGATGACTGTGAACGCAGATACAGGTTCCCGACCAGCCGTAGATGAGGTTCTAGGGTCGTGCGAGTCCGGTATTCCAAAAGTCGTGCTTGTTGGCCCTCCAGGCGCTGGGAAGACGACGATTGGGCGTCGATTAGGGAGGGCATTGAACCTTCAGTTCGTGGATTCTGATTCGATAATCGAACAAGCTGAGTGTAAACCGTGCGGTGAAGTCTATGCATCGTTGGGGGAGGATGCGTTTCGTGATCTTGAGCATGAGGTTGTGAAGCAGGTATTAGGGTGCAAGGGCGTTGTGAGCCTAGGCGGTGGCGCTGTGGTTCGGCCTGAGACGAGAGCCCTGTTAGAAAACCACCTTGTCGTGTGGGTTGACGTCGGGGTGAAAGAGGGCACTCGACGGACTGCAGGAGACGGGACTCGTCCAGTGCTGGCAGCAGAAGACCCTGAAGCGCGTTACCAGGCGTTGCTTACTGAACGTGAGCCTTTCTACCGCGAGGTTGCTGACTACCGCGTCCGCACTGACGATCGTCCGCCACAGCGCATCGTTGCTGAAGTGTTAGGCGTCATCGATAGCGAATAGAACGATTCCTAGAGAGAAGAGAGGCAAGTCATGGCAGTAGTGGATGTTTGTGGGCCCCAGCCGTATCAGGTCTTCATCGACCACGACACAACTATGAAGGTCGGTATTCGCGTGCAGGAGCTTGGGGCGAGGAAGGCCCTGATCGTGCATCAGCCTCCGCTAGCTGCCGTTGCACGAAGTATCGCGCAAGACTTAGAAAACAATAACATTGAACCCCACCTGGCGGCCGTCCCTGATGCGGAGGACGGCAAGAGCATTGCGGTTGCAAGTGAACTTTGGGATGTTCTTGGGCGTGCCGGTTTCTCGAGGCAGGACGCCGTGGTCACTGTGGGCGGCGGTGCAGCAACTGATATGGGTGGATTTATCGCTGCTACTTGGATGCGTGGCATTGACGTCGTGCATGTCCCAACTACATTGCTAGCAATGGTGGACGCCGCAGTAGGCGGGAAGACTGGGATGAACACAGCGGAAGGTAAGAACCTGGTCGGTGCATTTCATGAGCCGAAGGGCGTCTTCATCGACTTGGAACGCGTGTACACCCTTCCAGAAGAAGAGATCGTGTCTGGCTCCGCGGAGTTGATCAAGACGGGTTTTATCGCTGACCCAAAGATTTTGGATCTATTCCAGGAGGGTGCCTCTCGTCACTGGCCTGAGCTCATCGAGCGCTCTGTCGCTGTCAAAGCAGGCGTTGTCTCCGAGGACCTCAAAGAGTCGGGACTCCGTGAAATTTTGAACTATGGGCACACGCTTGGTCATGCAATCGAGCGTCGTGAGCAGTACCGTTGGCGGCACGGAAATGCTGTTGCTGTGGGAATGATGTTCGTTGCGTACCTTGCGCTGCAGCGAGGACTTATCGACGAATCGGTTGTTTCGCTACACCGTACGATCCTTGAAGCGGCTGGGTTGCCAACGCGCTACGAGCATGGCGTGTTCGATGAGCTCTATGAGGGAATGACCCGCGATAAGAAGAATAAGAACGGGCACATTCGGTTCGTGGTACTCGATGGTATCGGTTCTTGTACACGAATCGAAGACGCCACCAAAGAAGAGATGCGTGCTGCTTACGAAGCCATGATGGGGGACTAGTGCGATGATGATCCTTGTTCTCAACGGACCAAACTTGGATAGACTCGGCAAGCGGCAGCCCGAAATCTATGGCTCCGAAACCTTGGAGACACTCACACAGCGGCTGCAGAGCAAGGCTACAACGGCAGGCGTGGATGTTGAGGTTCGTCAGTCCAACCACGAGGGCGACTTGATCGATTGGGTGCACGAGGCGGCCGACAGTAAATGGCCTGTCATCATTAATCCGGGCGGTTTTACGCATACATCAGTGGCGCTGCGCGATGCTGTTGTTGAGTTGGGAGACGGTCCGGGGTTTGTGGAGGTGCACATTTCGAATATTTTCTCGCGTGAGGCCTTCCGACATCATTCGTATTTGTCGCCGTTAGCGCGTGGCGTAATTGCCGGTCTTGGTCTGGAAGGTTACGAGCTTGCAATGCAAGTATTTATCAACGACTTGAAGGAGTCCCAATGGGTTTAGCAGATACTCGATTTGAAAACCGGCGCCGTAAGCTGGCGTCTCTTTTAGCTGGTCACCGGATCGACGACATGTTAGTAACCCATTTGACGCATGTCCGTTACTTGTCTGGATTCTCTGGTTCCAATGGTGCGCTATTGATCTCCAAAGACCGCTCAGCTCGTATCACAACAGACGGGCGATACGCGACGCAGGTCGCAGAAGAAGTTCCTGATATCGAGGCAATTATCACTCGAAAAGTCGCCACCGAACTGCTGAGCGTAGTTGTGGAGGGCCACCGCGTTGGGTACGAAGCAGACTATGTCAGTGCATCGCAGCTTGAGGCTCTGAAGCAGGCTTGTCCTGAAGGCGTGACCTTGGTGCCTGTCGCGCAACAAATCGAGGGAATTCGGTTAGTGAAAGATGAACTGGAGCTTCAACGCTTGGCTGAGGCCGCGGAGCTGGCATCGACAGCGCTTCGCGAACTAGTTGACGCCGGTGAGCTCGCAGCAGGACAGTCAGAGCGCCAAGTCGCTGCCAACTTGGAATACCGGATGCGATTGCTTGGCGCTGATCGCCCGAGCTTTGACACGATTGTCGCGTCGGGTTTGAATTCGGCTAAGCCACACCATGGTGCCTCTGACCGCGTGATCGAAGACGGTGACTTTGTCACGATTGATTTCGGAATGTACCGTGCAGGATTCAACTCCGACATGACAAGAACGTTTGCGGTGGGGGAACCTTCTGCGTTTCTCCGCGAAATCTACGAGGTTACTCGTGAATCCCAGCAAGCAGGTGTCGAGGCGGCTGTTGCAGGTGCGAAGTTAGTCGACGTAGACAAAGCATGTAGAAGCATCATTGAAGACGCGGGCTACGGCGAATACTTCGTGCACTCGACGGGTCACGGTATCGGGTTGGATGTGCACGAGGGACCATACGCGGCGCTGACTGGCACTGGAGAGCTAGAACCATCGATGACCTTGACCATCGAACCGGGTATTTACGTTCCTGGGAAGGGAGGTGTCCGAATTGAGGACACCCTGATTATCACCAGCGGTGCACCACGTATTATCACCCAGTTCCCCAAGGAACTCATCGTGCTGTAGCATAATTGTGATTGCGAGAGCACATCTATTGTTAGAAAGAAGGAAGGCTTCAAGTGGCAACTACTGCTGATTTTAAAAACGGTTTGGTTCTGTTGGTAGATGGGAAACTCCAGCAGATTGTTGAGTTCCAGCATGTGAAGCCCGGTAAAGGCCCAGCTTTCGTTCGTACTAAGTTGAAGGATGTTGTCTCCGGCAAAACCGTGGACAAGACCTGGAACGCTGGCGTTAAGGTTGACACGGCAACGGTTGACCGCCGTGACATGACCTACCTGTACAACGACGGAACCAACTACGTGGTCATGGACGACAAGACCTTTGAGCAGTTCGAGCTTCCAGAAGAGAAGTTCGGTGATGCCGCAAAGTTCCTGCTGGAAAACATGCATGTCCAGGTCTCGTTCTACGAGGGCGACGCACTGTTTGCAGAACTACCGATCTCGGTCGATCTCAAGGTCGAGCACACCGAGCCGGGTCTGCAGGGCGATCGCTCCACCGGTGGCACCAAGCCTGCAACCCTGGAGACCGGCGCCGAAATTCAGGTCCCACTGTTTCTTGAGACCGGTAATGTAGTGAAGGTTGATACGCGTACTGGTGAATACCTTTCGCGTGTGAACAACTAATGGAGAATTTCAAACGCCATGGCGCACGATACCGTGCGCGTCGTAGAGCCGTCGATATCCTCTTTGAAGCCGAAGCTAGAGACATCGACCCGGTTGCTATTGTCGAAGACCGAGAGACGCTGTCTCAGAACCCGCTGAATCAAATTGCCCCGGTGGCTCCGTATACCCGGACCATCGTGGAGGGCGTGGCCCTTCAGCTCGATGATATTGACGACGCAATCGAGAAGTTTCTCAGCAGCGATTGGGAGTTGGATCGAATCCCCGCAGTGGATCGGCAGATCTTGCGCGTAGGTATCTGGGAGATCCTGTTCAACGCAGAGGTTGATGCCCCAATCACGATCTCGAATGCGGCTGAATTAGCTACGCAGTACTCAGGCGCGAAAGCGGCGCCGTATATCCACGCGGTGCTCGACGGAGTAATTCAATCGCAATCTGAAAATGCTCCAATGTCTCAGACTCACGCAGAAGAACCTGCTGACGGTCAGGAGGGCGAGGAAGCTTAACGAGTTTTCCGCTGTAAAAAAGTGGGAGGCAACGAATCAACGCGTTGCCTCCCACTTTTTAGTTTCCGCGTTGAGCGGCTTCAGCGATCGTTTCTGATAGCACTTTCATCATATTTTGTGCATAGAGCACCTGGTCGACACTACGGCGGAGAGCACTCGAAAGTTGTTCATCGGTCATGCCCGCGGCAACGTGTATCTCGCTTTCAGAACGGACAACTAGTGTCTCCCCTCTGTTTGCCACAACCGCGCGGCAACCGAGCAGCGAAGAGTTCGTCTGGTTCGCGGCGAGATAGAGTGAGGGATCTGTGGAGTCGGAAGGAACGTCTGTTTCGGCATCGGCGCGGACGATCAACACGGTGTCCAGGAGTACAAACAAGACATGGAAATCATTCAGGTTTGCATGCGCGACGCGCCCTGTCGGATCATCGGACAGTTCGATGCCGTGACCCCGCATTTGTTCAATGATGCGTTCGATCGTTACCTGGGGTGTAGAAGTACTAGTGCTCAACGTGGGGGTCCTTCCAGTTCACTAACGTGGGAAATGACGTTTCCAGAAAATCAAAAGCCTGCAGTGTTGATTCGATCGATGTGACGATAAATGCGCCCAATTGATCTGGTGTTAACCCGTTTGTGACGTCTGTCGTACGGATTGCGCTCACCGCCAGCGATGGTGCATCGCTTCCTGTTTCGTTTTCGAAGAAACGCAAGGTTGGCGCAAAGTGGGTTTGGTTATGTTCGTTCATTGCCAAGAGCAAGTGTGAAGCCATTTCTTGTGGCACAGCACCGCGCCAAATGGATTCGAAAATCAGATAACTATCATCCAAAGCGCACACAGTCGCGCAGTTGACGAATCCGCTTCGCAAAATATTTTCTTCAATGCGGTACTCAAGGTCCTCATTTTCAAAAATGGCTGCAACATCTGCAAGCGAAACCGGACTGGGCTGGTCAGGGATTTGTTGCGTCGTCATTGTTCCAACCCTACCAATCATTCGTCGGCCAACTACCTATGCGGAATCCTGAGAAAACTTGGCGGGTACACCTGTATAGGGGAAGCGAGCAATCTAGTGAAGAGAATTATTGACCGATATAGCGAGACGCCTTTGTGAAGGTGCTAAGATTCTGACCAGTCTCAGCATAGACAAATACCAATTTCGACATCCTTTAAATTCCGCACAGCGAGGCGGGGAAGGAGGTTCGATGAGTGACAAGCAACGCGTGACGTCTGCGCTATTAAGTGAGCGTGACGTTGAGCGAACAATTGCACGCATCGCGCACCAGATCATTGAAAAGAATGCGCTTGATTCGGAGTCTTCAGACACTCCAGTCCTATTGGGTATTCCTTCGGGGGGAGTGCCACTAGCAGAGCGGATCGCGGATGCGATTCAGTCTTTTACCGGGATCACCGTCCCCGTAGGCAGCCTGGATATTACGCTGTACCGAGACGATCTCCGAGACAAGCCTCATAGGGCGCTAATGCCGACGAACATTCCGGTTGAGATCAATAACGCAACCATAATCCTCGTAGATGATGTTTTGTTTTCCGGTCGGACCATCCGCGCGGCACTCGATTCGTTGCGAGATCTTGGTCGACCACGCACTATTCAGCTTGCAGTCCTAGTTGATCGTGGACACCGCCAACTACCAATTCGCGCCGACTACGTTGGCAAGAACATTCCAACCGCCATTGCTGAAGATGTCACGGTGTCTCTGACCCCAATTGATGACATCGATGCGGTGACGCTGACCAAGGAGGTCACCACCGAATGAAGCACCTGATTTCGATCGACGATCTCAGCGTTAACGACATTCACCTCATCATGGATGAGGCAGATCGGTTCCGAGAAACCCTCGAGGGTCGCGAGATTAAGAAGCTCCCAACGCTGCGTGGACGTACGATCTTCACGCTGTTTTACGAGAATTCAACGCGCACGCGCTCCTCGTTCGAGACTGCAGGTAAGTGGATGAGCGCTGACGTCATCAATATTTCTGCGTCCTCTTCTTCCGTGAAGAAGGGCGAGTCGCTGAAGGATACGGCCTCGACGATCGCTGCAGTCGGCGCTGACGCCATTGTCGTTCGCCACCCATCGTCTGGAGCAGCGAAACTCATTGCTGACTGGGTTCCTAATGTATCTGTCGTCAATGCGGGCGATGGCCAGAACCAGCACCCGACGCAGGCGCTCCTTGATGCGGTAACGATGCGTCAGAAGATTGGTGAAATCGCCGGCAAGAAAATCATCATTGTCGGCGATATTTTGCATTCAAGGGTCGCACGCTCCAACGTGCAACTGCTGTCGAAGCTTGGCGCGGATGTCGTACTCGTTGCACCACCAACCCTGTTGCCAGTTGGGGCGGAGGACTGGCCATGCCGTATCAGTTACGACTTTGATGCCGAGATTCCAGACGCGGACGTTGTAATGATGCTGCGCGTTCAGGCAGAGCGTATGCATGGCGGGTTTTTCCCATCGCACCGCGAGTACGCCACGCTGTTCGGACTCAGCAAACAGCGAGCACAGCAAATGAAACCTGGCGCCATCATCATGCACCCGGGCCCAATGCTGCGCGGTATGGAAATCAACTTTGATGTTGCAGACCGCGAAAATACTGCTGTACTGCAGCAGGTCTCAAATGGTGTTTATACGCGAATGGCTGTGCTGTTCGCTTTGTTGGCTGGAGAGGATAGCTAGAAATGTCAGTAATTGCATTGACAAACGTTCGGCCATACGGCGAATCCACCGTAAACGTCCTGATCAAAGATGGGCAGATTGCTTCGGTAGGGGAAGACGTCGATACCTCGAAGGCTGACGAAGTACTAGATGGTCAGGGTTGGGTGCTGCTGCCTGGCCTGGTGGACATGCACGTCCACCTCCGTGAGCCGGGCAGGGAAGATACGGAAACCATCGCCACAGGTTCCGACGCAGCTGCGAAGGGCGGTTTTACAGCCGTGTTTACGATGGCTAATACGCGGCCGGTGATTGACCAGCCATTCCTTGCTGAAGCGGTGTGGAACAAGGGGCAAAGCTACGGTAAGTGTGACGTGTACCCGGTTGGATCTATCACGCAAGGGCTTGAGGGCAAGCAGCTCACCGAGATGGGATTGATGTCGAAGTCCCATGTTCGTATGTTCTCGGACGACGGAAAATGCGTAAACGATCCACAAATCATGCGGCGCGCAATTGAATATGCGAAAGCATATGATGTGCTGCTCGCACAACACGCCGAGGATCACCGTCTGACTGAAGACGCCAGCGCTCACGAAGGGCCAATGGCTGCGAAGCTGGGCCTTCGTGGATGGCCGCGCGTAGCTGAAGAATCGATTGTCGCCAGGGATATGATCATGTCGCGCGATTACGGCGGACGTCTCCACGTCTGCCACGCTTCGACGGAAGGAACTGTTCAGCTCTTGCGCCTGGCGAAGCAGCATTCCTCAAAGATTACGGCGGAGGTTACACCGCACCATCTGCTGTTGACAGATGAGAAGCTGGAAACGTTTAACGGAAACTTCCGGGTAAACCCGCCGCTGCGTGAGCACAGAGACACAATTGCGCTTCGTGACGCTTTGCTGAACGGGATTATTGACGTAGTTGCGACGGACCATGCCCCGCACGGTTCGGAAGAAAAGTGTGTGGAGTTTGAACACGCGAAGCCAGGCATGCTGGGGCTCGAGACATCGCTGGCAATCATCGCGCGTGTCTTCGTTGAAGCGGGGTTGGCGGACTGGCGGTTCGTCGCAAAGGTAATGAGTGAGAGACCAGCTGAGATTTTGAGGCTGGAGGACCAGGGGAGACCGATTACTGCTGGCGAACCAGCAAACCTCACCTTGGTCGACCCGAATTCGCCGTGGACGGTAGAGCCGGAAGAGTTGGCGTCGAAGGCCTCGAACACACCATACGAGGGAATGCAGTTTAATGCGCAGGTCAAAATGACGATGCTGCGTGGAGCTATTACGTACCAAGCTGATAACGAGTAAAGGAACTAAACAATATGGTTAATGAACGTATCCCAGCGCTTCTCGTGCTTGGCGACGGAAAGGTTTTTCGAGGCTTCTCATTTGGGGCGAAGAAGCAGGTCTTCGGAGAGGCAGTGTTTAGCACCGCGATGACGGGCTACCAGGAAACGATGACTGACCCGTCCTACCACAAGCAGATCGTGACCCTTACAGCCCCACAGATCGGCAACACCGGTTGGAACGACGAAGACAATGAGTCCCACGACAACAAGATCTGGGCTGCTGGCCTTGTGATCCGCGATCTTTCCACCGTGCACTCGAGCTGGC
The DNA here is from genome assembly GCF_001875735.1 of Corynebacterium sp. NML120713. Taxonomy (NCBI): domain Bacteria; kingdom Bacillati; phylum Actinomycetota; class Actinomycetes; order Mycobacteriales; family Corynebacteriaceae; genus Corynebacterium; species Corynebacterium sp. NML120713. The sequence continues at coordinate 332,208 of NZ_MLCR01000005.1, forward strand.
GCGCAAAGCGCAGCCTTGCAGAACAGATGGAAAACGAAGGTATCCCGGGCGTCTACGGGGTGGACACTCGTACTCTGGTGCGTCATCTCCGCAATCACGGCTCTATTGCGGCAGGAATTTTCGTCGGTGAAGACACCGAGCGTCCAGTCGATGAGCTAGTGAAGCTGGTGAACGAGCAGCCTGCGATGGCTGGGGCAGACCTCAGCGAAGAGGTCTCGACGAAGCAGCCGTACACTATCCCCGCTGAAGGCGAGAAGCGTTACACCGTCGTCGCCTACGACATGGGTATTAAGACTGCTACGCCTATGCAGTTTGCACAACGGGGCATTGAGACCGTCGTGGTGCCGGCAAATACTCAGCTAAAGGATATTGAACAGTACCGACCGGATGGTGTGTTCGTCTCGAACGGTCCAGGAGACCCATCCACCGCAGACGAAATGGTGGCGATTGTTCGCGATATTATCGCTGCTGAGATTCCGTTCTTCGGGATCTGCTTCGGTAACCAAATCTTAGGTCGTGCGCTTGGCCTCGAGACATACAAGCTGCGCTACGGCCACCGGGGAGTCAACGTTCCGGTGAAGAACCTGCGCACGGGAAAGATTGATATCACGAGCCAAAATCACGGTTTTGCCCTCCGCGGCAAGGAAGGCGACACATTCGAGACAGATTTCGGCCCGGCGTCCATCACACATGTCTGCCTGAACGATGGCACCGTCGAAGGCGTGGCATTGGACAACAACATGGCGTACTCCGTGCAGTATCACCCCGAATCAGCCGCCGGACCGCACGATGCGAACCCGCTGTTTGACCAGTTCATCTCGTTGATGGACTCGAAGAGCCCGAACAACCAGTAACCAGCATTAGAGGAGATTCACACAATGAAGCGCGAAGATATCAACCATGTGATGGTTATTGGCTCCGGGCCAATCGTTATTGGCCAGGCGTGCGAGTTTGACTACTCGGGGACGCAGGCGTGCCGCGTCCTGAAGGAAGAAGGTCTACGAGTCACGCTCATTAACTCGAACCCGGCAACGATCATGACGGACCCGGAGTTTGCGGATCACACCTATGTTGAGCCGATTGACCCAAGCTACATCGACATGATCTTGGCCCGTGAAGCAGAGCAGGGGCATCCAGTCGATGCGATTCTGCCAACGCTCGGCGGTCAAACTGCCTTGAACGCAGCGATCCAACTTGAGCGCCAGGGTATCCTGGCAAAGCATAACGTGGAGCTTATTGGCGCAAACATCGATGCAATTGAGCGCGGTGAGGATCGGCAGAAGTTCAAGGACATCGTCGAGAAGATCGGCGGTGAATCTGCCCGCTCCCGCGTGTGCTACTCGATGGATGAAGTCCACGAGACTGTCCAGGAGCTTGGGCTTCCGGTCGTTGTCCGTCCTTCCTTCACCATGGGCGGTCTTGGCTCTGGTCTCGCGTTCACTATGGAGGACCTTGACCGCATCGCAGGTGGAGGACTTGACGCCTCCCCGGAGGCAAATGTGCTGATCGAGGAGTCTATTCTCGGCTGGAAAGAGTTCGAGCTTGAGCTTGTCCGCGACCGCAATGACAACGTCATAGTGGTCGCCTCAATCGAGAACGTTGATGCGCTTGGTGTCCACACAGGTGACTCTGTCACCGTCGCGCCGGCTATGACGCTGACGGATAGGGAGTTTCAGACCATGCGTGATCAGGGTATCGCCATTATCCGCGAAGTGGGCGTCGATACGGGTGGCTGCAATATTCAGTTCGCGGTGAACCCAACTGACGGGCGCATCATCACAATTGAGATGAACCCACGTGTCTCTCGCTCTTCGGCTCTTGCGTCGAAGGCGACGGGCTTCCCGATTGCAAAGATCGCCTCCAAGCTGGCTATTGGCTACACGCTGGATGAGATTCAAAACGACATCACCGGGGTGACCCCAGCCGCGTTTGAGCCGACGCTCGACTACGTCATCGTCAAGATGCCTCGCTTTACGTTCGAGAAGTTCCCTGGATCAGACGAGACGTTGGGCACCTCGATGAAGGCTGTTGGCGAAGCAATGGGCATTGGGCGCAACTACATCCAAGGCTTGAATAAGGTCATGCGGTCAATGGAAGAGAAGCCGAACGGTTTCTGGACGAAGCCGGATAGCTACTTTGCTGAAGGCCGTGAGAATGATGTGGATGCTGTCCTCCAGGATCTGCGCATCCCGACCGATAAGCGCATGTACGATGTTGAACTCGCGCTGCGCTTGGGCGCGAGCATCGAGCAGGTCTACGAAGCCAGTGGGATTGACCCGTGGTTCCTCGCTGAGTTGGCAGCGCTCGTTGAGTTCCGCCAGGCGCTTATCGACGCCCCCGTTCTCGACGCTGAGCTGCTCCGCGAAGCGAAAGTTTTCGGGCTCTCTGATGCACAGATTGCCGCGCTTCGCCCTGAGCTAGCCGGCGAAGATGGCGTACGTTCGCTCCGGTGGTCTCTTGGTGTCCACCCTGTATACAAGACCGTTGATACTTGCGCGGGTGAGTTCGAAGCGCAGACGCCGTATCATTACTCCGCGTACGAATGGGATCCGGAGGCAGAGTCTGAGGTCGCCTCCTCCGATAAGGAGAAGGTGCTGATCCTGGGCTCAGGCCCGAATCGCATCGGTCAAGGCATCGAGTTTGACTACTCGTGCGTCCACGCCGCGCTGGAGCTCTCGCGGGTTGGCTACGAGACAGTGATGATCAACTGCAACCCGGAGACCGTTTCCACTGACTACGACACGGCTGACAGGCTCTACTTCGAGCCTCTGACCTTCGAAGATGTCATGGAGATCTATCGCGCTGAGTCTCTGTCTGGCACGGTTGCAGGGGTTATCGTGCAGTTGGGTGGTCAGACGCCACTCGGGCTCGCGCAGCGACTCGCTGACGCCGGGGTACCGGTAGTCGGAACTACCTCCGAGGCCATCGATTCCGCGGAAGACCGCGGCGAGTTTGGCAAGGTGCTCGACGCTGCCAAACTGCCTGCGCCAGCGTACGGTACCGCCGTTTCTTTCGAAGAGGCACGTCGAGTAGCAAATGAGATTGGATACCCCGTCCTTGTTCGTCCTTCCTACGTGCTGGGCGGCCGAGGCATGGAGATTGTCTACGACGAGCAAAGCCTTGAAGACTACATCAATCGCGCAACCGAACTCTCGCCGGATCACCCTGTGCTTGTTGACCGCTTCCTAGATTCCGCAATTGAGATCGACGTCGACGTGCTGTCGGATGGTAAGGACGTCTACCTCGGTGGCGTCATGGAACACATCGAGGAAGCCGGCATCCACTCCGGCGATTCGGCTTGTGCACTGCCTCCGATGACCATTGGGCCAGAGGACATTGAAAAGGTGCGTCGTTCTGCAGAGGCGTTGGCGCACGGTATCGGTGTTACTGGTCTGATGAACGTACAGTTCGCGTTGAAAGACGACATCCTCTACGTCATTGAAGCCAACCCGCGTGCGTCGCGAACCGTTCCTTTCGTGTCGAAGGCGACCGGCGTACACCTAGCCAAGGCGGCTGCTCGTGTGATGATGGGTGCGACCATCGCAGAGCTGAAGGCCGAAGAGATGATCCCGAGTGACTACGACGGTGGCTCGCTGCCACTTGATCACCCAATCGCAGTGAAAGAGGCCGTGTTGCCGTTCAACCGCTTCCGTCGGCCGGACGGAGCGATGCTCGACACCATCCTTGGTCCAGAGATGAAGTCGACTGGCGAAGTGATGGGCTTAGCGCCGTCGTTCGGAGTTGCCTACGCGAAGGCTGAGGCAGCAGCCTTTGGCGCACTTCCGACGGAAGGCACAGTATTCGTTTCTGTCGCCAACCGTGACAAGAGAACCCTGATTTTCCCAATTCAGCGCCTTTCCACAATGGGATTCAAGATTCTGGCTACAGGCGGCACAGCCCAAATGCTGCGAAGGAATGGGATCCCTTGCGAGATCGTATTGAAGGCCTCAGACGTCCGAAACGGGGCGGAAGGCAAATCGATCGTCGACTGCATTAACGATGGTGAGATTGACCTGATTCTGAACACGCCCGCAGGATCTTCAGGTGCACGCCACGACGGATACGATATCCGCGCCGCAGCCGTTGCACACGGCGTACCACTCATGACGACAGTTCAGGGCGTTACCGCCGCAGTCCAAGGCATCGAAGCGCTTCGTGACAATGAAATCGCTGTCATGAGCCTTCAGGAACTTGAGTCCGAAACTCGGACTGAGAACGGAGATAAGTAGCCGTGTCCTTTGCGCTCGACTTACACAGTGCTGCCCGTGAACACGGGCAGCTGTGTGTGGGCATCGACCCGCATGCACAGATCCTTGAGCAGTGGGGTCTCCCAGATACCGTAGATGGCCTTGCCGCGTTTTCCGATGCCTGTGTTGAGGCGTTTGCCGGCCATGCAGCTGTGGTCAAGCCACAGGTCGCGTTCTATGAACGATTTGGATCCGCAGGCTTCCGCGTCCTAGAGCGACTCATTCAACGCTTCCGGGAGTCACGAACGCTTGTGATAGCAGATGCGAAGCGAGGGGATATCGGTTCGACAATGCAAGGGTATGCCGACGCTTGGCTTCGACCGGGATCGCCCCTAGAAGTGGATGCCCTCACGCTGACTCCGTTTCTTGGCGTTGGTTCCCTTGCCCCTGCAATCAACACTGCCTTCGAGTATGGGAAAGGAGTATTTGTTATGGCTGCTAACTCGAACCCGGAGGCGCAGGAGTTCCAATCTCAACAGATAGACGGTGTAACAATCGCGCAGCAGATGGTTGATGCCTGTGAGGCGCTGAATAGCACGCACCGTTCAGATGTGGGGATTGTGGTGGGGGCGACGCTCTCATACGCGCTTGATCTTTCGAGGTTTACTGGGCCAGTCCTTATGCCAGGCGTTGGCGCACAAGGGGCTAGCTTTAACGACGTTCGTGAGATCGCGGGGAAGAGAGTTGGGCAGTTTTATCCCAATATGTCACGTGGGATTCTTACTGCTGGTCCGGACCCAGATGAACTGCGAAAACGTGCTGTTGACCAGGCGAATTGGCAATAGGGACAGCTCGTATTTACCAGATTGCATAATTGCTGGTAGTTTAGTTGCGTCGATGCGTTGACGTGGCTAAACGCCATGCAATACATCATGAAGAAAACTTCCTAGTGCTACACTGGCTCGGAGCCGCTTGCTTAGTCCGGTACTATCGGGGCTGGTAAATCGCGGTCCGGTGCCAAAGCACTGGAGCAATAGAACTACTATTTACATGGAGGAAACCGTGGCACTTCCACAGTTGACCGATGAGCAGCGTAAGGCAGCACTTGAGAAGGCAGCAGAAGCGCGTAAGCAGCGTGCAGAGCTGAAGGCTTCGCTGAAGCGCGGCGACACGAACCTCGCTGAGGTTTTGGAGAAGGCAGCTACCGATGAAATTATCGGTAAGACCAAGGTCTCTGCGCTCCTGGAGGCTCTGCCAAAGGTTGGCAAGGTGAAGGCTCGCGAGATCATGGAAGAGCTTGAGATTGCACAGACGCGTCGTCTGCGCGGTCTGGGTGACCGTCAGCGCCGTGCCCTGCTTGAGCGCTTTGGTTTCTCCGAGGACTAATCCAGTGTCGACTCCCACTTCACGCGGTAATCTCGTAGTTCTGGCCGGTCCCTCGGCGGTAGGGAAGTCAACCGTTGTGCAGCGCTTGCGCACAGAAGTTCCTGAACTGTACTTCTCTGTCTCAATGACAACGCGCGCACCTCGGCCGGGCGAACAGGACGGCAAGGATTACTTCTTTGTTACGCCCGATGAGTTCCAACAGAAGATTGATTCGGGCGAGATGCTTGAGTGGGCAGATATCCATGGAGGGCTCCAGCGCTCCGGTACTCCAGCTTCTCCAGTGCGCGAGGCGTTGGAGGCTGGTCGGCCAGTCCTCGTCGAAGTCGACTTGGTTGGAGCTCGAAACATCAAAGGCTTGATGCCAGAGGCGGCCACCGTGTTCTTGGCCCCGCCGTCGTGGGAGATTCTTGTAGAGCGACTCACTGGCAGGGGCACGGAGACGCAAGAGGTGATCGAGCGTCGTCTGGAAACTGCCCGCAACGAGATTGCGGCACAGGACGAATTCGACAACGTCGTGGTCAATGACAACATCGATGACGCTGTCGCTGCTATAGTGGACCTTCTTGTGGGGTCTGACGGCCGAGACACTGACAATTAATTGAAGTACAACGAGAAGTAGGTTGAATTGAGCACGATCAACAGCGATCTGTTGCAAGATGGCTCTGCGGGCGACGCGGAAGAAAAAGCATACGACACCCCTGATGGTATTACCGCACCCCCGATTGATGAGCTACTGACGAAGGTTTCGTCGAAGTACGCCTTGGTAATCTTTGCGGCCAAGCGCGCCCGCCAAATCAATAGCTACTACCAGAACTCAGACGAGGGCGTTTTTGAGTTCATCGGGCCATTGGTGACGCCAGAGCCGGGTGAGAAGCCGCTTTCGATCGCGCTTCGTGAGATCAACTCGAGTTTGCTCGAGCACGAAGAGGGCATGTAACTCCCCGCACCCTCATATCACACACTTGCCCCGCAGTGGCTCCCTAATGGAAGCGGCTGCGGGGTTTTGCGTACACTCTGTTGCTATGAACGAAGTGAGCAAGGTAGTCGTTGGCGTTTCGGGCGGTATCGCAGCGTACAAAGCCTGTCAGATTGTTCGCGGATTTCGCGAGCAGGGGGTTGACGTACGGGTTATTCCGACAGAAAACGCCTTGAAGTTTGTAGGTGCGGCCACTTTTGAGGCGCTGTCTGGCGCTCCGGTAGACACTGATGTTTTTTCGCGCGTTGATGAGGTGCAGCACGTACGAATCGGGCAGGATGCGGACGTCATTGTGGTGGCTCCTGCTACTGCAGACTTTCTGGCGCGCGTGGCTGGTGGGCGCGCTGATGATCTCTTAACTTCCACACTGCTCATGGCAACGTGTCCCGTCGTGCTTGCTCCGGCAATGCATACTGAGATGTGGAACAATCGCGCTACGCAACACAACGTGTCGGTCCTTCGCTCTCGGGGGTACACCGTACTGGAGCCAGCGCATGGGCGGCTGACGGGCAAGGACAGTGGGGCAGGTCGGCTTCTCGACCCCTCGCAGATTGTCAAGCTGACAGAGACCGTGGCTGCTACCGGGCCAATTGAGCAAACGCTCAAGGGCAAAAGAGTGTTGATCAGTGCCGGAGGCACTCGGGAGCCACTTGATCCTGTCCGATTCTTGGGGAATCATTCCTCCGGCAAGCAAGGTTTTGCTCTGGCAGAAATTGCAGCACAAAGAGGTGCCCATGTTGATATCGTCGCGGGTGCCATTGACCACTTGAGCATCCCCGCTGGTGCTGAGATACATCGTGTCACTACTGCTCTCCAGATGAATGAGGCGATGCGCAGCCTTGCTCCACAAGCCGACATCATCGTTATGGCTGCTGCTGTAGCTGATATGAGGCCACGGCATGCGGCGCAGAAGAAACTGAAGAAAGATGATAACAGTCAAGAGCTTTCTCAGGTGGACCTGGTTGCAAACCCCGATATTTTGCAGGGACTTGGTGAGATGAGGAAAAAGGGGCTTACCTCTGCGACGATTGTTGGGTTCGCTGCGGAGACCGATAACGAACTTGAGAACGCCCGGCGCAAGCTGCAGCGCAAGGGAGTGGACGGTCTGATGGTGAATTCGGTGGCGCAGGGAGCTGTCTTCGGGCAGGCACACAATCAGGGGTGGTTCCTTGATAGTTCGGGTCGGGAACAGGCGATTCCGCATGGTACAAAGCTGGAAGTTGCAGTGCACCTGCTGGATAAGGTTGAGTCACTCCACATGTAGAAACGACGTTTGAGTTATTAGACCGAGTGGTCTACTCTAAGGTGCATTGCATCAACGGTTGGCGTTGGTACGTCTTCGCTGGCCATTCTCTGTAGGAACGAAAGAGCAAAAGGAAGACCGCTTTGTCTACACGTGATACTGGTACGTACTACCGTTTATTCACCAGTGAATCGGTGACTGAAGGTCACCCCGACAAGATCTGCGACGCAATTTCGGACGCGATTTTGGACGACATGCTCAAGCAGGATCCGTCCTCGCGTGTCGCTGTAGAAACCTTAGTGACGACCGGTCAGGTGCACGTGGTGGGTGAGGTACAAACCGAGGCTTACTCAAACATCGCCAAGATTGTCCGCGACAAGTTGGTCGGAATCGGGTTTTCCTCGTCGGAGGTGGGCTTTGATGGCCGTACATGTGGAGTGAACATCGCCATCGGCGATCAGTCTGCTGAAATTTCGGACGGCGTTAGTTTTTCTCAGGAGTCGCGCGAGAACGACACCATCGAAGCGCTCAACCAAACAGGTGCTGGTGATCAGGGGCTGATGTTTGGTTACGCTACGAATGAAACCGAAGAGTACATGCCGCTACCAATTGCGCTTGCGCACCGACTTGCGCGACGCTTGACCGAGGTGAGAAAGATGGGCACCGTTGTGGGCTTGCGCCCGGACGGTAAGACTCAGGTGACGTTCGCTTACGACGGCGACACCCCAGTGGCACTGGATACCGTGGTTATTTCCACGCAACACGACCCGGACTTCGTCGGAGAGGAACTCGAGAACGCGCTCCGTACCCATGTGCTCGAGTGGGTAATCGCTGACGCTGGGTTAGAGAAGTTCTACACGGATGACACCAAGCTACTGATTAATCCCTCGGGTTCGTTTGTGCTTGGGGGCCCGATGGGAGACGCCGGGTTGACTGGGCGAAAGATCATCGTAGACACATATGGTGGCATGGCCCGGCACGGCGGTGGTGCGTTTTCCGGCAAGGATCCATCAAAGGTTGACCGCTCTGCTGCGTACGCAACTCGTTGGGTTGCCAAGAATATTTGTGCAGCTGGTTTAGCAGACCGCGTCGAGGTGCAGGTAGCGTACGCGATTGGGCGAGCAACCCCGGTTGGCCTCTACGTTGAGACGTTTGGCACCGCAGCTGAAGGACAGACGAACGAGTCAATTCAGCAGGCTGTGGAGAAGGTCTTTGACCTTCGTCCGGCTGCAATCATCAAAGAACTTGACTTGCTTCGCCCAATTTATGCCCAAACGGCTGCGTACGGTCACTTTGGACGCACGGATGTCGACTTGCCGTGGGAGCGTTTGGACAAGGTAGATGACCTGCGCGCTGCAGCAGGGGTATAAGGCACGGCTGAATGTCGAAGCAGCCCGCAACCTTCCTTCCTGTCGCCAAGGTGCTACCCCAGCTTGGGTTGGCACATCTAGACCGCACCTTTGACTACTACGTAGCTGAGGAGCAGTCAGAAGATGCGCAGCCGGGAACGCGGGTGCGGGTGCGGTTCGCTGGTCGACTTGTTGATGGGTTGATTCTTGGCCGGACGGAGGCCCCTGAGCATGTAGGTAACTTGCGGTTCCTCGAGCGCGTGATTTCATCGGAGGTCGTCGCTCCAATCCAGTTACGCCAGCTTGTCGACGCACTCGCTGAGCGCTATGCCGGCGTCAGGTCTGATATCTATCGCTCAGCGATCCCTCCTCGACATAAGAAAGCTGAAGAGACAGACACTTCTACACCTTGGGCGGAGCTTGGTGCGGCCACCGAGCCAGATCTTTCGGGATGGAGTACATATCAATACGGTGAATCATTCGTCGATGCTGTGCTTGCCAGAAAGCTAGTGCGAGCAGCGTGGCAGGTTGCACCAGGTGCTCCGTGGGCAGGTCCTGTTGCTGCTTTGGCTGCAAAAGTCGCGCTTGACGGTGGCGGAGCACTCATCGTCGTACCGGACCAGCGAGATGTAGATAGCCTCGAAGCACAGTTGAAGAAGGTGGTCGGGCCTCGGCAGATAAGCACGCTCACTTCTGCACAGGGTCCGCAGGCAAGGTATTCACGATATCTTTCGGCATTGCATGGGCAGGCCCGAATCGTGGTGGGGACTCGCTCTGCCGCGTTTGCGCCGGTACAGGATCTTCGACTGCTTGTGCTCATGGATGACGGCAACGACAATCTTGTTGATCCGCGTGAGCCGTATGTGCATGCTCGCGAGGTCTTGACGACGCGCTCCGCGCTTGAGCACGTCCCTTTAATCATCGGTGGTGTCGCAAGAACTGCAGAAACCCAAATGCTGGTCGAATCGGGTTGGATGCATGGGTTGGAGGCGTCGAAAGGCACGATTCGAGAGCGGATGCCGCGGATCTATGCAGCGGGGGATTCCGACATCGCACTAGAACGTGACCCACGTGCAAGGCAAGCAAGGCTTCCTTCTGCGGCGTTCCAAGCAGCAAAGCGGGCTCTTGAGCGTAATCGCCCGGTGCTGTTTCAGGTGCCTCGTGCTGGATACATTCGTGCGCTGGCTTGCGGTGATTGCCGCACCCCATCGCGGTGTCGTGCGTGCAATGGACCGCTCGAGTTGCCACAAAGTGGGGATGCCTCCGCACCAACCTGCCGGTGGTGTGGCCGCATAGATCCGTCTTATCGTTGTGTTGCATGTGGTTCGCGAAAGCTGCGCGCAGTGGTATTGGGCACAGACCGGACAGCAGAGGAGCTTGGCCGAGCATTTCCTCATGTTCGTGTGCGGAACTCCTCGGGCGAGAAGGTACTCGCTGAGGTTGAGCCTCAGGCACAGCTTGTTGTAGCCACGCCCGGCGCGGAACCCGTAGTGGAAGGCGGGTACGGAGCAGCGGTGCTGATGGATGCGTGGGCGCTGCTGCAACGTCCAGACTTGCGAGCGGCTGAAGAGACATATTCGAGATGGATAGCGGCTGCAGCGCTGGTTGAGCCCCATGAACGCGGCGGGGAGGTCGTCGTGACCGCTGATCCGGGAATTGCGGTTGTGCAGTTCTTCCTGCGCTGGGATCCGTCCGGCTATGCGGCGCTTGAGCTTGGACATCGAAGAGAGGTTTCGTTTCCGCCAGCTGCTCACGTAGCAGTGGTGGACGCACCACGTGTCGCTTTGGAAGATTTTTTCGCACATACGACGCTTCCTTTAGCTGCTGAGTTGTTGGGGCCTGTCGACTTACCGAGCGGGGTCTCATTACCTGGCACTTGGGACGAGCAGCAGTTCGGCCCTGCGCAGCGCATGCTGGTGAGGTGCGCAGTGCAAGAACGGAATGAGCTAGGTCGTGCTTTACGGGCTGGAGTGATCAGTAGAGCGACGCGCAAGCAGGATTTACCGCTGCGGGTGCAGGTTGACCCTCTGCATATTGGATAGTGTTGCGCCCGTGGAGCCGAGAGGTGGGTAGACTATCGATCCATGACAGTTCGCAGGCTTCGATTGCTCGGGGATCCTGTGCTCAATGAAGTAGCTCAAGAGGTTACTGAGTTTGGCGCTGGGATTCGCACGCTGGTCAATGACATGTTCGACACAATGGATAACGCAGGTGGTGTTGGCTTGGCTGCAAATCAGATTGGCCACAGCCTGAGGGTGTTCGTCTTCGATTGTCAGGGGCTTCGGGGACACATTGTGAACCCGTCGTGGTCGCCGCTTTCTGGGGATAGTCAGCTGGGTACTGAAGGGTGTCTGTCCATTCCCGGTATTAGGGCCGATGTGGAGCGATATCGCTCCGTAGTCTGCAACGGTGTCGACGCAGAGGGACATCCGTTGTCGATCCTGGGAACAGGACTCCTCGCGCGGTGCATTCAGCACGAGACTGACCACCTTGACGGCGTTGTGTTCTTGGAGCGTCTGTCTGCGGAAGAAAAGAAACAAGCTATGTCACAAGTTCGAACATCAACGTGGTGGAAGGAACGGTAATGCGTATTGTGTTTGCTGGGACGCCAGAACCTGCAGTCGTGGCGCTGGAGGCGTTGCTTCATTCAGAGCATGAAGTAGTTGCGGTGCTCACGCGCCCTGACGCGCCGAAGGGGAGAGGGCGGACGCTTCACCCGTCGCCGGTTAAGAAAGTTGCGCTTGAGCATGGCATTGAAGTACTTGAGCCGAGGACATTGCGTGGTAATGCAGAAATCGTCGAACGTCTACGTGCGATTGCTCCAGATGCGATTCCCGTAGTAGCGTACGGCAACCTTGTTCCACCTGAGCTGCTCGACTTGCCTCAGCACGGGTGGGTGAACCTCCACTTCTCGCTTCTGCCTGAGCTCCGGGGAGCAGCTCCAGTCCAGGCTGCAATCTTGTCGGGATTGACGGCGACCGGTGCCACGACATTCCGCATCGATGAGGGACTCGATACAGGTCCAGTTCTGGCTACGTTTGAGGAAGCGATTTTGCCTACCGATACCGCGGACGATCTCTTGACCAGGCTTGCGTACGAGGGTGCTGACTTGCTTGTTGCCACGATGGATGGTCTCGCCAGTGGCAGCATAGTACCGGAACCACAGCCCGTGGATGGCACATATGCCCCGAAAATTCAGAGCAAGGATGCTCGGATTCAGTGGGATTGTGACGCCGAAGTAGTTGATCGTACGATCCGCGCATACACGCCAGGACCTGGTGCGTGGACAATGCTCGGTGAGCAGCGTGTCAAAATCGGGCCGGTGTCGATTGGTGACTCGGATACGCTTGGCGCGGGCGAAGTGGCCGTCGAAAAGAATCGGGTGCGAGTTGGGACTGGGACAGTCGATGTGATCTTGCAAGAGATACAACCGCCTGGGAAGAAGCGTATGGCTGCAGATGCGTGGGGGCGCGGGCTCGCAACCGAGACTATTGAGGCAGGGGTGAAATTTGTATGAGCGGAGGGTTCCGATCCCGGTCTGCGGGGCGTCGTAAGCCTGCGACAGTAAGCAAGAAGACGGCGAAGGTTGCACAAAAGCGAACCAACCAGCAAGCGCCAAAGGTTGATATTGGTGACCCTGCTCGTGAGGCAGCGTGGTCGACGCTGATGCGCGTCGACATAGACGGGGCGTTCGCGAACTTGGTCTTGCCGGGAATACTCCGTGAACACAAGGTGCGTGGCAAGGATGCTGCATTTGCTACGGAGCTGACGTATGGAGCACTGCGATCGCTCGGTGTGATTGATGCGGTTCTTCAGGAGTGCTCGAGCCGCGCTATTGCTGATCTCGATGCTGAGGTACGCGCAGCTCTGCGATTAGGCGCTTACCAGTTGCTGTACACCAGAGTCGGGCAGCATGCCGCGGTTGATACTTCGGTGCGCTTGGTTATCGGCGCTGGGAAACAGGGCGCGAAAGGTTTTGTTAATGCGGTGCTGCGAACGATGAGCCGGCAACCCTCGAAGCACTGGATTGACACCTGCAAGCCCAATGAGCCACTGGAGCGCATCGCCTTCGAGCACGCGCACCCTGCTTGGATTGCTCGTTCTTTTGCAACGGCGTTAGGGGTTGAAGCAGATGATCCGGAGCTGGCCGAGGCCCTCGAAGCTGACTCGGAGCGTCCCATCGTGCATCTTGTCGCACGACCCGGCGAGATCTCCGCGGAGGAGTTGGCACTCATCACTGGTGGCGACATTGGCAAGTACTCCCCGTATGCCGTGTATTTGCCTGAGGGGAACCCAGGTGAGCTGCAACCGGTACGCGATGGTTTCGCCGCGGTACAAGACGAAGGCTCTCAGTTGATTGCGCGGGCGCTTGTCCAAGCGGCCGTCGCTGACGACCAGGGACGCTGGTTGGACCTCTGCGCAGGCCCGGGTGGCAAGGCTGCGTTCATCGGTTCCTTGGCGGCAATTGATGGTGCACGCGTTGATGCAGTCGAGGTTGCGCTCACCGTGCGGAGCTTGTGCAGAAGGCGACGAAAGGTTTGCCGGTCAGTGTTCGCACAGGGGACGCGACAACCATTGAGCTCGAGTCTGGATACGACCGAGTGCTTGTCGACGCCCCCTGTTCCGGCCTCGGATCGTTGAGGCGTCGGCCTGAAGCACGCTGGACGAAGCACGAGTCAGATATCGCTTCGCTCACCCAGCTACAGCTCAAGCTGCTCAACACAGCCATTACTGCGACAAAGCCTGGTGGCGTAATCGTGTACTCGACATGTTCGCCAGATGTTCGGGAGACCAGAGGCATCGTTGACGCTGTGCTGGCCACTGGCAAAGTCGAGGAGTGCGACGCACAGCAACTTGTTGCGCCAATGGAAAACGTCGGACCACATCGTAGTGTGCAGATGTGGCCACACCGCCACGGAACTGACGCGATGTTCTTCGCAGTTCTTCGCAAGAAAACACTAGGGTAGAGGCATGATTTATATTGCGCCGTCCATCCTCGCCGCGAACTATGCAGCTCTCGGCGAAGATGTTGAGAAAGTTCCGAACGCCGACATGCTCCACGTAGACATCATGGACGGTCATTTTGTGCCGAACCTTTCTTTTGGTCCGGATGTGACCAAAGCAGTCAACGGGGTGACCGACCAGTTTCTCGACATGCACCTCATGATCGAGGAACCTGAGCAGTGGTTCGAGACCTATGCCAACGCTGGTGGTGATCGAATGATTTTCCACGTCGAGGCAACGAATGACCACGTCGCTGCTGCGAAGCAGTGCCGTGAATTAGGCGTGCAGGCGGGATTTGCTATTAAACCGGGCACACCAATCGAGCCATACCTCGACGATCTTGAGCATTTCGAGGAAGTGCTCGTGATGAGTGTGGAGCCCGGTTTTGGCGGACAGAAGTTCATGCCGGAAGTGCTCTCGAAGGTGTTTACCCTGCGTGACCACATTCGCGCTGCTGGCTTGTCCACGGTAATTGGGATCGATGGTGGCATCGCCAACTCCACAATTGCTCAGGCGGCCGAGGCCGGTGTGGACGCCTTCGTGGCTGGATCCGCAGTATTCGGCGCAGATAATCCCGCTGAGGCAGTAGATACGCTGCGTCGGATGGCAAAGGAAGCGGCTGGCGTCGCGTGATCGAAGCAGCTATCGCAGCAGGGGATGCAGTCCGCGGGACTACGAGTCCCAATCCACCAGTTGGATGTGCGTTGTATAGCCCAGACGGAGTTCTAGTCGCTACCGGCGCGACGGCCCCCGTCGGCGGGCCACATGCGGAGGTTCAAGCACTTCGTAAGGCAGGAGCTCGTGCAGAAGGCGTTACAGCCGTTGTCACGTTGGAGCCGTGTAACCACACTGGACGAACTGGCCCGTGCACAGAGGCACTGATTTCTGCGGGTGTTGCCAAGGTTGTGTATCTCACGGCTGACCCGAATCCTCTCGCTACAGGCGGTGCTCAGCGGCTTGAAGCCGCGGGTATCGACGTCCGCTTCGAGCCTTACCGCGTTGAAGCCCTTCAGCCTTGGATTTCCTCCATACGCCACAATCGGGTCAGCGTGACCGCGAAGTTTGCGATGACGTTGGATGGGTTCACCGCAGCGATTGACGGCTCCAGCAAGTGGATTACCGGACCTGAGGCGCGCCAGTTCGTGCACCGTGACCGCGCTCAACGCGACGCCATCATCGTTGGGACCGGAACCGCGATCACTGACAATCCTTCGCTCACCGCGCGTAGACCGGATGGAAGCCTGTATCCGCACCAGCCTCGCCGCGTTGTAATCGGCACGAGAGAAGTGCCCGAAGGAAACTTACGCGAGCTAGGCTTTTTGCAGTATCCGACCCCTGAGGCAGCATGCGCAGAACTTTGGGAACTTGGCTGCCGTGACGTACTTGTTGAGGGTGGAGCGAATCTCCTCAGCAGCTTCTTTACCCGCGGTGTTGTCGACCGGGTGCAAGCATATATTGCGCCAAAACTGCTAGGCCAAGGTCGCTCGGTGCTGGACGTTGCACTGGCGCGTACGATAGGCGACGCATTCGAATTTAAGATCTGCGACGTGCACCAACTTGGCGAGGACGTATTGATAGAAATGGAGACTGCATAGTGTTTACAGGACTGGTTGAGGAAGTTGGTTCGGTGGCGTCAATCGAGCCACTCGACGACGCAGTTCGGATCCGTATCGGCGCAGAGACCGTACTTGCAGGAGTGGAACTTGGAGACTCGATTGCTGTCGACGGGGTGTGTCTCACAGTAGTTGAGGCCACAGAAAATTCTTTTACTGCAGACGTCATGCTTGAAACTTTGCGTCGTTCCCGTATCGGTGAATACAAGGAAGCAACCCTGGTCAATCTTGAGCGCGCACTAGCAGTGGGAGACCGACTTGGTGGTCACATTGTGCAGGGGCACGTCGATGCAGTGGCGACACTTCAACATCGCTCGCCTGGTGAGCACTGGGACGTACTGCGGTTTTCGCTCCCTGAAAAAGTACGAAAGTACGTGGTGGAAAAGGGCTCTATCACGATCAGCGGGATCTCGTTGACCGTCTCTGCAGTAGGAGATGGTTGGTTTGAAGTTTCGCTCATCCCTGCGACCCTACAGGCGACAACCGCAGGCTCATGGAAATCAGGTGATTCGGTCAACATCGAAGTCGATATCATTGCCAAATACGTTGAGAACATGGTGAGGCACTAACATTGGGTTCCATGAATGCTCCTCAGGACTCCGTTGGACGTAATTCGCAGCTAGACACCGTCGAAGATGCAGTAGCAGCTATTGCTCGCGGTGAAGCAGTCGTTGTTGTTGACAACGAGGATAGGGAGAACGAGGGGGACCTCATCTTCGCCGCCGAGTTCGCAACCCCAGAGCTCGTAGCGTTTATGGTGCGATACACCTCCGGATACATTTGCGTCCCGCTCGAGGACGAGCGCGCAGATGAACTGCAGTTGCCACCGATGGTGGCGCACAACGAAGATGCACGAGGTACCGCCTATACGGTCACTGTCGATGCAGCGACAGGATCGACAGGTATTTCCGCAACATCGAGAGCTGAGACTATTCGACGCCTCGTCGATACGAAGTACGGGCCGCACGACTTCACTCGTCCGGGCCATATCGTGCCTCTGCGCGCACGCAAGGGAGGGGTGCTCACGCGGGATGGACATACCGAGGCCTCAATCGATCTCGCGCGCTTGGCAGGACTTACTCCGTGCGGTGTGCTCTGCGAAATTGTGTCCGAGGAGGATCCGACGGATATGGCGCGGTTTGATGAACTGCGCAAGTTCAGCGACCGGCACGGTCTCAAGATGATCTCCATCGAGCAGCTTATTGCTTATCGACGCCGCCATGAGATGACAGTCGAGCGCACTGTCGAAACCAAGTTGCCGACCGAGTTCGGTACGTTTGCCGCGTACGGTTATCGCAATCGCATCGATGGTTCCGAGCACATCGCATTGGTAGTCGGGGACGTCGCGAACTGTGACGATGTACTTGTGCGGGTTCACTCCGAGTGCTTGACGGGGGATGCCTTTGCGTCGAAGCGGTGCGACTGTGGTCCGCAGCTCCACGAGTCGATGCGTCGGCTTCAAGAAAAGGGTTGTGGTGTGCTCGTGTATGTTCGCGGGCACGAAGGTCGCGGTATCGGTCTCCTCGCCAAGCTCGAGGCCTATCGCCTGCAAGACCAGGGCCTTGACACCGTTGATGCCAACCTTGAGCAGGGGCTGCCCGTCGATGCCCGCGAGTATTCGGTTGCCGGACAGATTTTGAAAGACCTTGGTATCATTTCGTTTACACTGTTATCCAATAATCCGGAAAAGGTGGAAGCGCTCAGCGGCTTCGGTCCGATCGTGAAAGAGCGGGCTCGAATCGAAATTGTGCCTACTCACGAGAACATCCGGTATTTACGAACCAAGCAGTTGCGCATGGGGCATGATCTCCCGTTGGCTGCTTCGTGGACTGAGCAGGAGGACGATTAGATGGCAAGTGTCGGTGCACCTGATGCGCAGACGATAAGTGGCGAGGGCTATACAGTCGCCATTGTTTCGACACTGTGGAACCAGAAAATCGTGGAGCGTCTCCGGGACCGGGCGATCTCGACTGCCCGAGAAATGGGTGCTAAGTATGCGGAATTTACCGTCGCTGGCGCGTTAGAATTGCCGGTTGTGGTGCAGGCCTGTGCTCAGCGTTACGACGCTGTCGTAGCGCTAGGGTGCGTAATTCGAGGTGAGACGGCGCACTTTGAGTACGTTTGTGACTCGGTGACCGCAGGGTTGACCCGCATCGCACTCGACGAATCAACGCCCGTCGGAAACGGAGTACTCACCGTCGAAGAAGAAGACCAGGCCTACGAGCGTGCTGGTGGAGAGGACGCGAAGGAAGACAAGGGCGCGGAAGCCGTGCAGGCAGCAATCGGTGCCCTCATCGAGCTTGAAAAAGTCCGAGCGACCCCGAAGAAAGATTCATAACTGAAAGAACGTAGCGTGTGCTACGGCAGCGAGGAGTAAAGAGTAGTGAGCGAAGAACAGTCGGTTGCACGCAAGATTGATGAAGCGGAGCTTGCATACCTCAACGCACTAGACCCACACGCTTCGATCTCGACTAAGCCGTGGGAGCTGACGATTCGGTCCCCATTTCTGAAGAAAGTCGCAGCTGTATGCATTCTTGTGCTGATGGCCGTGCACATCTTCATGGCCGCCGTCGTTGACGTGGAATTTTCGGGCCTCACAATTACGTGGCTCGACAAGTTTGCTTTCGTTGGAGTCGGTATCATCCTCTCGATTCTGACCTGGCTCGTGTTGACGCGGCCGTGCGTCCAGGTCAATGAGGATGGTGTCGAGGTAGCCAACATTATCGGGACGCGATTTTACCCCTGGCTAGTTATCTATGGGCTTTCGTTCCCAAAGGGCGCCCGAATGGCCAGGCTAGAGCTTCCGGACTTTGAATACGTTCCACTGTGGGCGATTCAGGCTGCAGATAAAGAGCTAGCGTTGCATGCAGTTGCGGAGTTCCGCGAGCTCGAAGCTAAGTACATGCCGTCAGAATAGGGAACGCGGAGCGTTTTGGCTGATCCCACTTCCTACCGTCCGGCTCCAGGGACGATCCCCACCGACCCAGGTGTTTATAAGTTTCGCGACCCTCATGGTCGCGTCGTCTACGTCGGTAAGGCGAAGAACCTGCGAGCTCGACTCAGCAACTATTTCCAGCCACCGGCGCAGCTCCATCCGCGAACGCGCCAGATGGTATTTACCGCCAGCTCCGTGGAGTGGACGGTTGTAGCGAGCGAAGTTGAGGCGCTGCAGCTTGAGTACACGTGGATCAAGAAATTCGATCCCTGGTTCAACGTCATGTACCGGGATGACAAGACGTATCCCATGCTCGCTGTGAGCGTGAAAGAGCGCTACCCCCGGGCATTCTTCTACCGGGGGCCGAAACGAAAAGGTGTCCGCTACTTTGGGCCGTTCTCGCACGCGTGGGCCGTACGCGAAACGCTTGATCTATTGACGAGAGTGTTTCCGATTCGTACCTGTTCGAACGGTGTGTTTAATCGACATGAGTCGCTCGGGAGACCATGCCTGTTGGGCTACATCGATAAGTGTTCGGCACCGTGCGTACAACGTGTTGATCAACAGGAATATGACGAGATTGTTGCCGGGTTCCTCTCGTTTATGGGCGGACGAACAGAGCACGTTGTCAGATCCCTCAAGCAGCAAATGGCTACTGCGGCAGAAGAACTCGAGTTTGAAAAGGCAGCGCGTCTTCGCGATGACCTTGGCGCACTGGACAAAGTGATGGAGCGCCAAGCCGTAGTGTTCAGCAGCGATACGGATGCTGACATCATTGCTATCGACAGCGATGAGCTGGAAGCAGCTGTGCAAATCTTTAACGTTCGTGGTGGTCGCATTCGTGCCCAGCGAGGCTGGGTCGTTGAGAAGACCGGCGACGAACCCGGCAGTTTGGACCGGTTAGAAGAGGGGGAAAAGGACCCTGCAGTTCCCACACTGATGCAGGACTTTCTGGTTCAGTACTACTCAGATGCCGTTGAGCGTGACGCCCAGGAGCGAAAAGAAGACCTACAGATTACAGAGCAATTCCGACGAAGGGGCGTCGATAAGCAATCGCATCGCGAAGCGGTGCCGAGTATTCCGGTGCCGCGTGAAATCCTTGTTGCGGAACTTCCAGAAGAGTTGGCCGACGTCTCTACGCTATTGACACAGCTTCGAGGTGCGCAGGTTGACATCCGCGTGCCGCAACGTGGCGACAAAGCAGCGTTGCTGGAGACAGTCCACCGCAATGCCGCTGAAGCACTCTATCAGCACAAGCTGAAACGCGTAGGCGATCTCACTGCCCGTTCACAGGCATTGCAGGATATTCAGTCGGCGCTTGGCATGGATGAAGCTCCGTTACGAATTGAGTGCACCGACATTTCTCATATTCAGGGCACAGACGTTGTGGCGTCGCTGGTTGTGTTTGAAGATGGTCTGCCGAAGAAGAACGATTACCGGCGATACCAAATTAAAGAAGCAGCCGGCGATGGGCGCTCCGATGATGTTGGATCGATAGCTGAGGTCACTCGACGGAGGTTTAAGCGCTACCACGAGGACAAACTCGCCAATCCCGACGAAGAAGTAAGCAAGATGATGTTTGCGGAGGAGGCGAGTGAGGTTGCTTCCACCGGCAATCAACGATTTGCCTATCCACCACAATTGTTTATCGTCGACGGCGGAAAACCACAGGTAAACGCAGCACAGGCGGTATTCGATGAGCTTGGTATCGTGGATGTACAGCTCATCGGGCTGGCAAAGCGACTAGAAGAAATCTGGGTTGCCGATGACGATGAACCAATCATTTTGCCCAGAAACTGCGAGGGTATGTACCTGCTGCAACAGATACGAGACGAGGCTCACCGCTTCGCGATCACCTATCACAGACAGCAGCGTTCGAAACGGATGAGAGCATCAGTACTGGACAACGTACCGGGGCTGGGGCCTGCTCGGCGAAAAGAACTGGTGAAGCATTTCGGCAGTGTCAAACAGATTCGCAAGGCTTCGCTTGAGCAATTGCAGGAGGTAGCGGGGGTCGGGCCGAAGTTGGCAGAGACGATTTACAAGCACCTACACAAGGACATCGAAGCCTAGCTAGTATGGGCCTATGACTTCGCCTTTATTACCTGCATCCGAATCTCGTCGCCCTGTGATAATCACCGGGCTTTCTGGTGGTGGTTTGTCGACTGCCGCGAAAGTTTTTGAAGATAAGGGATACTTCGTTTCCCAGAATCTGCCTCCGCAGCTCATTCTTGATCTTGTCGAGATGTCAACTGCGGACGATTCCCCCGTTGACCATCTTGCTGTAGTCACTGATGTACGTGCCAGGATGTTCAATGGCTCGTTAATGGAGACGATTGAGGCGATTGAGGCAAAAGGCCTATCTCCGTTCATCTTATTTCTCGACGCCCGCGATGAAGTCCTTATCCGCCGATTCGACAGTGTGCGACGTACGCACCCGTTGCAGGGCAATGACACGCTGAAAGAGGGGATCGAACGGGAGCGAAAGGAGATCGCCCCGGTTCGGGAGCGTGCAGATCTCATTATTGATACGACACACCTCTCAGTTCACGACCTGCGTCGGTCGATTGAGGCCTCTGTTGGCGACCTCTCTGCACCGAAACAGCACGTCACCGTGGAGTCGTTTGGGTTTAAACACGGGACCCCTCGTGATGCGGATTTAGTGTTGGACGTACGGTTTTTGCCAAATCCGTTTTGGATCCCCGAGCTTCGGGAGTTTCGAGGTATCGATGCACCAGTCGCAGACTATGTTCTGTCGCAGCCTGGAGCGAAGGCATTCGTCGATAACTTCTTGACAATGCTGAAGGATATGCTCAAGGGCTACCGTCATGAAGGTAAGGACTTTATCACTGTTGGGATCGGCTGTACTGGCGGGCACCACCGGTCAGTCGCAGTTTCGGAGGAGATTGTACGCAGGCTTCGGGAGTCCGATGACGTGGACGTCAACGTCTTGCACCGTGACTTGGAACGCAACTAGCTGCTCTTTATCGTTGGAAAGAAGCACTGATTAAATTATGGGACCTGCATTTACTTGCCTTGGGGGAGGGCACGGTTTATACCAAACACTATTGGCGGCGCGGGCGGCTGAGGCTCGAGCCATCCACGCCGTGGTAACAGTTGCTGACGACGGAGGCTCATCCGGTCGGCTACGCCGTGAGATGGATATCATTCCGCCTGGTGACCTGCGGATGGCGCTCTCAGCCCTGACCGCGGATGACGAAGATGGCGCTCTGTGGAGAGATACATTACAACACCGATTTGGCGGAAATGGAGCGATGGCAGGGCACGCAGTTGGCAATCTGCTCCTTGCCGGACTAAGCGAGGAACTCGGCGATATTCAGCAAGCGTTGGACGTCATCGGCTCATGGACAGGCGCACAGGGCAGGGTTGTTCCTATGAGTCCTATGCCTCTCGACATTGAGGCCGATGTCGCGGGGTTAGACGACGACCCCCGTGTTTTGCGTTCTGTTCGCGGTCAAGTTGCCGTTGCCACCACACCCGGAACTGTGCGACGCGTCCGCCTTTTGCCCCACAATCCTCCCGCAACCGACGAAGCAGTGCAGGCGATCATGGACGCAGAAGTGGTGACAATCGGGCCTGGATCGTGGTTTTCGTCGGTGATTCCGCATCTACTCGTTCCGGACATTGTCCGCGCGTTGAATGAGACGTCCGCGTTGGTAGTTGTAGTGCTGAATCTTTCTCCGGAGGCAGGAGAGACACCGGGATTTAGCACGGAACGCCATATTCATGTCTTCGAGCAGCACGCTCCGAACCTGCATGTTGATGTGTTCCTGGCTGATAACTCAATTAGCCCGACGGAGGGCGAACGCGTTCATCTTGGGCGCGCCGCGGATCGAGTTGGTGCAACTGTACTGTTCCGAGATATTCATGAAGTTGATGATCAGCACCGCAACACAAACCGGCATGATCCACGCAAGCTTGCACATGAGCTGCTATCTCTCGTTCGTGATTTTCACGCATAACGTGCGCTACACTAATCCACCGATGTTTTTGTAGAAAGGATCACTCGGTGTCGCTGACCGCCAAAACCAAAGAAGAGCTGCTTCGAACTCCAATAGGAGCGAAGTCTGCTGCGGCCGCCGAGGCATCCGCGTTAGTTCGGTTTGCAGGAAAACTTGACGCCTCAATCCACGGGGTAACTATGATTGCGGATTTCGCGGAAGAGGCGGTGGCACGTCGCTTAATCCTGATTCTTGAAACTCTTTTCATGAGCTCACCAAAGTTCGCCGTGGTTTCACCTGGCTCGGCGACAAAGGAAACGAAATACGAAGTACGTCTAGATACTGGTGTTGAAGCGCTGTATCGGCGTCTAAATCTTCGGACGCAGTCTGGTCATCTCGTGGTAGGTATGCCCCCGCAAATCGTTTCGGGAGAAATTGCTGAAGTTGAAGCCGCGTGGCGGGGTGCGTTCCTCGCTAGGGGAGCGCTCACAGAGCCGGGCCGAACTGCCGCTTTAGAGGTCGAGTGCCCATGCGAGGAAGCTGGGCTTGCCCTAGTGGGGTTAGCGCGTCGTCTTGGGTGCCACATCAGAATGCGGGAGACTCGCGGTGTTGAGCGTGTACATGTCCGTGATGCGGAGACGATAGGGGTGCTTCTCAGTCGAATGGGTGCGCCTCTTGCTCGCCTGGAGTGGGACGCAAAACTTCGGGAGAAGCAAGCGCAGATGCGTGGCGGTCAACGGTTGGCAACTTTTGACGACGCCAACACCCGCAGAAGCGTACATGCTGCGACGGTAGCCGCTCAGCGTGTGGAACGTGCGATGGAGATCCTCGGCGACGATGTGCCTGAGCATCTCGCCGAAGCCGGATACCTGCGTGTTGAGCACCGGCAAGCCTCGCTTGAAGAACTTGGCCGGTTGGCTGACCCACAGATGACGAAGGATGCGGTCGCTGGGCGAATTCGTCGGCTGTTGTCCCTTGCTGACAAGCGGGCTGCTGAGCTCGGTATAGCGAACACTCGCGGTAAAGACACGAAGGCAACATAGAGCGTTCTGGGGCGCTCCCAGACCGCCCTGTGTGCAACATCACAATTCCGGGGGATAGCGCACAAGCAGTTTCGCCAGATACGCCCCGCGGGGGTAAAAGAGATTACCTTTGTCGTTGTTTGAGTCGCATTAGGTGTGGCTTTGGCGGTAAACAGACATTCATGCTTGGTGAAATTATGAGACGATACCCCCGGTTTCGCC
Organism: Corynebacterium sp. NML120713; assembly: GCF_001875735.1. Lineage (NCBI taxonomy): Bacteria > Bacillati > Actinomycetota > Actinomycetes > Mycobacteriales > Corynebacteriaceae > Corynebacterium > Corynebacterium sp. NML120713. Next base: position 356,107 of record NZ_MLCR01000005.1, read on the forward strand.
GTCTCTTTGGTGATGCACCTTTAGGGCGTCTCTTGCGGCATCGTGGCCATGCACATGTTGAAATCTCTCGCTAAACTGATGAGCAACGGGCTGAACCAAGGAGCTCACCGAGAACGGAAAGAGATTGGTACCGGCCCATCAGCAAGTCTCAACAATTTCCGACATAGAGGAGTAAAGACTGTGACTATTCGTATTGGCATTAATGGCTTTGGTCGTATCGGCCGCTCGGCATTCCGCATCATCCTGGATCAGTACTCGAGCGACCTTGAGGTCGTGAAGATTAATGACCTGACCGACAACAAGACTTTGGCCCACCTTGTCAAGTACGACACAGCGTATGGCCAGCTCGGCCGCGACGTTGAGTACGACGAGTCCTCCATCACCGTTGATGGTCACCGCATCGAGGTTACCGAAGAGAAGGACCCATCCAAGCTCGCATGGGGCGATGCAAACGTCGACATCGTCCTTGACTGCACCGGCCGCTTCACCGATGGCAATGACGCAAAGGCTCACATCGAGGCTGGCGCTAAGAAGGTCATCATCTCCGCACCGGGTAAGAACGTCGATGGCACCTACGTCTGGGGCGTCAACCACACCGACTACAGCAATGATCAGCAGATTATCTCCGCTGCATCTTGCACCACGAACTCCCTTGCACCAGTCGCGAAGATTCTGGAAGAGCAGTTCGGCATCAAGTCCGGTCTGATGACCACCATTCACGCTTACACTGGCGACCAGCGCATTCAGGACGCACCTCACAAGGACCTGCGTCGTGCCCGTGCAGCAGCTCAGAACATCGTCCCAACCACGACGGGTGCTGCTAAGGCAGTTGCCCTGGTTCTGCCTGCACTTGAGGGCAAGCTGGATGGCTTCGCAATGCGCGTGCCAACGATCACCGGTTCCGCAACCGACCTGACCGTCGAGCTGAACAAGGACGTCACCGTTGATGAGGTGAACGCAGCAATCAAGAAGGCTGCTCAGGACCCAGAGTTTGGCAAGGCGCTTGAGTACACCGAGGATCCAATCGTTTCCTCCGACATCATCGGCAACACCCATGGTTCCATCTTCGATGCTGGGATGACCCGCGTCATCGACGGCAACCTGGTCAAGCTGATTGCTTGGTACGACAACGAGTGGTCCTACACCTCTCAGTTCGTCCGCATGACGAAGCACGTCGCGGATAACTTGGCATAAGACCTAGAACGGCCCGGGTGTGCAGTACGCACACTTCGGGCCATTTCTTTCGCTACTGTTTGAAAAGAAAACTACTGCAAACAACAGTCAACTGAGGAGAGTCCCATGACAATGAAAACGCTGCAACAGCTTCTGGATGAAGGCGTCGAAGATCGCCACATCCTGGTCCGTTCTGACTTCAACGTTCCGCTTGATGAGGACGGCAATATTACCGATGCTGGTCGTATCGACGCATCACTGCCAACTTTGAAGGCGCTCTTGGAAGGTGGCGCGAAAGTCATTGTCATGGCTCACCTCGGCCGCCCAAAGGGGGAAGTGAACCCTAAGTTCTCCTTGAAGCCAGTGGCTGAAGCCCTAAGTGAGCGCCTAGGTCAGTTCGTAGCGCTCGCCGGTGATGTTTCTGGTGAGGATGCACATGAGCGGGCAAATGGGCTTACCGGTGGCGAGATTCTGCTTCTCGAGAATGTACGCTTTGACCCACGCGAGACCTCGAAGGACGAGGCTGAGCGCACTGAGTTCGCAGCTGAGCTTGTAGCACTAGCTGCGGACAACGGCGCGTTTGTTTCTGACGGTTTCGGTGTAGTACACCGCGCACAAACCTCCGTCTACGACGTTGCTAAGAAGCTTCCTGCCTACGCTGGTTACCTCGTCGAGAAGGAAGTCAAGACTCTGAGCAAGGTGAAGGATGCTCCAGATCATCCATACGTTGTTGTGCTTGGCGGTTCGAAGGTTTCCGACAAGTTGGGAGTCATCGAGGCACTTGCGGCGAAGGCCGACAAGGTAATTATCGGTGGCGGCATGTGCTACACCTTCCTGGCTGCACAGGGCTACAACGTTCAAAACTCTTTGTTGCAGGAAGACATGATTGAGACCTGCAAGGACCTCATCGGCCGTTTCGGCGACAAGCTGCTATTGCCTGAGGACCTGATCGCAGCGTCTGAGTTTGCAAAGGATGCAGAGAAGCAGACCGTCGCGGCCGACGCTATTCCGGAAGGCTGGATGTCTCTCGACATTGGCCCGAAGACTGCCGCGCGTTATGGTGAGGCGCTGAAGAGCTCGAAGACCGTGTTCTGGAACGGGCCAATGGGCGTCTTCGAGTTTCCAGCGTTCGCCTCTGGCACAAAAGCCGTTGCTGAAGCAATGATCGCTGCTACGAAGGACAACGGGTCCTTCACGGTGGTCGGTGGCGGCGATTCCGCAGCATCTGTTCGCATTCTGGGCCTCGATGAGGCTGGGTTCTCCCACATCTCTACGGGCGGTGGCGCATCGCTCGAGCTGATCGAGGGCAAAGAGCTGCCCGGCGTTGCTGTACTTGGACAGTAGTCGTTGTTGAAAAGGAGTATGAATATGTCTCGCAAACCACTGATTGCTGGTAACTGGAAGATGAACCACGACCATCTCGAAGCAATCGCTTCGGCCCAGAAACTGGCGTTCGCCTTCCCGAAGGACGGCTATGAGTTCGTGGACGTTGCATTGACCGTGCCGTTTACCGACCTTCGTTCTATCCAGACTCTCGTTGAAGGCGACAAGCTGCAGATCACATATGGTGCACAGGACGTGTCAGCGCACGATGCTGGTGCCTACACCGGCGAAGTTTCGGCCACAATGCTGGAGAAGCTTGGCTGCACGTGGGTAGTTGTCGGCCACTCCGAGCGCCGTGAGTACCACGGTGAGGATGATGAGCTAGTTTCCCGCAAGGCAAAGAAGGCACTTGAGCACGGCATGAACCCAATCGTGTGTGTCGGTGAGCCGCTAGACATTCGCGAACAAGGCACCCATGTCGACTACGTCGTAGAGCAGACGAAGAAATCCCTGGACGGTTTGAGCAACGAGGAGTTGGAGAAGACCGTCATTGCATATGAGCCGGTATGGGCTATCGGCACTGGCAAGGTTGCCTCTGCATCCGATGCGCAGGAAGTGTGCCAGGCTATTCGCGGCCTTATCCGTGACTTGGCCGGTGATGCGGTTGCTGATGGCATCCGTATTTTGTACGGCGGATCCGTAAAGACGGAAACTGTCGGTGAGATCATCGCTCAGCCTGATGTTGACGGTGGTCTTGTCGGCGGTGCGTCTCTTGACGGCCAGGATTTCGCGAAATTGGCTGCTGCGGCTGCCCAGGCAGTACAGTAGATTTGCAAGATATGTCGCTCGGACCAGAGCGCGTCGAATAACACCATTCGGTGACTTCGTGTAGTCTGGTCCGAGTTACATCAATGTAGGTTTTATAGTGAGGATTTACCACCATGACGTTGGCTCTTGAGATCGTGCTCGTAATCGCTGCGGTCTTGATGACAGTGTTCGTGCTGCTTCACAAAGGCAAGGGAGGCGGGCTTTCGAGCCTGTTCGGTGGTGGCGTGCAGGCTAACCTGTCCGGCTCCACTATCGTGGAGAAGAACCTCGACCGTTACACGGTTATCATTACGCTCATCTGGCTTGTATGCATCGTGGGCCTGAATCTTATTCAGACTTTTGCTGCTTAGCCGCTAGCAAAAGGCCCGCCTGGAGCAATAAGCTTCCGGCGGGCCTTTTCGTTTGTCAGAAATCCGAATCTGCGGGAATCTAACGTGGTGCCGCGTCCTCGGTGACCCACAAGATCGTTTCTTCCTTGCCGACAGCACCGGCCGCTGGCCAGTCAAGATACTCTGCCCGGTTTGCAACTGCGGACGCAGCTTCTGCCTTCTCTGCACCAGAAACAAGAAGCCAGACCTTTTGTGTTTTCCGAACAGCAGGTAGTGTCAACGAAACACGTTCCGGAGGTGGTTTTGGTGAATCCGTTACAGCAACAACCAGAGCCGCGTCCTCTCTCACAGCAGGCGTATGTGGGAATAGCGAATTAATGTGGCCTTCACCGCCCATTCCCAGTAGATGGAGGTCGAACCCCTCAGGCGCCTCAACTTTCAGGTGCGCTTCATAACGAGTGACAGCGGGCTCCATCGTCCCTCCGTCCAACCCATACCCGAAAATGTTTCCTTCTGGGATATCTATATGATCGAGCAACGCTGCCCGGGCCTGGCCTTCATTCGAATCAGGATGGCTGACGGCTACGTTGCGCTCGTCGCCAAAGAATAGCTTCACCCTGGACCAGTCGATATCTGATGAAACTAGGGCTGCAAGGAATCGGATTCCGGCTGTTCCGCCAGTAAGCACAACACGTGCGGTTCCGTCGCCGTTTACGCCACCGGTAGGGGAGCTGTGGATCTCTGAAATCAACGTTTGGAATGCGGAGGTGGAGACGTCGATAAGCTGTTCGAGGTCTGCAAATGTTTTGGTCTTGACTGTGTTGGACATCCGTCGACCCTCTTTCGGTACGAAGTTAAGGGAGGTTATGTAACAATGCCCGAGCATACATGGCGTCAGGATCGAGGTGGCGTAGCTCCTCAGCGAGGCATTCTGCGTCCGAGCGAGCACTCAGTGCAACAAACGCATCAGGGTATCCCGGTACGGAAACTCGCACGGTGTGCTCATCAACAATTTGTACCTGCACAGAGCCTTGTTCGCAGTCCAGCGATAGGTGTTGGATTGGGGAGCCAGGAATGGCGTCGGCGCCTGCTACGTTTTGCACGGTTACCTCAACGCCAAAGCAGGCATCGAGCCAAGAGGCTGCGATTTGTACGCTTGGATGCTCGGTAATACCGCTGAGCAAGATCCGGCGTGGTTGCTGTTTATAGCGGTCGAATGCTGAGGCGACAACGCCGCGCCATGGCGTGATTTTAGACCACATCATGTCCGAATCACCTGGGACGTACGCCTTAGCCAGCTGCTCTATGCATTCTGCCCCCATAGTGCGCCATGCATTCGTGATTCTGCGGTGTGCGATATTACCCAGCTCTGCTTCTGCAGGAACATCTGGCACAGTTGTGGGCCACCAAGCAACGATAGGGGTATCGGGCAGCAACAGCGGGGTGACCACCGCGTCAAGATGCTGGGTAAGTTCACCGTGGAGAGTCATGACAACCATCTCAGAGGCGCCAGCGTCCGCCGCGACGATTACCTCTGCATCCATCCAGGTTTGGTCGCTCTGGCAGTCGAGCAACAAGACGAGAACTCGAGCCGGGTGCTCCATGGTCGCGTTCCGGACCGTCTCCAGAATAGAATCGACATCATCCTCGGCATGTGCAGCAACCAAGAGCGTGAGCACGCGCCCAGTCGCTAACGAATAATTTTCACGAGCCTCTAGGAGCGCTGTGGACACATCGCGTGTGGTCGTGTCGGGAAGAGTGACAATCAAGGATTAAGCCTCACGTTCGTTGTTTGCACACATTATGGACGACGCCATTGGCGGCCATCCTTGGCCAGCATCGCGTCTGCTGATGCGGGCCCCCAAGTGCCCGCACGGTATTCATCTGGATGTCCGTGCGACTCCCAGTAGTTGAGAATTGGATCGAGGATTTCCCAGCTCCGCTCGACTTCCGCATTGGTTGGAAACAAGCTGGATTCGTCGAGTAGCGCATCGAGGATGAGCCGCTCGTATGCTTCGGGAGACTGTTCCGTAAATGCCTCTGCGTACGAGAAATCCATGTTGACATCCCTAACTTCAAATGCAGTTCCAGGCACCTTGGAACCAAAGCGCATCAGCACGCCTTCGTCCGGCTGTACGCGGATAACGACTGCATTGTTCGTAAGTAGTTTTGTCTGGTCGTCTTCGAACGGCTGGTACGGTGGACGCTTAAAGACCAGGGCAATCTCGGTCACCCGACGCCCGAGGCGCTTACCAGTGCGGAGGTAGAAAGGAACACCTGCCCAGCGACGCGAGTTTATCTCTAACGTACAGGCCGCATAGGTTTCGGTTGCAGAGTTGGGGTCAAACCCGGACTCCTCCCGGAGCCCGATTACGCGTTCAGAACCTTGCCAGCCCGCTACGTATTGGCCGCGTGCGGTTGTCTCATCGAATGGCTCGACGGGAGTCGTAGCGCGGAGGACCTTGAGCTTCTCCGCACGAAGACGCCCCGGGGAGAACGACGTCGGCTCCTCCATGGCGATCAAGGCGAGCAGCTGAATCAGGTGGTTTTGGATGACGTCTCGTGCTGCACCAATACCGTCGTAATAGCCCGCGCGGCCGCCGAGCCCAATATCTTCAGCCATCGTGATTTGTACGTGGTCGATGTAGTGCGAATTCCACACTGGTTCAAACATCTGGTTTGCGAAACGCAGCGCCATAATGTTCTGTACGGTTTCTTTGCCGAGATAGTGATCGATTCGGAATACGGATCGCTCAGGGAACACTGAATTCACTACTCGGTTTAGCTCTTTGGCGGATTCCAGATCATGCCCGAATGGCTTCTCGATGATCACTCGGCGCCAGCCGTGGTCGTGAGGCTGTGCCATTCCGCTGCGGTCCAGCTGGTGGACAACGCTCGAAAAGTGCTCGGGCGGCACAGAAAGGTAGAAGGCCCAGTTTCCGTTCGTCCCCCGTGTTTCATCGGTCGAGCGCAGTGTATTGGCTAAGGCGTCGAACGCGGCGTCGTCATTGAACGAGCCCGAGACGAACTGCATACCTTCTGCGAGCCGGTCCCAAACGTTCGTATTAAACGCGGTGCGGGAAGATGCTTCAACGGCTTCACGCACATAGTCCTCAAAATCTTGTTTAGACCAGTTTCGACGCCCAAACCCGACGAGAGCAAAGCCCGGTGGGAGGAGACCCCGGTTCGCGAGGTCGTAAATTGCCGGCAGGAGCTTTTTCCGAGCTAGATCTCCAGTTACACCGAAGATCACCATCCCAGACGGACCCGCAATGCGGGGAAGCCGCTTATCCTCGGGAGACCGAAGCGGGTTCACCCAATGCGTGCTCTCGTCACTCACATGTACTCCTTTTTATTGCAGCTTTTCCGACATGGAATTTAGCAATTCTTGCCACGCATCAACAAACTTATCGACGCCCTCCTGCTCGAGGACTCGCACGACATCAGACAAGTCGATCCCTGCAGCGGTGATAGCGTCAAACGTCTTCTGCGCGTCGTCAGCACTGGCAGACAAAGTATCGCCGTGAAGACTGTCGCTAGCCAGGGTGGCGTCGATAGTTGATTCCGGCATGGTGTTGACCGTGTTTGGGCCAGCCAGCTCAGACACATACAACGTGGCAGGGTACTCAGGGTTCTTTACACCAGTCGAGGCCCACAGCGGGCGTTGAACGTTGGCACCAGCTGGAAGGTCATCCAACGAAGAAAATTCCTCAAGGAACAAGCGGTATGCCAGTTGAGCGTTTGCCACGCCTGCTTTGCCTCGCAACGCAAGTGCTTCAGAAGTAGCAATTTGCTCAAGGCGAGCATCGACTTCGGTGTCCATGCGAGACACGAAGAATGAGGCAACAGAATGAATGGTTGAGACATCGTGGCCGTTGGCTGCAGCCTGCCGAATACCTTCCTTGTACGCGCGAATGACCTCGCGGTAGCGCTCCACGGAGAAGATCAGCGTGACATTCACTGAAATACCAGCTGCCAGTGCTGCTGTGACTGCTGGCAACGAGGCGTCTGTGGCTGGAATCTTGATCATTGCATTCGGTTTACCCACGCGTGCCCACAGCTCTTTCGCTTGAGCGATCGTCTTCGCTTCGTCGTGCGCATAGCGGGGGTCAACCTCGATGGAAACGCGACCATCAAGGCCGTCGGTCGCATCGTAGATGTCCCGGAAGATGTCGCACGCGTCGCGGACGTCGTCAATGCTCATCGCGTAAACCGCCTCGTCGGGGCTGGCACCTGACGCTCTCAACTGTTGGATTTGCTCGTTGTACGCGCTTCCAGTCGACATTGCTGAAGCAAAAATTGCAGGGTTGGTTGTCACGCCAACGACCGACTTCTCACGTTTGACAGCTTCTAGATTGCCAGTGGCGATGCGCTGGCGAGAGAGATCATCCAGCCAAGTGGACGTGCCGAGCTCCCGAAGCTTTTCAACTGTGTTCATGCTCAGATTCCTTTCTAAAAAATGGACCTGGCCAAGCTAGGGGAGGGCTTGACCAGGACAACTCTTCAACTATCGCTGCACCGCTGCTACAGACGCGCGTCCGGCTGCTGCAACGTTGTCTGCTGTAAAGTCGAACCGCTCGAAGAGCTCTGGACCTGGTGCGGAGGCACCAAAGTGCTCCAAGGAAACACACTGACCGGCGTCGCCTACAAAACGATGCCATGGCATGGACAGACCGGCCTCGACAGAGACCCTTGCTCGAACCTCTGCAGGAAGTACCGATTCAATGTACTCCGGCGATTGCTGTGTAAACCACTCCATGCAAGGCACCGAGACAACTCGAGTTCCGATACCTTCGGTTTCCAAGGTCTTCGCGGCCTCAACAGCAAGCTGCACTTCCGAGCCAGAAGCCATCAGAATCAAATCAGGCGTCGGGGTAGAGGAGTCCACGAGTACGTACGCACCGCGAGCAACACCTTCGAATGCCTTTTCCTTTGTGCCCTCAAGCACAGGGAGGTTCTGACGGGAAAGCGCCAGTGCCTTCGGCATCGGCTTAGCCTCCAGCGCAGACTTCCACGCAGCAGACGTTTCATTCGCGTCGGCCGGTCGGATCACCGCCATATCCGGGATGGCTCGAAGCGCAGTGAGTGTTTCAACCGGCTGGTGGGTCGGACCGTCTTCGCCCAGGCCGATCGAGTCGTGCGTGAAGACGTAGTAGCCGTCGATACCTGAAAGTGCTGCGACGCGAATTGCCGGGTAGAGATACTCGGAGAAGATCAGGAACGTACCGCCGTAAACTCGTGTGTTGCCGTGCAGTGCAATGCCGTTCATGATCGCGCCCATGGCATGTTCGCGGATGCCGAAGTGCAAATTGCGACCGTACGGCTCAGCGCTGAACATATCGGTAGAAATCGCCTGAGGCCCGAACGATGCAGCCCCCGTGATAAGGGTGTTATTGGAGCCTGCAAGGTCTGCGGAGCCACCCCAAAGCTCTGGAAGGGCCGCAGCCGCAGCCTGGATTACTGCTTCAGAAGCCTTACGGGTAGCAAGGCCCTTTTCGTCAGCGTCCCAAGTTGGGAAGTCCTGCGACCAGTTGGATGGGAGCTCTCGAGCCGTCAATCGGTCAAACAGGGCCTTCTTCTCTGGGTTGGCCTCAGCCCAAACAGCAAACGTCTCGTCCCACTGTTTACGCTTCGCAGCACCACGGTCCCGGAGGTTTCGAGTATGGGTGATAACGGACTCTTCCTCCGGGAAGTGAATCTCCGGATCAAAGCCGAGAATGTTTTTGACAGCTGCGATTTCTTCCGCGCCGAGAGCTGCGCCGTGTACTGCACCCGTGTTTTGCAGTGTAGGAGCAGGGAAGCCGATGACCGTCTTTACCTGAATGATCGTTGGGCGATTGGTGTCGGACTGTGCTTCCTTGATCGCTTTCTCAATCGCGACGACGTCCTCGCCGGACTCAACCGTTAGTGTTTGCCAGCCGTAGGCCTCGTAGCGCTTCATAACGTCTTCAGTGAACGCGATCTGGGTATCATCCTCGATCGAAATCCTGTTGTCATCCCAGAATACAATCAGGTTTCCGAGCTGCTGCGTCCCTGCGAGAGATGAAGCCTCCGAAGTGACACCTTCTTGAAGGCAACCGTCTCCAGCCACGACGTAGATGAAATGATCGAACGGCGATTCGCCAGCCGGAGCCTCAGGGTCAAACAGGCCACGTTCCCGGCGCGAAGCCATCGCCATACCAACTGCTGATGCCAACCCCTGGCCGAGTGGGCCAGTTGTAATCTCTACGTGGTCCGTGTGGTTGTACTCAGGGTGGCCGGGAGTCTTAGCACCCCAGGTACGAAGCTGCTGGAGGTCTTTGAGCTCAAGTCCCATGCCCCCCAGGTAGAGCTGAACATACTGTGTCAGGGAAGAGTGGCCGTTTGACAATACGAAGCGATCGCGCCCTGCCCAATGTGGGTCAGCGGGGTCTACATTCATCACCCGCTGGTAGAGCGTATATGCAAGAGGGGCGAGCGACATCGCGGTGCCTGGGTGCCCAGAGCCGCAGTTTTCCACGGCGTCAGCCGCGAGGATTCGGGCCGTATCAACTGCCCGCGTATCCACGTCGGTCCAGTCTTCGGGATAGTTACGTACAGTTTTTGCTTGAAGTTCAGCTGAAAGCGTCACAGAATCCTCGATTCATGCTATGGAAACAGAACAGGACCCAGCCTAGTGTAAAACTCGCTTTGTGGTGGTGACACCCAACGGTGTTGTGCGAAGAAAACTCGCGGGTGTAGCCGCCACGTTAATTCTGACAAATTGGTGAGCGGAGGCTAACATCACCGGGAGGGTCAAAGTATTAAGAGGGCTGAAAAGATCATCGTGTAATGCGTTGCGGTACCATATCAGCCGAAATGCTCGACACCTGAACGCGAACCTATGTTGCGTAAGAGTTCTAGCCGAACGGTTGAAGTTTGATGTGGAGGAGAAGTATTGGAGACCATCAAGGCATACTTCGCGCTTACGAAGCCCAGGGTCATTGAACTTCTTCTAGTAGCAGCTATCCCCGCAATGTTGCAAGCAGACCGTGGCACTGTGCACGTGTGGCTCATTCTTGCAACGCTGTTCGGTGGTTGGATGGGGGCCGGTGCGGCAAATGCATTTAACATGGTCGCCGACTACGACATTGACCAGAAAATGGGGCGAACGCGTGCACGGCCACTTGTCCGGGCAAAGGTCACCAAACAGAAAGCCGCCGTATTTGCTTGGGCGCTTCTCGTCGCGAGTGTGCTTTGGCTTGGATTCCTGTGTAAGTCGTGGCTCGCGGCGTTCTTTATCATTCTGACCAACTTCTTCTATATCTATGTGTATACAAAGTGGCTGAAGAGGCGAACTTGGCAGAACGTCATCTGGGGCGGCGCAGCAGGTTGTATGCCCGTGATGGTCGGTTGGGCGGCAATTAGAGACAATGTCACCGACGGCTCCAAGGATGCGTGGTGGCAGGCGATCGTGATGTTCATGATCATCTTCTTCTGGACGCCACCGCACACCTGGGCGCTGGCAATGAAGTACCGAGCGGATTACGCCCGCGCTAATGTCCCGATGCTGCCGGTGGTAGCTTCCCCGGCGGAGACAACCCGCCAGATTCTCATTTACTCATGGTGGACCGTCGGGGTGTCCCTGCTCCTGGTTCCCGCCACCTCGTGGATCTATCTTGCAACCGCGGTGATTTCGGGTGCATTGTTCCTCGCCGTTGCCACACAGCTGCATGCTGGGGTAAAGCGCGGGGAGAAGGTGAAACCCCTCAAGCTGTTTATCCTCTCCAACAACTATCTTGCGGCGTTGTTCTTGGGGCTTTCCGTTGATGCGGTACTCGGTTGGACTCCACTATTCGCTACCTTCTTCTAGCTCGTTGATCCTTGGAGCTTGATGGCTCCAAGGTCATTGTCACAAACCTCCGAAGTTTCGGAACCCAGTAGCGAGCTGGCGTCATCTATTGATTCACACACGTGAACTGGCGGTTCCCATCGTGTTTCTTCGAGCACTCTGGTAACAGTCTGTGCATGCTTACGGAAGCCGTTGGCATCCATTCGTATCGACGCCAAGTCCTCATAGCAACACGTACGCGCAGAGCTGCGCCCAACTTCGTGCGCAAAGCCATTTTTGAAGTCAGAGCGTGCCAGCACAACTGCATCCACCCCGATCCCATCATTGAGCGCTTTGATCTGTGCAGCAGTACCTGGCTGGCCACTGAATACGGCTGTGGCTCCAGCCTCATCTGCTGCTACTCGGCCTTCCTCGCTATCCGAAACGGCATACACGATGATGTCCTTCTCTCGAGCGATTGCAATCATGTACAACCCAATTGCGGAACCTGCATTCGTGACGACGACAGCTTCACCTTGCACAAGCTTCAAAATTTCGAATAGCGAATAACTTGCGGCCATTCCCGGCCGCAACATTGAAGCACCAATATGTGGGGCGATCAGGTCCGATACAGCGACTACCCGGCTTCGGTCAACGACAACCTGCTCGGCGATGGGGCCGGTGGCATCGCTCCACGCAACCACAGTTCCTGGCGCAACCTCGTCGAGGGGGTCTTTCAGGACACGACCGCATCCTTGGTTGCCGAAGGAGGTGTCGTGAAGAAAAAACCCAGCGTAGAGGACTTCGACTAGAAGTTCTCTATCGCTGGGGAACGGTGAAGCGATATCAATGCAACGCACCTGCTGCGCGTCGAACCCAATCGCTTTCATACTTTCTCAGGCTACATGGTGTTTGCGTCTAGCGATACAGCAACTCACGACGCACAGCGTGCGCGTACAAGAACGCCGTGAACGCTACAACTAGAGAAGACAGCCCAATATGGATCGGAATCGTCCAACGCGGCACGCCCATGTAGTACTGGCTTAAACCTACTGCCCACTGAACCACGATGAGTCCAAGAAGAATCCAGGACGTTTTCTGCGCCGCATGCGGGGCCTTCGCTCTACGTAGCAGGAAAAATGTGAACACTGTAAGAAGTAGATACGCGTACATGCACCCTGCGTGAATATATGCCAACAACGCTGTGTCAATCGCAAGCCGGCCTTCCATACCGACGCTTGCGTCACCCGAGTGCGGGCCGGACCCTGTCACCATCGTTCCTGTCACAAGTACACAGCTCAACGCAACGGCAGCGATCACGGCGATCACTCGGATGTGCCCGGGGTAGCGGTCTTGAGCAACCGTGGACTCGTCTTCTGCCAAACGCATGTACAGCAATGCAGCGACCCACACGAGCACCATCGAAGGCAAGAAGTGCACGGCGACCGCCCACCACTGCAAATCAAGGCGAACAGAAATACCGCCGATAATCGCCTGGACAACCACGCCGACGAGGGAGAACCATGCCAAGAATTGGGCATCTCGACCGCGGGATGCGCGGTAGACAGCCCAAAGCACGGCGATCGCGGCAGCCGCGACCACGAAAGCAAGCAGGCGGTTTCCAAACTCAATGGCTTGGTGAATCCAAGGTGCGGCACCAGCGACGGGGACAAGCGAACCTTCATGGCAAAGTGGCCACGTATTGCAACCAAGCCCCGAACCGGTCACTCGCACCAACGACCCTGTTACGGTGATCCCGCCTTGGCAGAGCAAGAGAATCATGGCTAGAGTTCGTTGCAACTTCAGACTGGGGGCTTGCTTTTTATCCTGATGCGTCATCGGCGCACCGGTCTGTTGTAAAGTCATGCACTTTCCTTGGACGTATAAAACACGTTCGACTATTCAGGCTCGAATCTTAGTCGATGAGCGCATGGCCTTAATCATCGAAACGGAAGAAGCGAACGCTTGAGCCAACGCCGACGATGAGCCACGCTAGCAAGCTAAGCAACGCAGGACCATTGGCAGTCAGCGCGAGTGCATCAGAAATACCAGCTGCCAGCGAAACCGTGGGTACTAGGTTCCACCAACCAGCGTGGCTAAGGTCGCCAGAATAGACGACCCAACCCACGATTCCCATCATGATTACCCACATTAAATTCGAAATGGCAAGGACCATCTCGGAACTTAGCGAGCCGCCCATGAGCAAGCCCAAGGAAGTAAAGCAAGCAACCCCCAGGAACAAGACGCAGGCACCAAGCACCGCGCCAACGACTGAGGGGCGCCAGCCAAGGAAACCTGCAACGGCTCCTAGCACCGCAATCTGGACGCAGACCATCGCGACCACGCCAAGGATTTTTCCGACGATGATCGTCCACGGTGGGACTCCGGAAGCACCGGTCCGCTTCAGCGCACCGTATCGGCGGTCAAAGGCGAGCGAAATCGCCTGGCCCGTAAATCCAGAGCTGGTCGCCGCGACGGCAAACACCATCGGCACCAGGGTGTCGAGGCTGTAGTCATCCCCAAAAACAGGCAAATATACTGATGCGATGAGCAACGCTGCCGGGATGAAGATGCTGAGCACCAACTGTTCGCCGTGACGGAGCATCAGCTTGCTTTCGATGAGTCCCTGAGCGCTGGCCATCGCAAACTTCGACGACCGTTGCGGGGCGGGCGTAAAGGTTCCTTCCTTGATGTGCACCGCTAGCTCCTTAATTCCTTACCGGTGATGTTCAAAAACACTTCTTCCAACGCCATGTGGCTTACTTGCATATCCCGAATCAGCACGGATTGGCGAAGTGCTTCTTCGGTAATACAGGCGACGAGTTCAGGAGAAACCGAACCGTTGACTACGTAGCGCATTGGGCGAACTTGGGTCACAGCTGTATCGATCTGACACAAAGCCACGTGCTGCTTCAGCTTCTCGACGTCGAGTGGTCGCGCCGTACCGAACGTGATTTGCTGCTCAAATGATCCGCTGGTCAGGTCCGCCGGTGTACCCGCGGCGACTACCTTTCCATGATCCATAATCACGATGTCATCGGCGAGCGACTCCGCCTCGTCCATCAGGTGAGTAGTTAGGACGATCGTGGTTCCGTCACGTTTTAGCGCAGAAACAATATCCCACATAGCGTTGCGTGACTGTGCGTCCATGCCAGCGGTTGGCTCATCAAGAAAAACCAGCTCCGGACGACCTATAAGTGCAAGCGCCAGGGACAAGCGTTGCTTTTGCCCTCCGGAGAGGCGTCGATACGTGGTATTGGCGACTCCCTCGAGCCCTAGGAGGGCCATGAGCCACTCAGGGTCGTGAGGATTTGCGTTGTATGAAGCCGAAAGCTTCAGCATTTCTCTGACTTTGACGCCCGAATATGATCCGCCACCCTGCAGCATGATCCCAATTCGGTCGCGCACACGCTGAGGGTGGGTTGCAGGGTTTTCGCCTAGTACCGTGATTGTCCCTGAGGTTGGCCGGGTGAATCCTTCACACATCTCGATGGTCGTTGTCTTGCCGGCTCCATTCGGACCGAGCAAAGCCAGCACGGTTCCTTCTTTTGCGGCAAACGATGCTCCATCTACAGCAGTAACGTCCCCAAAAGTTTTCTTCACATTGTCAACTGAAAGAACAGGCGCGTTCATGGATAGCTAGTGTAGCCTGCCGGCACCAAAGCGCCGATACAACAGGAAACTGAGCCCAACAAATACGACAAAACAACAGGCTGCGACACCGTAAATAGTGAAAACTGTCTTTGCTTGCAGGCCGAGACCACGCGGTAGCACCAGAAAACTAAATACAGCAGAATACACAGCCACCCCGGCGCGGAAAAAGAACCTATTTGCCCATGCAGCAAGGGGATAAATAGCCCACAGAGGGTACCAAGGGTGTACGACTGGGAAGAATATAACAAGCACGAGCGTTGCGACGCCAAGTCCACCTGCAGGGTGAATGGCTCCCCGCAACGTAGCCCACAGCAGGCGAACCAGAAACGCCACCGCGATGACCACTCCAATCCCGCGGGTGACAATGAGAACTGCGTCAATGTGGTCGCCGAGACCTAGGAGCATTCCTAGAAAGCCGCTGATTACGCCCACGTCTGTTGAAATCGAAAGCCAGCTACGAATCGACGCTGCTCCGCCTTGACCAGTGACCCATCCGAGCCCAATGCCTGTCATAAGTGAAACGGTGGCAGTAGTGACAATGAGCATAAATGTCTGAAAAAGCACCGCGATGCTAAGAGCTTTAGCTTTTCGCTGGCGTTGCCCAAGCACACGAGCGATTGCCATGCCTATAAAACCGAGACCGAGAAAGCCTGTCACTTTGACTAGTCCTCCACAGGTAATGGTGATCGCGGAGAGAGCCAGGTAACCCCACGCTTGCGCTGAACTGATGGTCCTTAACCTGTCGGCCCCGCGAAGTCCCAGTTCAAACCCGACTAACACCAATCCGAGCATGATCGCTTCATTATGGATGCCACCAATGAGATGCAGAATCGTTAGCGGATTGAGCACCCCGAGCCACAGCGCGGCAGTCTCTGGTACGCCACAGCGGCCGGCAATCTTTCGGATTCCCCACGCTGCGGCGAGCACTCCGACGAGTGATACGACGCGGTGCGCAATCACCCCGAGCACAATAGAGTCGGAGGTAATACGAGAAATTGCCGCTGCAATACCTAACGCGACAGGCCCGTAGGGGCTTGGAGAATGCGCCCAAATAAACGGGACCGAGCGCGCTAGATGGTGTTCTGGCCCGAGAAGCTCGACTGGTCCAGCGGAGTACGGGTCAAGACCAAACCGGACAATTGCACCATTAGCTAAGTATGAATAGATGTCTTGGGTAAAGAGGGGAGCGGTAATCACCAGAGGAGCAACCCATACAACGAATGTTCGCATGAGAAGCGGCGTCGAAACGCGGGGCCTCTGGCCACTTACGCCAACGAAGGGGCCCATACACAGCCAAGCGGAGACCAAGAGTCCTACTCCGAACAGAACTATGGAAGACGACGCTTGCATCATTCGGCCAAGCAAGGCCCCGCCAGGCAGAGAGAACCAAGGATTATCGACGACCGGCAAGGCCCCGCCCCCGAGGCCTCCCAAGCCAATGAGAAGTGTGCCGACCAAACCCAGCCATCGAAGTACGGCGAACCGGTTCTGCTCAGCGTAGTTGGTTGAACGAAAGTCTTGTCCTCGCCAAACCTCTTTAGAGACTCGGTGCAGCCCAGCCGACCGTGATCCAGGCTTGCCGATGCGAGGAAACGCATCAAGCAAAGACTTTATCGGTGAATCCTGGAACAACACAGGCAAGATTGTAGCCGAACGACCGGGTTAAACGTGCACATTGAATTAGGACACAGTAGTGTTGTGTAAAGGCCGGTCGGTGTACAGCCAATCGGTTGGAAAGTCAGAGATCAAAGCAGATCGAAGCGAGGTGAGCCAGTGTTGAACCAAGCGCGGTCAGTTGACGGTGGCACTCGCAAGCGAGTGATGGCGCTCTTGCTGAAAAGCGGACCGGTGACTGCATCAACGCTTGGTGAGCAAACTGGAATTTCAGCTGCCGGTATCCGTCGGCACCTGGATAAGCTCACTGAGGCTGGACTCATTGAGACGTGTGAGCCACTGCCGGTTGCTGGAGAAGAGCCACCGCGAGGCCGTCCCGCGAAGCACTACTGCTTGACGGAAGAAGGCCGAGAAAGCTTCGGTAGCAACTATGAGAATATGGCGCTTGATGCAATCGAAGCTCTTGAAGAACTTGGCGGCCATGAAGCAGTCAAAGAGTTCGCCAAAACTAGGATTGAACGCATCCTTGAAGAAGTGGAGCCGATTTCGGAGCGATCAAGCAGTGGCGACCTTGAATCAGTCGTGCTCGAAGTCGTGTCCGTTTTAGAGCGTCACGGCTATGTTGCCTCGGTGACTCAGGCAGGAACTGGAATTCAAATTTGTCAGCATCACTGCCCGGTGTCACAAGTAGCGTCTGCGCATCCCGAAATTTGCGAAGCAGAGCAAGAAATGATCGCTAAGATCGTAGGCCGACATATCCAACCACTTGCCTCCATTACAGAGGGCAATGGTGTCTGCACAACAAACATTCCACTCGCTGCTGTTCACGGGCCGAAAAATAACGTATCTGAAAGGAGCGGAAAATAATGACGAAAGCTAATCCCGCACCCGGTTTAGAGAAACCAATGAACGACGAAGAGATTATCGAGTCAATCGGTAGCTACAACTACGGGTGGCACGACCCAGACGCTGCCGGGCAGGCAGCAAAGCGTGGTCTTAACGCTGGGGTAGTCAAGGACATTTCTGGCATTAAGGAAGAGCCAGAATGGATGCTGGAACAGCGCCTCAAGGCTTTGGACATTTTTGAAAAGAAGCCACTGCCGACTTGGGGTGCAGACCTGAGTGGCATCGACTTTGACAACATTAAGTACTATGTCCGCTCTACGGAGCAACCAGCTACGAGCTGGGATGACCTTCCTGAAGACATTAAGAATACGTACGACAAGCTTGGCATTCCTGAGGCAGAAAAGCAGCGCCTAGTTGCTGGTGTTGCTGCGCAGTACGAATCTGAGGTTGTCTACCACCAGATTCGTGAGGATCTCGAAAAGAAGGGTGTCATCTTCGTAGACACTGACACCGCGCTTCGCGAGCACGAGGACATCTTTAAGGAGTACTTCGGCTCGGTCATCCCCGCTGGCGATAACAAGTTCTCAGCTCTGAATACGGCAGTATGGTCAGGCGGTTCGTTTATCTATGTTCCGCCGGGCGTCCACGTCGATATCCCGCTCCAGGCATACTTCCGTATTAATACCGAGAACATGGGCCAGTTCGAGCGCACGCTCATCATCGTTGATGAGGACGCCTACGTCCACTACGTAGAAGGATGCACCGCCCCGATTTACAAGTCCGACTCGCTTCACTCCGCGGTCGTTGAAATCATCGTGAAGAAAGGTGGCCGCTGCCGGTACACCACGATCCAGAACTGGTCGAACAACGTTTACAACCTCGTCACCAAGCGCGCTAAGGCCGAAGAGGGCGCAGTGATGGAGTGGGTCGACGGCAATATCGGTTCAAAGGTGACGATGAAGTACCCAGCAGTCTGGATGACTGGCGAGTATGCCCGTGGCGAAGTGCTTTCCGTCGCATTTGCTGGTGAAGGACAGTTCCAGGACACCGGTGCCAAGATGACACACATGGCTCCGCACACCTCGAGTTCAATCGTTTCAAAGTCAGTTGCGCGCAGTGGCGGACGCGCGGCCTACCGTGGCCTGGTACAGATCAACGCAAACGCGCATGATTCCGCCTCGAACGTTGAGTGCGACGCGTTGCTTGTCGATGACATTTCTCGTTCTGACACTTACCCGTACAACGACATTAGGAACGATCGGGTTACGCTCGGACACGAGGCGAAAGTCTCCAAGGTCTCTGAAGAGCAGCTGTTCTACCTGATGTCCCGCGGTATTGCCGAAGAAGAAGCTATGGCGATGATTGTCCGTGGCTTCGTCGAGCCTATTGCCAAGGAGCTCCCGATGGAGTACGCCCTGGAGCTCAACCGTCTGATTGAATTGCAAATGGAAGGATCAGTGGGCTAATCACCATGACTTCAACGATTAATCCCGTATCGAATGCAACTCCTCACAACAACAAGGGAGATCTGTTTTCGTCGTTCAATGTTGAGGATTTTCCCGTTCCACGTGGACGTGACGAAGTCTGGCGGTTCATTCCACTTCGCCGCATCCGAGGTCTGCACAACGGGGAGTTCCCGCAACAGGCTGACGCCCAGATCACGATTGATGCGCCAGATGAGGTCGTCGTCACGGAGCTTGACGCAGCTGACGATCAGCTCAAAGTAGCCGGCGCGCCCGTAGACCGCGTTGCTGCACAAGCATGGTCGAGCGCGAAAACCGGCACCTTGATTACCGTGCCTGGTAACAGCAAGTTGTCCAAGCCCATCACCGTCACCATCACTGGTGCCGGCGCCGACGTGACATCCTTTGCAACGATCCTTTTTGAAGTTGGGACCCATGCAGAGGCTGACATCGTTGTCAAGTACACCGGCACAGGTGTGCATGCAGACAACGTCAATTGGCATATCGGCGCAGGCGCGCACGTACGCGCAGTCGTAGATACGGACTGGGACTTGGACGCAGTACACATTGGTCAACAGTCCATCTTGATGGAGCGCGATTCGGTACTGCGCCACAACGTAGCAGCGTTTGGTGGCGAGATCGTGCGCATCACGCCACGAGTCAAATTCACGGCCCCAGGGGCAGACGTCGAGCTCAACGGCGTTTACTTTGCGGATGCGGGTCAGTACATCGAAAACCGTATGCTGGTCGACCACAGCGTTCCGAACTGCCGGTCGAACGTGCTGTACAAGGGTGCGTTGCAAGGCGACAAGGCGTCGGATCTGCCAGAAGCACGAACCTGCTGGGTCGGTGATGTGCTGATTCGCGCAGGCGCGCACGGCACAGATACATATGAAACGAACCGGAACCTGGTCTTGACGGATGGTGCTCGCGCTGACGCAATTCCAAACCTCGAGATCGAGACTGGTGAAATCGCTGGAGCCGGCCATGCCGCAACCGTTGGTCGGTTCGATGACGAGCAAGTGTTTTATCTCCGGTCCAGGGGCATCCCTGAGGACGAAGCCACGCGCTTGATCATTCGCGGATTCTTTAACGAGGTCCTCAATCAGGTCCCGCTCGAAGACCTCCGTGAAGAACTCGTTGCACGTGTGGCCGGAGAGCTCGAGCAAACGAACCAGTAAAACGAAAAGGAATCAGTAAAACAATGTCTACCCTGGAAATCAAGAACCTCCACGCAAACGTCCTGCCGACCGAGGAAGGTCAAGAGCCAACGCCGATTCTCAAGGGCGTAAACCTCACTATTAAGGGCGGAGAGACTCACGCCATCATGGGGCCGAATGGTTCCGGTAAGTCCACGCTTGCCTACACGCTCGCTGGTCATCCACGCTACGAAGTTACTGAAGGCGAAGTACTCCTCGATGGTGAGAACATCCTCGAGATGGATATCGACGAACGCGCTCGCGCCGGACTCTTCCTGGCAATGCAGTACCCAGTTGAGGTGCCGGGCGTCTCTTCTTCGAACTTTATGCGCTCTGCTGTGACTGCTGTTCGTGGGGAAGCGCCGAAGCTTCGCGATTGGGTTCGTGAACTCAATGATGCTCGCGACTTGTTGAAGATGGACTCTTCCTTCACTGAGCGTTCGGTCAACGAAGGCTTTTCTGGCGGTGAGAAGAAGCGACATGAGGTCATGCAGTTGTCGTTGCTCAAGCCGAAGTTTGCTGTGATGGACGAAACGGACTCCGGCCTTGACGTCGATGCGCTGCGAATCGTATCCGAGGGGATCAACCGCTACCAGGAAGAAACCAACGGCGGTGTCCTAATGATCACCCACTACAAGCGGATCCTGGAGTATGTGAAGCCTGACTTCATTCACATCTTCTCGGATGGCAAGGTCATCCAGACTGGCGACGCCTCGTTGGCTGATGTTCTCGAGGCAGAGGGATACGAAAAGTTCATCTAATGGGATACTTACATTCCGATGGAACACTGAACACAGACGCGATTCGCGCAGAGTTCCCGATCCTGAGTCGGACCGTGCGCGATGGGAAGCCCCTCGTCTATTTGGACTCCGGGGCTACGTCCCAGCGTCCGCAGTCTGTGTGGAACGCTGAGCAAGAATTCGTCCTGAACACATTTGCACCAGTCCATCGTGGCTCCTACCAACTGGCTGAGGAGGCGACAGACGCTTATGAAACTGCCCGTGAGCGTATCGCTAACTTTGTTGGTGCTGACGGGGAGGAGATTGCATTCACGAAGAACGCTACTGAGGCTCTGAACCTCGTCGCATATGTTCTTGGTGATGATCGTGCCGGTAAGCACCAGATCAAACGCGGAGACACGATTGTTGTCACTGAACTGGAGCACCACGCGAACCTCGTGCCTTGGCAAGAACTGGCCCGCCGCACTGGAGCAACGCTCAAGTGGTACTCGATGACTGCTAATGGACGCATCGACCTTGACAGCTTGGAACTCGACGATACTGTAAAAGTTGTTGCGTTCACGCACCAATCAAACGTAACTGGTGCAGTAGCGGACGTCGATGAAATCGTGAGGCGTGCTCGCGCAGTAGGAGCACTCACGGTCCTTGATGCGTGCCAATCTGTTCCGCATATGCCTGTTAACTTTCACGAGCTTGACGTCGACTTTGCAGCGTTCTCAGGGCATAAGATGTGTGGACCTTCTGGTGTGGGCGCCGTATACGCGAGAAAGTCGATCTTCAGGGAACTTCCACCATTTTTGACAGGTGGATCCATGATCGAGATCGTCAAGATGGACTCTTCGACGTATGCGCCGACGCCCCAACGGTTCGAAGCTGGCACGCAGATGACAAGCCAGGTCGTTGGCCTTGGTGCTGCCGTCGAGTTCTTGGAATCCATCGGAATGGAAAATGTCCAACGCCACGAGCATATGTTGACGGAGTATGCCCTGGAAAGAATGCAAGAGATTCCAGGATTAGTTATCGCTGGTCCTGCGGTGGCTGAACAGCGCGGCGGTGCGATCGCTTTTACCGTCGATGGCGTGCATCCGCATGATTTAGGACAGGTGCTTGATGCTCACGGTGTCGCTATCCGCACCGGCCACCACTGCGCGTGGCCCGCTCACAGAGAACTCGAGGTGCAGGCAACCTCTCGAGCAAGTTTCTACCTGTACAACACCAAAGAGGAAGTAGACGCCTTGGTTGAAGCCATTCGCGAAGCGCGCCGCTTCTTCGGAGTCGAGGAGGATTCCTAGACGATGAACCTAGAGTCGATGTACCAAGAAGTAATCTTGGACCATTACAAGAACCCACGGCATAAGGGGTTGCGCGAACCGTACGAAGCGGAGGTGCACCACGTCAACCCATCTTGCGGTGATGAGCTGACGCTGCGTGTGCACCTGTCTGCCGACGGAAAGACGGTTGAAGACGTCTCTTACGATGCTCAAGGTTGCTCGATCTCCCAAGCCTCAACCAGTGTGATGACAGAAGAACTGGTGGGGCTACCTGTTGCGGATGCGATGGAAAAGTTGCACTCGTTTGAGGAAATGATCACCTCTCGCGGGACCAAAGAAGGGGATCCGGAAGCCATCGGCGATGGCATTGCGTTCGCAGGTGTTTCTAAGTTCCCAGCTCGCGTCAAGTGTGCGTTGTTGGGCTGGAAAGCATTTGAAGCCGCCACGTCCGAGGCGATAGACAAATAGAAAGGCGAAAATATGGTGGATAACGATCACACTTCGAACCTTGGCGATGGCGACGAGCGGCCAGCACAGACCGAGGAACAGCTCAAAATCTGTGGTGAAGTAGAGGAGTACCTACACGACGTCATTGACCCCGAGTTGGGTATCAATGTTGTTGACCTTGGACTTGTCTATGACGTGTGGGTAGAAACTAACGATAATGTCCACCGAGCAGTCGTCAACATGACGTTGACTTCGCCGGCTTGCCCGCTTACCGATGTCATCGAAGAACAAGCTGATCACGCTATCACGACGAATACTGTGTGTGATGAAGTCGTCATCAATTGGGTGTGGATGCCACCATGGGGACCGCAGATGATTACGGAAGAAGGGCGCGAGCAGTTGCGTGCACTAGGTTTCGCTGTTTAGACCACGTTTTCGTCTACTCACGCGGCCTTGTAGAGTAACCCTTTGTGATTGTTACTAATGATCTCGAAGTCCGTGTAGGAGCCCGGACGCTTCTCGAAGCGCCTGGGCAGCATCTCCGTGTTCAACCTGGTGACAGAATCGGTCTCGTCGGCCGAAATGGTGCCGGGAAGACCACTACGATGCGAATCCTCGCAGGAGAAACAGAACCCTACGCGGGCACGGTTACTCGTACTGGCGAGATCGGATACCTGCCACAAGACTCCAAAGAAGGCAATATCGAGCAGAGTGCCCGAGATCGCGTTCTTTCGGCGCGAGGCCTTGATCAGATCCAACGCTCGATGGATCGGCAGCGTTCCATCATGGAAGAGTCAGATGGTGCGACCCGTGATAAAGCAATCGAGAAGTTTTCCCGGCTCGAAGAGCAGTACCACGCGCTAGGCGGTTACGAGGCGAACGCAGAGGCTGCGCAGATTTGTGACAACCTCGGGCTTCCAGCACGAGTGCTCGACCAACAGCTCAGTACCCTCAGCGGTGGTCAACGCCGTCGCGTGGAGTTGGCACAGATCCTTTTCGCCTCTCGGGCGGGTTCTGGAAAGTCCCAAACCACACTGCTTCTCGACGAGCCCACTAACCACCTCGACGCGGACTCTATTACATGGCTGCGTTCGTTCTTGAGCAAGCACGATGGTGGCTTGATCATGATTTCGCACGATGTTGAGTTGCTTGAGGCAGTATGCAATAAGATTTGGTTCCTTGATGCAGTGCGCGCTGAGGCTGATGTCTACAACATGGGCTTCAAGAAGTACCAGGATGCCAGGGCACTCGATGAAGCACGACGCCGCCGTGAACGCGCTAATGCGGAAAAGAAAGCTTCCGCACTGCAAAAACAGGCGGCCAAACTCGGAGCGAAGGCGACGAAGGCTGCAGCTGCTAAACAGATGCTTGCTCGCGCTGAGCGCATGATGGGTGAACTTGATGATATCCGTGTGGCGGATAAGTTCGCCTCCATTAAGTTCCCAGAGCCCGCCCCCTGTGGGAAGACCCCGCTCTACGGCAAGGGACTAACCAAGATGTACGGTTCTCTTGAGGTGTTTGCCGGCGTTGACCTGGCTGTAGACAAAGGCTCCCGCGTCGTAGTACTCGGCACCAACGGTGCTGGCAAAACTACGCTGTTGAAGCTACTCGCTGGCGTCGAACGTACTGATGGGGAAGGCGGTTTGGTCACCGGTCACGGACTTCGCATCGGCTACTTCGCGCAGGAGCATGACACCATCGACGGTGCCAAAACGGTGTGGGAAAACACGATCGAGGCATGCCCTGATGCCGGGCAGCAAGATTTACGCGGGCTGCTTGGCGCGTTCATGTTCTCGGGCGACAAGCTAGACCAACCGGCCGGAACGCTATCGGGTGGTGAGAAAACGAGGCTGGCATTGGCAACGCTTGTTTCCTCACGGGCGAATGTCCTTCTTCTTGACGAGCCGACGAACAACTTGGACCCGCAGTCCCGACAACAGGTGTTGGATGCACTGAAAACCTATTCCGGCGCTGTCGTCCTTGTCACGCATGACCCTGGAGCCGTCGAAGCGCTTGAGCCTGAGCGAGTGATTATCATGCCTGAAGGCGATGAAGATCTATGGAGCGACGAGTATATGGAGATCGTCGAATTGGCTTAAAACTACCTGCAAAATGTTAGTGGTCTTGTTGTCCACCAGCTACGAGATCGAGGACTAAAACGGAGATTCGAGTTACCAGATTACCGCTAATGCGCCCTCGATCGGCCGCAAAATATTTATGGACGAAGAATCGCCGACAATCAATCAGTGAGGCTGCTGGAGCACGTGATAACACCAGGCAGCTCGCTTATTGAGGCGCCGCCTGACTCCGAAAGCACTGTGGTTACGCTTGTCCTGACTAGCGTGTGACTCAACGGTGTGGTGATCGGCACACCGCGCAATAACGTACTGTTCTAACCGACGCGTAGACTGACCACATGGCCAACAACGAAAACCTGAAGTTCCTGCGTGACGCATGGAATAGCATGTCAACAGACCAAA
This sequence comes from Corynebacterium sp. NML120713, assembly GCF_001875735.1. Taxonomy (NCBI): domain Bacteria; kingdom Bacillati; phylum Actinomycetota; class Actinomycetes; order Mycobacteriales; family Corynebacteriaceae; genus Corynebacterium; species Corynebacterium sp. NML120713. Next base: position 381,263 of record NZ_MLCR01000005.1, read on the forward strand.
AAACTATCGTAGGAGTGCTTGCGGCGATGGATACAGTCGGCAAAGCAGTTGCGCTGCGCGACCTCGCAAGGGCCGAAGACAGCAAATTGCGTGGCCCCAAGTGGCTGTGGACGCCGATCATCGGCGTGGTAAACACCTTTGGCTGGGTGTCTTACTTCCTTATCGGGAAGAAGCGCTAGATTCACGTGCACCCCCGGCGTAGTAACGGATTTGAGTCACTGGTTGCATCCGGGGTCGCTGCCAGGGGTAGCGATCACCGGCGACGTCGATCGCCTCGCTGAGATCTAGAAGCGTGTCGGTGCCACCTGCCCCGCCTACAGTGAGCGTCTCGCCGTCAATAGACACCTCGGACGCAAACGTTCGTTGGTGGTGTTTTTGCTTGATGAGCGAGGACGGGATTTCGGCAAACACTAGCTTGCCGCGGCGCAGTACTGTTACGTCATCGGCAACGTAGCTCGGCCGAATGCGTTCGCTGCCGATCAGCGAGGCGACGTACACAACGCCCCAGATGGACAGCAGCAGCGCAATTAACCGCACCGTGCTTTCGGGTAGGAGCAGGTGAACCACCACCATCTCAATGCACAAGACCGAAACCACGCTCACGAGCATCTGCAATCGCCCTGGCGGGTGGGGGAGGACCTCCGCATCCTCTGGCACGAGCCGGTGGCCGCGAATCCACCGCAGTAAATCGAGGTACAGTTCGAGCTCGTAGCGTGCAAGACGGAAGCCTGGATGCCTCTTCCACAGTGAGAGGACCTTATCCATCGAAGCCCTCCGCCAACGCCTGCAGCACGACTCGTTGCGCGCCACGGGTCGGCACATCGTGTACACCGAGTGGTACGTCACCAGGCTGGAGGGTAGAGAGAACGCCCCGGAGCAGCCCGTGGGGGAGGAGCTCGCGAAAGCGCGCGGCGGTTTCGGCTACGTTGCTGTCCCGCGGCCGCATTTCCCCCAGGTCGTCCCAGAGTTTCTCGGCGGCGCGGGCTGCCTTGACGCACTCCGGATCGTTGAGGTTTGTACGTAGCTGGTCCCACGTGGCGGCAGTGGTAACCCCGGTCAGCGCCATGAGATCCCACGCGTCCAGCTCGCGCTGGAGCGCCTGCGGGTCGGTGAATACTCCACCCAGTGCTTGGCGGATATCCTCCGGCGCGCCAGAAGGATTGGACGCAAGCCTGGCCAGCCTTTTTCGCTGCTGCTGCAGGTGGGCAATGCGGCTATCCAGCTGGTCTAGAGCATGCTCGACCACAAGCGCTGTGTCTTTTGCTGCGACGTCGGCGATGGGCACGCCGGCGTCGATAAGCGCACGAGCCCGGACCACAGCAGCGAGGTCGCTGATCGTGTACTCCCGGTAGTTGCTACTCGTGCGAGCGGGCTCTGCTACGGCTCCGCTTTGGTGCAGGTGGCGCACTGAACGTACGGAGCAACCTGCGGCCACGGCAACATCTGAAATCTTCACGCCTTCAAACCTAAACCCTCACACAATGTGAGGGTCAAGGAAAGCACGCCTAGTTCCTAAACCCGTGCACAGGTGCCGGAATGAAGCCGCCGCGCTGGATCATCTCCGCGCTGCTCTTCGTATTGACCGGGATGACCGGCGCGTAGCCGAGCAGGCCGCCGAAGTTTACCTCGTCACCTGGCTTGGTGTCGGGGACGGGGATGAGGCGCGCTGCGGTGGTCTTATGGTTCATGACGCCGATTGCAGCCTCATCAGCGATCATCCCCGCGATGGTCTCCGCGGAGGTGTCGCCAGGAATGGCGATCATGTCAAACCCGACAGAGCAGATCGACGTCATCGCTTCGAGCTTGTCCATACTGATGGATCCAGCGCGGACCGCATCAATCATGCCCTTATCTTCCGAAACCGGAATAAAGGATCCAGAAAGCCCTCCGACACGGGAGCATGCCATCATGCCGCCCTTTTTGACGGCGTCGTTAAGAAGCGCGAGCGCAGCCGTCGTGCCGTGCGTGCCGACCTGCTCTAGCCCCATGTGCTCGAGGATATGCGCAACGGAGTCACCAACCTCAGCAGTCGGCGCCAAGGAGAGATCGACGATGCCAAATGGCACTCCGAGACGTTCTGAAGCAAGGTTGCCAACCAGCTGGCCTGCGCGGGTGATCTTGAACGCAGCCTTCTTGATCTCTTCAGCTACCTCGTTCAAGCTGGCTTTTCCGAGCCGCTGGATCGCATTGTCGACGACACCAGGGCCTGATACACCAACTGAAACAACCGCGTCAGGCTCCTCAATGCCATGGAACGCTCCGGCCATAAATGGGTTATCACCCACAGCATTTGCGAACACAACAAGCTTTGCGCACGCAATCGAAGAACGGTCTTTGGTCAGCTCCGCTGCCTCTTTCACGACGCGCCCCATCTTCGCGACAGCATCCATGTTGATACCAGCACGGGAAGTAGCGATGTTCACCGAGCCACACACGTTCTCCGTGACGGTCAATGCCTCCGGAATGGACTCGATGAGACGCATATCAGAGGTGGTTGCCCCCTTTTCAACGAGCGCCGAGTAACCACCTACGAAGTTGACTCCCAGCTCACCCGCCGCTTTGTCAAGCGCTTTTGCAATGTCGACCGGATTGCCGTCCACCCCAGCTGCGACCAAAGCAATGGGAGAAACGGAGACTCGCTTGTTCACAATGGGAATACCGAGCTCGCGTTCAATGTCCTGGCAAACTTCTACCAGACGGGCTGCCTTCGTCGTCACTCTGTCGTAGACCGCCTGGCACGTTGCATCCATAGTGGGACGTGTACAACCGATGAGTGAGATTCCCATTGTTACAGTACGAATGTCCAGCCGGTAGTCCTCAATCATCTTGATGACGTCAAGAATGTGTTGGGACTTGAAATCAAAATCAACAGCCACAGCAACCCCTCCCTAGATTTCGTTCATGGCGGTGAAAAGGTCCTCGGACTGGATCCGAACAATGACCCCCAAAGATTCACCAGCTGCTGAAAGGTGAGTTTGCAGTAATTCCATGTTTACATCGCCTTCGGGAAGTTCCACACGCATGATCATGGTGAAGAAGTCATCCATGAGAGTTTGGGAAACATCTACGATATTGAGGTTTACCTCAGCCGCGGCGATCGCAACTCCTGCGATGATGCCTACACGGTCTTTACCTGTGGTTGTGATGATTGCATGCATAAGTAGGAATTCTAGCTACCAGAAACAAGTTGTTTCTACTCAACCCACGCAGTATTGCGTAAATGATTGTAAAATTCTGTTTGCCCACGAAACATCGTGAAGAGGCAGCCCCTTTACGATCTTGTCGTAGTCTTCCGGAGAGAAGTACCCATAGTTAGCGAAGAAGTCCATACGAGTCTGCATTGCTTTGGCATCCATCTCCGCATGAAATTGCGTCGCCCAAACATGATCACCGTACCGAATCATCTGAACCGGACAACTATTCCCAACTGCCAATATCTCAAGTGAGGGCGGGAGGGTGGACTCGTCAGGATTCTCGGTATGTCCGGTCAGCGCTGTGAAGTTCCCTGGGAACCCCTGAAGCAGTACGTCACGTTTACCGGCGTCTGAAAGCGAAACCTGTGTCGGGCCAGAGTCCTCTGGATGCGTGTGAACGATGTTTCCTCCGAGGTAGTGCACCAGCCAGCTCGTTCCGAAACAAACGAAGAACACGGGTTTTCCAGATTCCACAACCTCAGTGAGCACAGCATCTACATGCTGCGCCCACGCTGAGGTATGTGCATCTGAAACGTTTAAAGAACAACCTCCAACGATCACGCCTTCAACTGAATCCAGTGACTTCAGCTGGGCGTGCTCGTCAGAGATATGACAGAGCTCTATAGCTGTCTGATCCATCTTCGTCGCTTTGAGTACGTCGTTGTACTCGGCGTGAGCAACGTCAGCACCGATCTCACCATTTCGCAGCGACACCATAAGCAACTTAGACATGACGAACAGTCTATATCGCCCGGTAGCTAGCTAGAAACCGAAGATCGAACAGACTGCTCGACAACGTCTAGCATTGCTTCCAGCTGCTCTGGTGGCTCACCTGCGGCCAATTTGATTATGAACCCTTCCAGAACTGTCTCTAGATAGGTCTGCATTACTTCAATTGGCACATCTTGCCGCATCGCCGTATTCGATTCCAGCCGTTTCCGCACAGCCTCATCAAGTACTTCCTGGTGCTTCCTCCACCGAGCTTCAAATGCAGGATCTGTGCGGAGCTTTCGAACAATCTCAGAACGCGTCACGAACCAGTCATTTTCTTCCGGATGTTGCAAGAGGTCGTGCATAACTTCTACGAGCCCCTGTCGGCTAACTACCTCAGCTTGGCGTTCAGCGTCCTCGCTGGCGATGGCGAGAAACAACGTTTCCTTGTCTACGAAGTGATGAAAAATAGCACCACGCGTTTTGCCAGTGGCCTTTTCCAAACGAGCTACGGTAGCTCCTTCAAACCCATACTTGGCGAAGCATGCTCTCGACGCATCCAAGATTTCTTTGCGACGCCGCGCGAGCTCTGCATCACTAATGATCGGCATAGTCAGGCGCCCAACCTTTCGAGCTACTTAATAATTGCATTGGAGAAAAAGAAAGACTTAAGGGGTCACCACATACCGCGGAGACCCCTCAAGCGTGTTACGTAACTACGGTGTTAGTTCTTGACCATCTGGCGAAGAACATACTGCAAAATACCACCGTGACGGTAGTATTCAGCCTCACCTGGTGTATCTACGCGGACTACAGCGTCGAATTCTACGGTCTCGCCGGAATCCTTCGTTGCGGATACACGGACGGTCTCAGGGATCGTTCCGTTCTCATTGAACGCTGTGATGCCGCTAATGGAGATCGTCTCTGTGCCGTCGAGCCCGAGCGATGCGTGAGACTTTCCTTCTGGGAACTGCAGTGGAAGCACGCCCATGCCGATGAGGTTCGAACGGTGAATACGCTCGAAGGACTCAGCGATGACAGCGCGGACGCCGAGCAGCTTCGTGCCCTTTGCAGCCCAGTCGCGGGAAGAACCAGTGCCGTATTCCTTGCCTGCCAGGACGACAAGCGGAATACCAGCGGCCTGGTAGTTCTGTGCAGCATCGTAGATGAATGCCTGCGGTGCACCTTCCTGGGTGAAGTCGCGAGTGTAGCCACCAGCGTCTTCAACAAGCTCGTTGCGGAGACGGATGTTGGCAAAGGTACCGCGAACCATGACCTCGTGGTTACCACGACGTGAGCCGAAGGAGTTGTAGTCCTGACGCTTGACGCCGTTTGCATCGAGGTAGTTTGCTGCCGGCGTACCTGGCTTGATGGACGAAGCAGGGGAGATGTGGTCCGTCGTCACAGAGTCACCCAACTTGGCAAGTACGCGAGCACCATCGATGTCCGAAACGTCGTTTGGCTCAGCTGGCATTCCGTCAAAGTACGGGGCCTTGCGGATGTACGTGGAATCGTCGTTCCACTCGAATGTCTTGCCGGTTGGGATATCCAGATCCTGCCACTGCTTGTCACCCTTGAAGACGTCGGCGTAGTCAGCCTCGTACATTTCACGGGAGATTGTGCCAGCAATGGTGGATTCAATTTCCTCAGTTGATGGCCATACATCCTTCAGGAAGACGTCGTTGCCATCCTGGTCCAGACCAAGTGGCTGGGTCTCGAAATCGAAGTCCATCGTGCCAGCGATGGAGTAGGCGATGACGAGCAGAGGCGAAGCCAAGTAGTTCATCTTGACGTCAGGAGAAATGCGGCCCTCGAAGTTACGGTTGCCAGACAGGACTGCGGTCGCGGTCAGGTCGTATTCGTTGATAGCGTCGGAGACCTCTGTTGGCAGAGGACCAGAGTTACCGATGCAGGATGCACAGCCGAAGCCGGTGAGGTAGAAGCCAACAGCCTCGAGGTCCTTCCAGAGATCGGCGCGTTCGTAGTAGCCGTCGACAACCTGGGAACCCGGTGCCATGATTGTCTTAACCCATGGCTTCGCCTTCAGACCCTTTTCCGCAGCCTTGCGTGCGAGCAGAGCAGCGCCAACCATGACCGATGGGTTGGAAGTGTTGGTGCAGGAAGTAATAGCTGCAATCGCAACCATGCCGTGATCCAGGGTGTACTCGCCACCCTGCGGCGACTCAACGATAACGGGCTTCGAAGCACGACCCTCTGCGCCGACCGCTGCAGATTCTCCATTTGCAGGCCAGGACTGATTGAAGTCAACTGTCTCAACCTTCGCCGCACGAACTGGCTCGAAGGTCTCGTTGCCAGCATCGTTGTAGTCCGGCAGCTGCTTACGGAAGGTGTCCTTGGATTCGGACAGGAGGATGCGGTCCTGCGGACGCTTCGGGCCAGCGATTGACGGAACGACCGTTGAGAGATCAAGCTCCAAGTATTCGGAGTACTTCGCCTCTGGAGCGTCCTGCTCAAGCCACATGCCCTGAGCCTTCGCGTATGCCTCCACACGGTCGATGTCCTCCTGGGAACGACCGGTAAGGTGCAGGTAGTTGATGGTCTCTTCATCGATTGGGAAGATCGCACAGGTGGAGCCGAACTCAGGCGACATGTTGCCGATCGTCGCACGGTTTGCAAGTGGGATCTGCTTTACACCATTGCCGTAGAACTCGACGAACTTCTGAACCACGCCGTGCTCGCGCAGCATCTCGGTAATCGTCAACACAACATCGGTAGCGGTGACGCCGGCAGGAATCTCACCGGTGAGCTTGAATCCGACAACGCGTGGGATCAACATCGAAACTGGCTGGCCAAGCATTGCAGCCTCAGCCTCAATACCGCCAACGCCCCAGCCCAGGATGCCAAGGCCATTTTCCATGGTGGTGTGGGAGTCGGTACCAATACAGGTGTCTGGGTATGCAACTCCATCGTTATCGAATACAACGCGGGAGAGGTACTCAATGTTGACCTGGTGAACGATACCGGTCCCCGGTGGCACAACGCGGAAGTTCGAGAAGTTCTCAGCACCCCATCGCAGGAACTGGTAGCGCTCCTCGTTGCGTTGGTACTCGATTGCGACGTTCTTGTCGAGAGCGTTGGTGGAACCGAACGCCTCGATGATCACAGAGTGGTCGATGACCATCTCGGCTGGGTTCAGCGGGTTGACCTGATCAGGATCACCGCCGAGTGTGGAAACTGCCTCACGCATCGTGGCCAGGTCCACGACACAAGGAACACCAGTAAAGTCCTGCATAAGGACGCGGGCAGGGGTGAACTGAATTTCTACAGATGGCTCGGCATCTGGATCCCAGTTCGCGATAGCCTCGATGTGTTTCTTGGTCACGTTCTTGCCGTCCTCAGTGCGGAGGAGGTTTTCACCAAGAACCTTGAGGGAGTATGGAAGTTTCTCCATGCCTTCAACCGCATCAAGTGCGAAGTAGTCATAAGACTTCTCGCCGACCTGAAGCGACTTCTTGGCGTTAAAGGAGTTCTTGCTTTCGGTCACAGTAAGCTCCGTTTCTCGTCGTAAACCAGATAAATTGGAACAAGGTCCAAACGGTCAACCTCAAAGATATGCGATTAACCGCCTATGCGTAGCAATGATAACAGTACGGATGTAATGTTTGTTGTCCAACAGGGAAGATTTGAGAAAAAATGGAGCTAAACCCCCCATTTGGGGCACAACCCAACAATCTCCGCAGTTAAGGCGAACCGTACGGGGGAGTACAAGGCGGTTATCGCCATACAGGATAGAATGAGGGGCCCATCGACCGCAGAGGAATGTAGCCGCGACATGCAATACCAAAATCCAGATCCACGATTCGATAGCCTTGTAGATCAGCTCAATATTGACGGTATCGCATTCGAGACTGTCAATGAAGGCACCGGCAGCCTAGAACAGTCACTATCTTCCACCTTGTCGAGCGCGCATGATCATTCTGGCCTTAATGTGGGGCTCGTTTTTCTCGACTCGACGCCTCCCCGCATTCCTGAGTTAAGAGATCTGGCGCAAGACCTCAATCTTGCCACCGGAATCGAAACTATCTATATCCGAACGCCCAATGTCGCCATTGCTACATCAGAAAAGTTTCCACGTTCCTCAATCGAGGCTGGCCAGCTCGCCTCTGTACGGGCCTCAAGCTACGAAGATGGGGTGGCGCAGTTTCTGCAAGAGGCAACCTCTAGGCAGCTTGATTGGATTTCGGTATTGATTGCGGTTGCAGTAGTCCTCATCGTCACGTGTGGAGCCACCGCTATCCAGAATTGGCGTCAGGCGTAGAGACTTGACATTTCGATTAGCAACTTTTAAGTGACGATAATCACACTGCTACTTTTGTGCCTACATAATCCAAGGTTAGAGCTCTCGTCGTCAAGTGAAAATCCTTAACTTCTGTTACTGAAGATAAAGTTTGTGTAACAAATCAGTTAAGTGTCGTATGGTTTGTTTGTTGCCTCATGAGCTGAGGTGTGTTGCAAACGTGCCAGAGCTTTCCTCTAGTCAAGGAAGTTGCACTGACTTTTGACACGTGTGGTCCAGTCAAACCACGTCTATGTTTGCGTCGTACACAACCGTGAGGCTGTTTTCAGTAGTCGATTTAACAGAGCCGTACTCGTCTCAGCACGCGGAGTCTTCACAGGTCGGGTTTGCCTGACAGCGAGCTAGTCACTCGCTTGCTTGCCCGGCGTGAGACTTTGCATGAGTTGATGTTGGGTGCGGCGTGAGGAGCACCTTCGTGGTTACCCCGTCGAAGAGCACGCGAACGCGTGCTCGCCAGGTTTGGTCCAGCACCCTTGCTTGTTCAACCAGTTTCGCGTTGGCTTTTTCATTGAGCTCTCCTGTGGGCCCTGCTGTTGCTGCTCCCGCAGCGCAGTCAACTGCGTCTGCTCTAGTAGCCAAGCTTTCAGCATCGCAAGCTGAGATCGCCGAACTAGACCTGAAAATTGGTCAACTACGGGAAGCGGCAAATCGTGCTTTTGTAGACCTCCATGATGCTCAGTCTCGTTCTGAGCAGGCACGCCGCGGTGCTGAGGAGGCGAAGCGTCGTCTGGAGGAATCGCAGGCGGCAGTTGAGAAAGCTCGTGCTGAGCTATCCGCAGTGACTCGGTCGCAGTATCGCAACTCCGCTGGTGGAAGCCCGATTCAGGCACTCGGTGGAGAGCAATCGCAAAAGGATGTACTTGACCGTTCACTCTTTCTCCGTCAACGAAGCGAGGAAAAACAGCAAAAGCTTGCCGAAGTTGAGCAAGCTCGCCTCGAGGCTGCGAACGATGAATCTCTGCAGCGCCAGGCCAGTGAAGTTGCGCAGCAGGCTGCGGATGAAGCTGTGGCCGCTGAAACCGCTACGCGTGATGAGCTTGCCTCTCTGTCTTCACAGCTAGACGATGTCATTGAGCAGCGTGAGGCTGCATCTGCGGAGTTGAACAGCATCGAGAGCGACGTCGCGCAGGAACGTGGCATCTCAAATAGCCCTGCGCCGCAGTCAGCTGAGGTTCACGAGACTCCAGCTGAAACGTATGAGGTTTCGCCTGAGCTTCTTGACGCCGTCGAAGAACGAGTGAACGAAATTGCTCCCGGAGCTGACGTTCCAAATGAGCAAGCACTAGTACAAGCCGTGAATACGGCGCAGCGTACAGGTGGATATGTGGAGGTCTCCAACCAGGCAGATACGCCGCGGCTGGAGTACTCCGAGGGGAGCGATGTCACTGACTTGCTGACCCAAGCAGCAACCATCGTCGCTTCTGAAGCCCTCGTTGGTTCCTCTCAGCCTGATCACAGCGAAACAGCGAACCCCTATGGAGGCTCGAGCACAAGTGAAGTCATTGCTGCTTTCGCACAGGGACTCAATAGTGTTCTGGCTGCTGATTCCTCCGCTGGTCAGCCTGAGTCTGCTACTTCCGATCTGTCACAGGTCGTTCCTGCAGTTGGCACCTTCGAGTCGATTACGAATGAAGTTCGGTCTGCCTTAGCACCGTCGGCAAATTCTTCGTCTGTAGAGACAGTAATCGCACGTGCCGAAGCGATGATCGGTACGCCGTATGTTTGGGGCGGTGGTGACGCGAATGGTCCAACTGTGGGTGTGAATGGCGGGAGCATGTCTGGATTCGATTGCTCTGGGCTTGTGCTCTACGCCTTTGCTGGCGTAGGAATTTCGCTGCCGCACTACACGGGCTACCAGTACCAGCGAGGAACTCCAGTTGCGCCGAGTGAAGCACAGCGTGGCGATCTCTTGTTCTGGGGCCCTGGCGGCAGTCAGCACGTGGCAATTTATCTCGGCGACGGCATGATGATCGAGGCTCCTCAAGCTGGCCAGAATGTTCAGATTGCTCCAGTTCGTTGGTCTGGTATGTCAGCGAATGCAGTCCGTCTGCTTTAGTTCATTAGAATCATTCCCCATGGCATTCAAAAACTTCGATGCGTTGTTCCTGCTCTCTTTCGGTGGACCAGAAGGGGAAGACGAAGTAATTCCATTCCTCGAAAATGTCACACGCGGCAGGGGCATCCCGAAAGAGCGGTTGAAAGTAGTTGGTGAGCACTATTTCCACTTCGGTGGAGTGAGCCCAATTAATGGCCAAAATCTAGAAATCATCGAGCAGCTTCGTGCCGAGCTGAGTAGGCGGGGGCATAATCTTCCGGTCTATTTCGGAAATCGGAATTGGCATCCTTTCGCAGAAGATACCGCACGCGAAATCTCAGAAGCTGGGCATCGGAACATCCTCGTTTTCGCTACGAGCGCTTGGGGCGGTTACTCCGCTTGCCGTCAGTATGATGAGGATATTGCTCGGTTGCACCAGGCACACCCTGAGCTGCATTTCACAAAACTGTGGCAGTTCTACGGGCACCCAACGTTTGTCCGGCTCATGGGTGATTCGTTGAAGCAAGCAATGGAGTCACTTGATGACAAGGCTTTGCGAACGACCCGGATCCTCTTCTCGGCGCACTCAATTCCCACAGCTGCAGATGCCGCCGCTGGCGGCCACGAGGACGCACATCTTTACTCGCGACAGGTCCTTGAGGCTTCGCGCCTCGTCGCAGAGCATGCAGGAGTAGAGACTTACGAAAACGTTTGGCAATCGCGTTCCGGCAACCCGCAGACTCCGTGGCTAGAGCCCGATATCATCGACCGCGTCAAGGAGCTCCACCAACAGGGAGTCACTCACATCGTTTGCGTGCCGATCGGGTTCTTGACTGACCATATGGAGGTTGTGTGGGATCTCGATACCGAATTGAAGGCTGAGTGCGACAAGCTCGGCGTTGAATTCACCAGGGTCCCGACTATCGGTCTCGAGCCGCGGTTCGCATCGATGATCGTTGACATTGCAGAATGCATTAGCCGCGGCGCGACGCCTCCTACGCTGTCCACGATTTCGGTGCAGGGCTGCACCGAAAATGGTGTTCCTTGCCACACTGATTGCTGCGCTCCGATTCGTCCGCGCGTTACCGAGTAGCCCGAAAATCGCGAACGGCTTCCGCAACGCCTGCTGTTCGCGCTCTTCGGATGCTCCTTCCCAATACGAGCAAGTGTTGATCAAAAGAGTGATCTCCCAGCCGGTCTGTCACCGTCTCGACGATCGCCGAGACTCTATCCGCGCGCGCAAAAATCTGAGCTGCCCTTGGCGTGGTGGCAATTGGCAATCCTGGGGTGTCATAGAAATCGGTGATATGGCCGACCGTCAGTCGGGGTGAGGACAGCGTTTCGTTGGGCTGGGCGACGGCCTCAATCATCATCGCAGCTTGATCTGTTGCGTTTCTCAGCATTTGGTCGGCCTGACCAGGAGAAAGCCAGTCTGGTTCGGGTGGGCGTCGATAATCCTCGAACCAACGCCAGTGCACGCCGTCTGTTTCGAAGCTCGGAATGAGAATGTGATAGAGCCCTTCTGCACCGATGATGATCAAGGCTCCTGCATCCGTCATTGCTTCCGCCGCTGCTGTGTGAGCCCACAGCGCCGGAGTGTCGCCCGCTCCACCTAGGACTAGCCGCACGACCGGCTCGCGGGACTCAAGATGAGCCACCCTGCGAATTTCGGTGAGTAATTCTACGCCCCCACCGGTGACATAATGGTGGCCTCCACCGAGCTCGTCAAGTGCTGCGAGCGTTTCGTCTGTCGACGTCACGTGATACAACCACGCTGCGATCCACACCGCAGTGTTTTGCAGTGGCGAGTAAACATGCGCGCGAAGATTCATTCGTCTGATGGTAACCGATAGACTAGTGCCACTATGACACCGGATAATCGTTACAGCGGAGATATTTTCCAAGGGCATTCGCGCAACAAGAAGCCCAAGTATCCCAGCATCCCCGCAGAGCCGGGCATCATCGTTGAGATTGTGGGCGACGAATTCGTGGGAGCCGTAGTTGGTTTTGAGCGTACGTACGACGGTGATTTCGTTCGTCTTGAGGACAGGCACGGGCAACAACGCCTTTTTAAGATGCTTCCCGGAGCCTTCGAAGTAGAGGGACAGCGAGTCTCCTTACACCGCTATGTCGCTCCGCAGCAGGAATCGAGCACCCACTCAAACTCCGGTTCACGGAAAGTAGCTAACGCGAAAGCGAAAGTTGCGCAGCCAAGCCGAATTTGGGTGGAAGGTATTCACGACGCCGCTATCGTACAGAAGGTATGGGGGCACGACCTCAAAGTCGAAGGTGTCGTCGTTGAGTATCTTGAGGGGCTTGACAACTTGAGCGACAGGCTGGAGGAGTTCCACCCGGGACCGGGGCGACGCATCGGTGTGCTTGCTGACCACCTCATCGAAGGCACAAAAGAGTCCCGCCTCGTCGAGGGGGTAGGTCCACACGTACTTGTCACAGGCCACCCATACATCGACATCTGGGAAGCCGTAAAGCCGGAACGAGTTGGGTTGAAGAACTGGCCAAAGGTGCCTTACGGAGAGGATTGGAAGACAGGGGTATGCCAACGTGCCGGGTGGGGCAGTCCGAAGGATGGCTGGCGGCGTGTCTATGATGCTGTCGAGACATACCGAGATCTTGATTCCACCCTTATCGGCGCAGTTGAGCGACTCGTGGATTTTGTCACCAATCCGCAGCTTAAGAAATCCGACTGCTGACCGAATCATTTTTGTATAGTGAAGCCGTGGGTAGTCTTATTTGGCTAGGCATTGCCGTAGCATTCGCAGTTGCTGAACTCGCCGTAGGGGAGTTTACGTTCCTCATGATTGCAGCAGGGGCGCTTACTACGTCTGCTATTGCGCTTGCCGGGGTGCCTTTGGGGGTTGAAATCGGGGCGTTTGTAGTTGCTTCGGCCGGTTTCTGGTTCCTCCTCCGGCCTTACTTGCACAGGCGCTTGCGCCGCCCATCTACGGTGGGGGAGCTTGGCCAATCACTCATTGGCACGAGTGCACAAGTGGTTGAGGAGATCACGCCGAGCAGCGGTCAGATTCAACTGGACGGATCGCTTTGGTCCGCGAGAGCAATTGATCCAAGCCACACCATTAAGTCTGGTTCCACAGTCATCGTTTCAGATATTGACGGCCCAATCGCCGTCGTATGGAAGGAGTCGCCATAATGGCCTTGGTAATACTGGGGCTGCTGCTCATCTTGGTAATCGCGGTGCTGCTCGCATCTGTGAAGCTAATCCCGCAAGGTGAGTCAGCAGTTATTGAACGTCTGGGGTCCTATACACGGACCGTTTCCGGTGGGCTAACACTACTAGTGCCGTTTATTGATCGTGTTAGAGCGCGCGTTGATACGCGCGAGAGGGTCGTTTCGTTTCCTCCGCAGGCAGTAATTACGCAGGACAACCTCACCGTCGCAATTGATATTGTGGTGACGTTTCAGATTAACGATCCGGCAAAGGCTATTTACGGCGTCGATAATTATTTGGTAGGTGTTGAGCAAATATCCGTCGCGACGTTGCGTGATGTCGTCGGCGGGATGACACTTGAGGAAACGCTAACCTCGAGAGAAACTATTAACAGGCGTCTGAGGGGTGAGCTTGACGCTGCTACCGCCAAGTGGGGACTGCGTATTAGCCGCGTTGAGCTGAAAGCGATTGATCCGCCACCATCTATTCAGCAATCGATGGAAATGCAGATGAAAGCCGACCGCGAAAAGCGCGCCATGATCCTTACCGCTGAAGGTAAGCGCGAGTCGGACATCAAGACTGCCGAAGGTGAAAAGCAGGCACGAATCCTCTCTGCTGAAGGCGAGAAGCACGCCGCTATTCTCGCGGCTGAAGCTGAGCGCCAGGCGATGATTCTACGCGCGGAAGGCGAGCGTGCGGCGAAATATCTTGAGTCGCAAGGTGAAGCGCGAGCCATTCAGAAAGTCAACGCGGCGATCAAGTCCTCAGAGGTGACGCCGGAGATGCTTGCGTACCAGTACCTGGAGAAGCTGCCTAAGATCGCGGCCAATGAAGCATCAACGATGTGGATGATTCCGAACAGCTTTGGCGATTCTTTGGAGCAGTTCGCCAAGGCGTTCGCTGGCAAGGACAGCGACGGAGTGTTCCGCTACGAACCCCAGCGTGCAGATTCACAAACGCGCGCTATGGCCGGCGAAGACGACAGCACGGACCAGTGGTTTGATACCTCCACTGATCCTGAACTTGCTCGGGCACTTGCAGAGGCGCGTGCCGTCGCGAACAAGCACGTCGACGACCCGGATCCGACAAGCGCATTCGACGAAGTCTCTACCCCGACCGAAACGCCGCAAGTTGCCCAAAAGGGCGAGCACCGGGCAATTGAATCTAATGACTCGCGCGACGCATAAGGTGTAGCGCGAGTTTCCAGCCAGCCTGCTCGGCCTGCCACCCGGCGGCCTGCAGGCGCTGGCTCATTGCCTGTTTAGAAATACCTAGTTGCGCTGCGGCTTCATTTTGGTTGAGCCCAGAGCGCACGAGCGATGTGGCTTCGCGGCCTTCAAACGTTCGCTTATGCAGAATGTGCGCCAGCAGGGCAAACGTCGCTGAGATATCTTCTGCCTCGGTGTCAGGCGCATGAGCATCCGTGATAACTTTCACTTGCGCTGCACGTGTGCCGACAGCCTCAGTGGCGGCAAACTCTGCTCGTCGCCTGCGCGTGATTCCCAGGCCGACAGCCCAATTACCATCTGACAGCAGCGCCATAATGAGGTTAAGTGCTGTCTCCGGCCCATCCACTGTTGTGCGGATATCCTCAACGCCAATGACTTCGAACGGCGAAACACCCGGAAGCGTCGAGAGCGCGTGAGCCGAGGACTCGACGAACGCGGCGCGCCCCTTTTCTCGACCACGGTAACGTGCATGCACAGCAATCATGCGTACATACTAGCGTGCTTCAAGAAAGTACACGCTCGAGCCTTTACTCTTCTATTCGACGCGGCTTCGCCGGGTGGCGCGCGTCGATAATCAGTCCTGTCACGCCAAGAACCGACAGTGCAAACACTGCGCCGAGAAGTACTGGGTTTGCATCTCCGCTCAACGTGTCTCCGAACAATGCAACGAGAATCGTGTTAGGAGCCGAGCCGATGAGCGTTGCCCCCATGAACGGCAAAAGCCGGACTCGACTTAGCGCTGAAGCGTAGTTCATGACCGAGAAAGGGATACCGGGGATGAGTCGCAGGCTCATTACAGCCAGCCAACCGCGCTGTTCCAACCGCTCATTAATCATGTGAAGCTTGGGGTGAGAAATTTTGCTCTCAACCCAGTCACGTAAAAGAAACCGCACAACAGTTAGCGAAAGACCTGCTGAGGCCGTCGTTGCGGTGATAGCGAGCAGAATCCCAAACCAACCACCGAACAGAACACCGGAGGAAATGGTGAGCAACGTACGGGGGATCGGGAACTGTGTGATGAGTACGTAGAGCAACCAGAAAACGACTGGGAACCAGGCTCCCGTACTATCAGCCCACTCGCGAAACGTCGACAGCGAAGGTATTTCAAAGAAGCGCCACACCCACAGTGCAATTGCGAGAAGTACCAAAATGACCATCACGCGTAGTGGTGACTGTTGGCGCATCCGTTTGCCCTTCGTCTTTAAGTGCGGCCTAAACAAAAAACCGGCTTCCTGGAGGAAGCCGGTCATTGTGCCCGGAGGGGGACTTGAACCCCCACGTCCGTTAATAGGACACTAGCACCTCAAGCTAGCGCGTCTGCCATTCCGCCACCCGGGCTGGGTGTTTTGCTTTCAACCTCTCGGCTGGGCACTTGCACTACTATAGAGTGACGTTGATTCAAGATGCAAATCGCCAGTACAAGTGCCCAAACGTAGGCCACCAAGCTAGTCGGAGTTCAAGGCGATCCAGGGGAGTTCGGAGCCAACAGCATCTGTAATATTGGAAAGTCCATGGGCTTTAAGTTGCTTCTGTAAGTCCTTGTGAATTCGGTAGATCCACCCCGGACCACCGTAAATAAACGGCGTATACCCCTGGAGAAGGCTTGCGCCGGATGTAATACGCTCCCATGCCTGCTCTGGTGTCGAAATGCCACCGGAACTGACCAGTACGAGTTGGTCGCCGACTCGCGCATGGAGACGCCGCAAAACCTCCAGCGCGCGGCTGTTGAGCGGCGCGCCGGAAATACCACCCGCCCCCATGGCTTCCACTTCGGCAGCATCGGTTCGAAGGCCTTCGCGGGAGATGGTCGTATTGGTCGCCACGATGCCGGCAAGGTTCATTTCGACGGCCAGATCTGCAACTGCATCGATATCCTCGTCGCTGAGATCAGGAGCAATTTTTACCAGCACAGGCGTCGTAGTTGCCGTAGTAACCACGTCAAGGATTGGCCTCAACGATTCAACTGACTGAAGGTTGCGAAGCCCAGGGGTGTTTGGGGAAGAAACATTGACCACGAGGTAGTCCGCCAGAGGGCCGAGCACAGTCGCGGTAGCTCGGTAGTCGCCAACCGCGTCCTCGGAGAGCTTATTTTTCCCGATGTTGATTCCAACGATCTCAGGAGTCTTCCGGGCTCGGAGACGCTCTGCAATGCTCAGCGCGCCATCGTTGTTGAAGCCCATTCGGTTGAGGATCGCTTTGTCCTTCGGCAAGCGATAGAGCCGTGGACGTTCGTTTCCGGGCTGCGCCTTCGGGGTCACAGTTCCTAATTCCGCATAACCGAAACCGATCGCCGACCACGTGTCCGGAGCTTCCGCGTTCTTATCGAATCCTGCAGCGAGACCCACCGGGGCGGGGAAACGCACGCCGAACAACGTCTGCTCGAGAAGCGGGCCGTCGACACGTACGACACGAGTCATAGCTCGGGTGAGGGGAGTTAGGCGTTGTAGGGTTTTCAGCCCGCCCATGATGATGTCGTGGATGCGCTCAGGCGGAATTGTAAACATTCCCCGAAGTGCGAGCCCATATACCGTGTCGTACAAATTGCGTTGATTCATTTCTATTTGGCCTCAATGCTTTCAGTGGAAACTATTTGCAGGCCACTACCTGACGCAGATCCGATAATGAGTGTTCCGTCAGAGAGCGCTGCAATACTTTGTGCATCTGGAACTGTACTGACCTGAGCACGTTCAACGGGGACGCCGTGGGAAATGTCATAGGCAGTCGCCAGGTTCCTTTCGGTTGAAGTCACCCACGCGAGCTTATTAGCGCTATCCCACGCGACGTCCCACGCTCCGGAGGGCACCGGCACACTCTGCTGGAGACGAATGACTTCATTGGTGGTGTACACGAGTAGCTGGTTACCCGTCGCGTCCGCAGCGAGCACCATACCGTGCTCTCCAGCAGCAACCTTGCCGACGCCAAGCCCAGCACGCAACGTTGCCCCCTGACGTCCTGTGCCCCAATCAAGGTCCTGAATGGTGGTGTCAAATGTGTTCACGCGCACAACGGAATCGGCACCACCATCTACCGGAACAGCCTGCAGCTGGTCAGTTTCGCGCGCGACAGAAAACTCCTTTTTGAGCTCACCGTTGCTATACAACCACACTGACTTCGCACTGTCGCTTCCGGCTAAAACACTGCCGTCCGAGGCGACTGTTGCCACAGTTACCGGGTGGTCGGTAGCAACTTTTTGAAGCCCCTCTTTGTTAATGATGGCAATGAAATCTCCGCACCCTACCGCAAACTGGCCAGCGTTTGCCGAGACTTCACCGCAAGCATCCTCCAACTTAAACTCTTCTACTCGGTTTTCTTCGAATTGTGCGCTGGTCCCAACGTAAAGCGCATCCGGGGTGCGCACACCAATCAAGTCGTTCGTTTGATCCACATCGACGATGGTGCCAAATTGAAGCAACTGGCCGTCAGGATGTGCCGAAGGGGGTGACGCAACTGGTTCAGCGCTACCCATACTTATGGCGTCATTTGGGTCAACGACATCAGGAGTACACGCCGCAACAGCCAAAGCTACGGCCATAATGGGCAGCATTAAGGCGACTTTTCGTTTTGTTCTCACGGAGGTCAACCTTATCAATGCTGTACGCATGTGGGGATTTTTCTCCGCACGGGTAAGGTTTTCCAACATGATTGCCGCCTCTCAGTTAGCAGAGTCAATGACATGGGCTCAAGTGATTGTTCTCTCGGTCGTCCAAGGCTTAACCGAGTTCCTTCCAGTCTCATCGTCAGGCCACCTCCGCATTGTGTCCGAGCTTTTGTGGGGCGAGGACGCTGGCGCGAGTTTTACCGCTGTCATTCAGCTCGGCACCGAACTCGCTGTGCTGGTCTTCTTTGCGAAGGACATTTGGAGGTTCCTCTCTGGATGGTGTGTCGGACTGTTTGATAAGACGAAGCGCGGGTTCGATTACCGGATGGGGTGGATGGTCATCGCTGGCACTATTCCAGTCGGGGTGCTTGGCTTTGCTCTGAAAGACTTGATCCGTGAGAACTTCCGTAACCTTTGGATTACTGCAACGGTTCTCATTTTGTTTTCGTTCGTGTTCATCTTGGCGGAAAAGCGCGGGACGAAAAAGCGTAGCTTCGAGCAGCTGACAGTCAAAGATGCCATCGTGATGGGCCTGTGGCAGTGTCTAGCTCTCATTCCGGGTGTTTCGCGTTCGGGCGGCACTATTTCGGGCGGTCTCTTTTTGAACCTTGAGCGGGAAGTAGCAACTCGTTTTTCGTTCCTCTTAGCTATCCCGGCTGTGCTCGCATCAGGCCTCTTCTCACTACCGGATGCGTTTGATCCGCAAGCAGGGCAAGCAGCAACAGGTCTGCAGTTGCTCGTCGGAAGCGCTATCGCATTTGTTTTGGGATATATTTCCATTGCTTGGCTGCTGAAGTTTGTTTCGCACCACTCATTTTCCTGGTTTGCTGCGTACCGCATACCTCTTGGCATCATCGTGATGGTGCTGCTGGCTACCGGAGTTATGCAACCGGTGTAGGCAACACTTGCCTTTGAACGCCGGTAACCGCGCATGATGAGCGTGCCGCGGTATGGTGGTCACTATGCATTCTTGGCCACAACCTGTAGTCCCTGCTGTCTCTGGTACTCCGGTGCCGCTGTCTCTGTATGACACCGCAGATAGGGTGGTAAAGCCCGTTAACACAGCTGCCCATCACTCGGGGAAGGTGGGGATGTACGTCTGCGGCATCACCCCATACGACTCCACTCACCTTGGACACGCAGCTACGTACCTCTCCTTTGATCTCGTCTATCGTCAGCTCCTTGCTAACGGCCACGACGTTCATTACGTGCAGAACATCACCGATGTCGACGATCCATTGTTCGAGCGCGCGGAGCGAGACGGCGTCGATTGGCGCGAGCTGGGAACGGAACAGATCAACCTTTTCCGCAGCGACATGGAAGTGCTCTCCGTCATCCCGCCTCAGGACTATGTTGGCGCGATGGAGACTGTCGATGAGGTCATTGAGATGGTGCAGCGCTTGCTCGACGTCGGCGCAGCGTACCGCCTAGACCACGGTGATATTTACGCTGATATCACCGCAACCAAACAGTTTGGATACGAGTCAAACATGACGCGCGAGCAGATGGAGCATTTCTTTGCCGAGCGCGGGGGAGACCCTGACCGTGAGGGGAAACGAGACTCACTCGATGCGCTGGTGTGGCGTGGACACAGGGAAGGGGAGCCCGCGTGGGATTCTCCCTTCGGCCCCGGCCGCCCAGGTTGGCACGTCGAGTGCTCTGCCATCGCTGCGAACCGTCTCGGCGTACCGTTTGCAATCCAAGGCGGAGGCTCGGACCTAGCGTTTCCACATCACGAGTTTTCTGCCGCGCATGCTGAGGCTGCGACTGGAGAACAACGGATGGCACACCACTACGTGCACGCGGGAATGATCGCGCTTGAGGGAGTGAAGATGTCGAAATCTCTCGGCAATCTCGTCTTTGTGCACAAGCTAACAGAAGAGGGACACTCAGCGTCTGCGATTCGCCTTGCCGTCTTCTCCGGCCACTATCGCCAAGACCGTGATTTTTCCTACGAGGCACTCGATCAAGCAGAGCATCGACTCAAGTCGTGGCACACAATTCTTTCTCAGACAGATGAGCAGTCTCGCGTGGAGCAGACAATTCAAGATTTGCGCCAGGCCCTTGCTGACGACCTCGACACACCAACTGCGATTCAAATTATCGACGCCGCCAAAGGCGATTACAACGGGTTACTTCGACAAGCTATCGAGGGCTTACTCGGTGTAAAGGTAGGCAGCAACGATGAGTAGTCTCCGATCCACATTCCAATCCGATGTCGACGAGTTCATCGAGGATTTGAGGGTGTTTGCATCCGGTGAATATTTGCAAGAGCAGGACCTCGAACTCTGGGAAGCCCCATTTGACCCTGCCGTACTACCTGAGCTCCGTGAAATCCTCGAGATTTTCCTCGACACTGCGTCGCTCGTCGCACAGCCGGTTGACGACGCCACCATCAGAGACCTCTACACGGGCCTCATTGCCAATCTTGAAGAGTTCAACGCTAAGCATCAATATGCCGTGCTCGAGCCAGAGGAGATGTCGGACATCGAGGGAATTTTCGCGAAGGTTTCGGCACAGATTGGCGCGGATCCATCCGTTGTCCAGGAGCTGTTCAATCGTGAGTAGGGTTCGCGCTCCCCAAGCTGTGCTGTGGGATATGGATGGGACGCTCATCAATACCGAGCCACTTTGGGCGCAAGCAACCTTTGAGCTGTCTGAGCTTTTGGGCAAGAGGCTTTCTGCGGAGGAGCGTCGAAAAGCGGAGGGCGTCAGTTTCCCCACAGCGTTGAGCATCATCACTACTTGGACCGGGTATTCCTTGCAGCCCGGAGATACAGAGCGGCTGAAGCGGTGGATGCAAGAACGGATGCAGCAACTCCTAGGGCAAGGTATTGAGCTGAACCCGGGAATACGCCACGTCCTTGACATGTTGCGGGACCATGGAATTCCGATGGCCATTGCGACGAACACAGAACGCGCGCTCGCTCAAACCTGCATTGATTTCATCGGCAACGATTACTTTCAAGCAACCGTGACTGGAGATGAGGTATCCAACCCAAAACCAGCTCCGGATATGTATCTGAAAGCAGCGCAATTGGTTGGTGCTGAGCCGTCGCACTGTATCGCAGTTGAAGACTCTCAGGCGGGAATGCAAGCAGCGATTAGGGCAGGTGCACGGGTGCTCGGCTTGGCCGACTATGTCCCGAAGCCGGCCACAAGAATCACCTTCAGCGATTTACAGTCTGCGACACTTCATGATGTTGCAAGGTGGTATTCCGCGCCATAAACCGCGCTCAAAGCTCTTCTGTTTCCGCTAAGGTGTTGTGCGTGAAGGACTTCGATCAACTTTTTGCTCAGCTCACTGAAACTGCCGACTCCAAGCGCCCAGACTCAAGCACGGTGCAAGCGCTAGAGAAGGGCGCCCATTTCATCGGCAAGAAAATCATCGAAGAAGCTGGTGAAGTGTGGATCGCTGCCGAGTATCAGTCTGACGAGGAGCTGGCGGAAGAGATGAGCCAGCTGATGTACTGGACCCAGGTAATGATGCTGCAACGCGGTCTTACCCCTGATGACATCTATAAATACCTCTAAGGATTTCGCCTGATGATTAAGTTTGCGGTTCCAAATAAAGGCTCTTTGTCAGAGAAGGCTCTCCAGATCCTCAAAGAAGCCGGCTACAAGGGGAGGGGCACATCAAAGGCCCTGAATATCTGGGATGAAGAAAACGGCATTGAGTTCTTCTTCCTGCGTCCAAACGACATCGCTATCTACGTTGCTCAAGGCCACCTTGACCTGGGTATCACTGGGCGAGATTTGGCACTCAATTCCCATGCCGAAGTAGAAGAAGTACTTCCGTTGAGCTTTGGTGCATCGACATTCCGGTTTGCTGCCCCGCAGTCTGAAACATGGGCGGTGCCTGATTTGGAGGGTAAGCGGATAGCGACTTCATACCCGCACCTCGTGATTGACTATCTTGACGGGCTTGGCATCACTCCGAAGGAAGTCATTGAGCTTGACGGCGCTGTTGAGATTTCGATCAAGTTGGGCGTCGCGGACGTTATTGCTGACGTCGTATCCACTGGTACGACGCTAAGACAACATGGGCTGGCACCATTTGGGGAGCCCATTCTTGCCAGCGAAGCCGTCGTCATCAAGCGTAAGGGCGTAACGCTAGCAAACGAACATGAGGTAGTGCTTCAGCGTATCCGCGGCATCTTGAACGCGGAGAACTTCCTGATGCTCGATTACAACATTTGCAGAGATGACCTCGACAAAGCCAGCCAACTTACACCAGGCATGACGGGGCCGACTGTCTCGCCGCTGTCGCGCGACAACTGGGTCGCGGTGCGCGCTATGGTTCCGCGAACCCAAGCGAATGCGGTTATGGACGCTCTCTCTGAAATTGGCGCGGAAGCCATTTTGGCCACTCAGCTGCGTATTGCACGCCTATAGGATTTTCAATTAATAACCGATAAGTCACCCCTATCCCTAATATTGGGGTGACTAGGTGGTTCAAAAGTTGTATAGCGTCGAATTTGCGTACAATCAGTGGCATGAGTAATCGCATTGAAGAAGATCTGCTTGGCACACTCGAAGTGCCCTCCGACGTCTACTACGGCATCCACACCCTGCGTGCCGTTCACAACTTCCCGATCTCCGGCCAGACCATCAATGACCTGCCAGAGTTCATTCGTGGCATGGTGGAAGTAAAGAAAGCCACCGCACTGGCCAACAACCGCCTCCACGTTCTGCCAAAGAAGAAGGCGGACGCCATCGTCAAGGCCTGCGACGAGATCCTCGACAACGGTCGCTGCATGGACCAGTTCCCAATCGACCAGTTCCAAGGTGGCGCTGGCACGTCCCTGAACATGAACACCAACGAGGTTGTCGCAAACCTCGCTCTTGAGATCCTCGGTGAAGAAAAGGGTAGCTACGACATCATCAACCCGAATGATGACGTCAACATGTCCCAGTCCACCAACGACGCATACCCGACCGGCCTTCGCCTCGGTGTGTACTACGCCGTCCAGGGCCTGCTGACCGAGCTTGAGGAGCTCACCAAGGCGCTCAACGCTAAGGGTGAAGAGTTCGACGACATCATCAAGATGGGGCGCACCCAGCTCCAGGACGCAGTCCCGATGACGCTCGGCCAGGAATTCACTGGCTTCGGCGCACTGCTTGAGGAGGAACTGGACGTCATCAAGTCCGCAGCACAAGCACTGCTGACCGTCAACCTCGGTGCAACCGCAATTGGTACCGAGCTCAACACTCCAGACGGCTACCGTCAGAAGATCGTTGAGGCTCTCGCGGAAGTCACCAAGCTGGATATCAAGGGCGCACCGAACCTGATTGAGGCAACGTCCGATACCGGCGACTACGTATGGATGCACTCCGCACTGAAGCGCGCCGCGATGAAGATCTCTAAGGTATGTAACGACCTGCGCCTGCTGTCCTCCGGCCCACGTGCTGGCCTGAACGAGATCAACCTGCCGGAAATGCAGGCTGGCTCTTCGATCATGCCTGCGAAGGTGAACCCTGTCATCCCTGAGGTTGTAAACCAGGTGTGCTTCAAGGTCTTCGGCAACGACGTTGCCGTCCTGACCGCATCTGAGGCTGGCCAGCTCCAGCTCAATGTCATGGAGCCGGTAGTTGCCGAGGCCCTGTTCAATTCTATCCGTCTCCTCACCAACGCCGTCCGTACGCTACGTGAGAAGTGCATCGTTGGCATCACCGCTAACAAGGATGTGTGTGAGGCCTTTGTGAACAACTCCATCGGCATCATCACATACCTGAACCCAGTGATCGGCCACCACAATGGTGACGTCATCGGTAAGGAAGCTGCTGCTACGGGTAAGAGCGTTCGTGATCTTGTTCTCGAGCGTGGCCTGCTCACGGAGGAGGAGCTGAAGGTTGTGCTGGGCAAGGACAACTTGATGCACCCAGAGTACCGCGGCGAATTTTTCGACGAGGACTAATCAACCAAAAGTAGTAAATCTCACACTCCCCTGATTCGGTAGTTATCGCCTCTTAGTGCGATAATGGAAGCGAATACTAATTCGACCGAATCAGGGGAGTTCCTGTGTTACTTGTGGTACAACTCATCATCCTGTTCGGCGCCATTGTGCTCGGCGCCCGGATGGGTTCCATTGCTATCGGTTTTGCCGGTGGCCTTGGCGTTTTGCTTCTCGGACTCACTGGCATGTCCGTAACTGCCGATGACATCCCCTTTGATGTCATCGGCATCATCATGTGTGTGATCGCTGCTATTTCTGCAATGCAGCTGGCGGGGGGCATGGACTACCTCGTTTACCTCGCTGAGAAGTTCCTACGCCGCAATCCAAAGCGCGTCACAGTGTACGCGCCAATCGTTACTTGGTTGATGACCGTGCTGGCAGGCACTGGCCACACCGCTTTTTCCACTCTTCCAGTTATCGTTGAGGTTGCTAAGGAGGGCGAAGTTCGCCCGTCCCGCCCGCTTTCGGTCGCAGTCATCGCATCACAGATGGCAATTGTTGCCTCGCCGATTTCTGCTGCAGTCGTCTTTATGGCCTCCGTACTTGAGCCACTGGGCGTCGGATACCTGCAGTTGCTCGGCGTCATGATTCCTGCGACCTTCCTCGCGATCTTCCCAACCGCTTGGGTTTCAAACAAGCTTGGTAAAGACCTTGTTGACGACGAGGTGTACCAGCGTCGCCTCGCAGACGGATTGGTTGCAAAGTCCACGACTACTTCGAGCAGCTACCAGCCGAAGGACGGCGCGAAGGCATCCGTGTGGATCTTCCTTGTCGCAATTGTCATCGTTATGTTCTACGCGACGATCATCTCCGATCAGATCGGTCTCATCGAGAACCCAACCGTCCCTCGTAACGAGGCAATCATGGCGATCATGCTTTCGGCTGCCGCTGCGATCCTGCTGATTACGAAGTCCCGCGCAGCTGAGGTCTTGAACACCCAGGTGTTCCGCTCCGGTATGTCCGCGTCAGTTTGTGTGCTCGGTGTTGCTTGGCTGGGTACCACCTTCATCAACCATTACATTGAGGACATTCAGAACATCGCTGGCGACGTCTTGACGGCACAGCCGTGGCTGCTTGCTGTCGTCCTGTTCTTCGCAGCGTCGCTGCTGTACTCGCAGGCCGCAACCGCGAAGGCACTTATCCCAGCTGCTCTCGCTATTGGCGTCAGCCCGCTCACCGCTGTTGCAGCATTCCCAGCAGTGTCCGCACTGTTCGTGCTGCCGACGTACCCAACCCTGCTTGCAGCAGTGGAGATGGACGACACGGGCTCGACCCGAATCGGCAAATACGTCTTCGACCACCCATTCATTCTGCCGGGTATCGTCTGCATCGCAGTCTCGGTAATTCTCGGCTACCTCATTGGGGCGGTGCTGATTTAAAGCTAAACTAGGGGCATGTCTACACAACATCACGACAGCCCCAAGTCCGAAGTTCTAACTGATGTGGAGATCGCTCAAGCGAATACGCTTGAACCGATCTCCACTATTGCGTTCAAGGCCGGTATTTCCGAAGATGCGCTGATTCCATATGGCAAGTACATGGCCAAGGTCGACCCCTCGCTTGTCAAGGACGATAAGCAAGGCAAGATCATTCTTGTCACAGGTGTTTCCCCAACCCCAGCGGGGGAGGGGAAGTCGACCACCCTGATTGGCCTTACCGATGCGTTCACGAATCTTGGCAAAGACGCCATCGTTGCACTCCGTGAGCCGTCGCTCGGCCCTGTGATGGGTTTGAAGGGCGGCGCGGCAGGTGGTGGCTACTCGCAGGTGGTTCCGATGGAGAACATTAACCTCCACTTCACTGGGGACTTCCACGCGATTACCAGTGCGAACAATACGTTGGCTGCGATGATCGACAACCACATTCACCAGGGCAACGAGTTGAATATCGACCCGCGGCGTATTACGTGGCAGCGGTGCTTGGACGTCAACGATCGTTCCCTGCGAAACGTAGTAACTGGTCTGGGGGGACCAGCCCACGGAGTACCGACGGAGACTGGATTTACGATTACTGCGGCTTCGGAAATTATGGCAATCCTCGGTCTTGCGAACGACCTTGACGACCTCCACGAACGCCTGGCACAAATCACTGTCGGTTTTACCTACGATCGCAAGCCGGTGACTGCGGGTGAGCTTAATGCAGCCGGGGCTATGACAGCGCTGCTAAAAGACGCATTGAAGCCGAACCTTGTGCAGACCATGGGTGGCACTCCTGCATTTATCCATGGCGGTCCGTTTGCAAACATTGCCCATGGTTGCAACACCTTGATTGCCACGAAGACAGCACAGAAGTGTGCTGACTACGTCTTTACGGAAGCGGGATTCGGGGCTGATCTCGGCGCGGAAAAGTTCTTCGATATCAAGTCACATTACGGTGACCTCGACGTGGCTGGCGCGGTAGTGGTCGCCACTATCCGTTCTATCAAGTACAACGGTGGTGTTGACCGCTCCGATCTCAAGGCTGAAAATATTGATGCGCTGGCGAAGGGCATTGTGAACCTTGAGCGGCACGTCGAAAACCTTCGTAAATTTGGTGTCCGCCCTGTCGTGGCGCTCAACCTGTTCACTTCTGACACGGATCGTGAGCGCGCTTGGATGGCAAAGTGGGCAAAGGATTTCGGTGTTGCACTGGAAGAGGCCGAGGTATGGGCGCATGGCGGTAAAGGCGCCGAGAAGCTGGCAAAGACGGTCCTTGACAACCTGGTCGAAGGTGCTTCGTCGTCGCTGTACAACCCGGAGGAAGGTGTCGAGCAGTCAATCGAGACGATTGCCCGCGAGGTATACCGCGCGGCAGACGTTCAGTACTCGGATGCGGCGCGGAAAGACCTCGAGAACTTGCGTGCGAGTGGTGCAGATGCCCTACCGGTATGTATCTCAAAAACGCAGTACTCGTTTAGCGACGACCCCTCTCGCCTCGGAGCGCCTGAGGGGCACACACTGCATGTGCGTCAGCTCATTCCGCGTACGGGTGCCGGATTCGTACTAGCACTCACTGGTGCTGTGATGACAATGCCTGGCCTGCCGAAAAAACCAGCAGCCAACAACATTGATGTCGATTCGAGTGGCAACATCAAGGGGCTATTCTAGTTTTAGCCTGCAGTGGTCCGTCGCGGTGTTTACTCCACATCCGCCGCGGACCCCGGCCACCCAGGGTACTGCGGTGGCGTCCCGCCGAACTCCGGGCAGTACGCCTGAAACGCACACCAATCACAGAGCCTGGAACGTTTTGGTCGGAACTGTCCGGTTTCACCGTCACGGGTAATTTTGGCCCAAAGTTCACCGAGGTCGCGCTCGAAGTACTCGAGTTCTTCACTTGAAGGGGTAAGGAAGAGCGAGTCTGCCACCTTGAGATACATGAGCCGCAGTTGATCAGGTATTTCGTTGAAAAGCCGCCAGTACACCAGTGCGTAGAAGCGCATCTGGAACTTCGCGTCGTGTGAGAACCTTGGCTGTGGTTTCTTGCCGGTCTTGTAGTCAACGACCCTGATTTCACCAGTTGGCGCGACGTCAACGCGGTCGATGAAGCCTCGCACGGGCACACCGTTAGGCAGCACAGTATTGACGTACATTTCTTGCTTGTGTGAGTCAAAGCCAAGTGGGTTTTCCATCTGGAAATATCCGCGTAGGAGCGTGCGGGCGTCGATAAAAAGCAGTTGTTCGTCCTCGATGGGGTCTGCAACGCTGGGGTCCTGTTCGCACATCTTCTGCCATGCGGGAACGATGAGTTTGACCGCCGCAGGGTAGGTGCGTTGTTCGCGTTCCATCCCAAACAGTTCCTCGAGGACGGCATGCACGAGGGTGCCTTTGACCTGGGGCTCAGTTTTGGGTTCTTCGATTTTGTCGATCGCTCGCAGCCTGTAGAGCAGTGGGCACTGCTGGTAGTCGGACGCGCGCGAGGGGGACAGGGCTAACGGTTTCGCTTTCATATTCGTCCTATCCTAGTGGTTTCTCTCGAGCTAGACTCGCACGTATGACTACATCGATTGATTCGTTTCTTCGATTTCTTAGTGCGAGCCCGAGCGCGTTCCACGCAGCTAACCAAGTTCGCTCGTTGCTCGTAGGCAAAGGATTTCTTGACGACGCCAGCTCCACTGCATCTCCCACAACTCCGGGTGGCCATGTGGCCGTCGAAGGAGGGGCAGTCGTAGCGTGGTGGATACCCGAAGAGTTTGACTCCGAGACCAGCCGATTTCGGGTTGTTGGGTCACATACGGATTCCCCGGGGCTTATGGTGAAGCCGAGGCCTGACGTTGAGGGAGAGGGGGTACATCAGGTAGCGGTTGAGGTCTACGGCGGGCCGATTTTGCAGAGTTGGTTCGACCGTGACCTTGCCTTTGCGGGGCGTGTGGTTGACTCGAGTGGGAAGACCCATTTAGTAAATACTGGTCCGATTGCTCGGGTCCCGAACCTCGCAATTCACTTGTACCGAGCGGATACGCCTCCGGTTGAGCGCCAACAACACACGCAGCCGGTGCTCGGCGTGGATCGTCCGCTCTTGGAAGTCATCGGTGAGCAAATTGGGTTGGGTGGCGAGTCAATTGCTGCGCACGAGCTGATTACGGTAGATACGCAGCCTGGTGCAGTGATTGGTAACATGCTGATGGCTGGTCGGCTTGACAACCTTACCAGTGTGTGGGCGAGCCTAGAAGCGCTGATTGAAGCCCAACGTGAGGCAACACATTCCGATGTATTGGTTCTCGTCGCGTTCAACCACGAAGAGGTCGGTTCAAACTCACCGACGGGCGCAGCAGGCCCACTACTCGAGCGATTCCTACGACGAATCGCGTCCGGGCTGGGGGTCAATGACTTCCTGAGCCTCTGCGCTAGGTCTTCGATGATCTCAGCCGACGCTGCTCACGCGGTGCACCCGAACTATGCAACAAAGCACGATCCTTCGCATCGCCCTTTGCTGAACGCCGGGCCTGTCCTGAAGGTGAACGCAAATCAGCGCTACGCCTCCGACGCGGAAACTGAGGCAACGTGGCTTCGCGCTTGCGAGGCGGCGTGTGTGCCGAACCAGGTGTTCGTCGGAAACAACGACGTCCCTTGCGGTTCGACGATCGGACCAATCGCCGCGACGCGCCTTGGCATCCCTACCGTGGATGTTGGTGTTCCGTTGCTCTCGATGCACTCCGCCCGTGAAATGTGTGGGGTAGAGGATATGAAGTGGTTTGTACAGGCGCTCCACGCCTTTTACACGGATGCGCGAGTGTAAGGCATACTGAACAACATGTATTCAGGTCCATTTCGCGTTGGCGATAAAGTCCAACTCACGGACGCAAAGCGTCGCCACTTCACCATCCAACTCGTTGAAGGAGGGCAGTTTCACTCACATAAGGGGATTGTCAGCCACGACGACATCATCGGCGCGCACGAAGGCTCGGTGGTGAAGTCCACCTTGGGTGCGGACTATCTCTGTTTCAGGCACCTGCTTGTTGATCACGTGTTATCCATGCCACGTGGCGCCGCGGTCATTTATCCAAAGGATGCCGCTCAGATTCTTGTCGAGGGCGACATTTTTATGGGTGCGCGCGTGTTGGAGGCCGGCGCAGGTTCCGGTGCTCTCACGATGTCGCTCTTGCGTGCTGTCGGTCCCGATGGTCATGTGTTTTCCTACGAGATCCGCGATGATCATCTGAAGTTCGCGAAAGACAACGTAGAGGACTACTTCAACGGTCGCCCTGATTGGTGGACACCACGTCTGGGAGATTTCGGTGAGGTCACTCAAGAGGACCTTGGTGGACCAGTTGACCGCGTGATCTTGGACATGGTTGAGCCGTGGCACTTCATCGACACCGTCAAGAATGTGTTGATCCCCGGTGGCGTTTTCATGACCTACGTGGCGACCGTCCCGCAGCTGATGAACATTATGGAGGGCATCCGCGAGGCAAAGTGCTTTACGGAACCTCGCGCATGGGAAACCCTGCTGCGTGAATGGAAGGTCGAAGGTCTGGCAACTCGGCCAGAACACCGCATGAACGCGCACACTGCATTTCTCGTGTGGACGCGCCGACTCGCAGACGGAGTGACACCACCTCGTCCGCAACGGCGCGCGCGTCGCTAAGATTCCTTGTATGACTGAACGCTTGCCCGAAGTCCAGGTACTCACACGCGACAACCAGCAGCTCCGCGCGCGCAATGCACAGCTTGCGGACATGCTCAAAACCAGTCGGGACAAGCTACAAGAGCTCTACGAACAGGTCGAGTCCCTTGGCGACCCAGCTTCGACGTACGGTCTGTTCCTTGCGTCCACTGGCAATGGGACAGACGCTGAAGTCTTTACAAGCGGTCGGCATATGCGTGTCAAGGTCGCGCCAACGATCGCGATTGACCGTGTGAAGCCGGGGTCGCTGGTTAGGCTTGGCGATGGCAGCGTGGTACTCGAGGTCTGCCAATATCCTGCTGTGGGCCAGCTAGCTACGCTCGTTGAAAAGCTGGACGCCGGTCGCGCTATTGTGCAAGACATCCAGGGAACGGAGCACGTCGTACGGCTTACAGACGAGCTACAGCGTGAAAGCCGTGCCGGTGACACGTTGCTTACTGATGTGCGCGCACAGTTCGCGTTTGAGCGCATTGCAAAGACCGAGGTGAACCAGCTTTCACTCGAAGAAGTACCCGATGTGACGTATGAGGACATCGGCGGGCTCCAAGAACAGATTGAGCTCATCCACGATGCGGTTGAGCTGCCGTTCGCGCACCCTCACCTTTACCAGCAGTATGACTTGAAGCCCCCGAAGGGCCTGCTACTGTACGGCCCGCCCGGGTGCGGTAAGACGCTGATTGCGAAAGCGGTCGCGAATTCGCTGGCGCACCGGCTTGGTCATGGTGCGTCGGCGCACTTCATCAACGTGAAGGGCCCCGAGCTGCTGAATAAGTTCGTGGGAGAGACCGAGCGTAGAATCCGGCTGATTTTCGAGCGTGCAAGGGAGCTCGCCTCGGAAGGTCGCCCCGTGATCATTTTCTTCGATGAGATGGAGTCGATTTTCCGTACCCGCGGTTCGGGGGTGTCCTCCGATATGGAAACGACAGTTGTGCCGCAGCTGCTCACAGAGATTGACGGCGTAGAAGATATTTCGAACGTCATCGTCATCGGCGCGACGAATAGGGAAGAGCTCATTGACCCTGCGATTCTCCGACCTGGACGCCTCGATATCAAGGTGCGGATTTCACGCCCGACTAGAGCTGAGGCCCTCGATATCTTCGGCCGGTACTTACGCCCTGAAGTCCCTCACGCAGCTCCTATCGAGGAGCTTGCACAGATCGCCGTCGAGGAGTTGTTCGCGCCGCGGCCTTTCGTCCGTCTCCGGTTGATTGATGGCTCTGAGGAGACGTTGCACTACTCTGACTTTGTCTCTGGTGCGATGATCGCGAACATTGTCAGCCGCGCCAAAAAGCTTGCTATCAAGGACGCTATTTCCGGCGAGTCAGATACCGGCGTTACTGCGGAGCACCTGCGTGCGGCGGTTCGCGCGGAGCAGCAGGAAAATGAGGACCTGCCAAATACTGCCGACCCAGATACTTGGTCGCGCCTAGCCGGTCGACATGGCAAGCAGGTGGTCGCTGTGGAGGTCGTCGCTAGGTCAGCATCCTAGAAACTCAGCGAGGGAGCGCGTTGCGGCATCAAAGTCTTGGTCGCTCAGCGTTGAGAAACTGAGCAGTGCAAAACAGTCTTCGCCAGCGCCAGTTGAATCACCGGTCGCGCAAACGCAGCCGACGCGTTTCAGCTGCTCCCTGAAGCGCTGCAGATCGCGTTGATGAGAAAACTCAACGATAATGTCAGCGCTACTCGTGTTGCTCATGGTGGCGTTGCTCGCACCACTGGCTTCGGCAATACGCTCGAGGAGTGGGGTTACCTGTCGACGCCGCTTCGCAAGCCGAGTGTGAAACGCCTTGGTGCTTTTCCGGACGGTGCCATCAGTCAGTAGGTGCGCGATCGCGTGTTGGGTAACTGTCGATACCGGCATTCCTAGCACTTCCCGGGTCTCTTGCACCGAGGAAAACGTATCCGGTGTGGTGACGATGTAGCCGGCGGAAAGCTGCTTGTGCAGCAGCGTTGTGAAAGTACCGAGCGTGAGCACGCTGCCTGAGTTCGGTAGAGCGCTCAGTGTCGGTTGGGGAGCGGTTCGGTAGCGCAGTTCTGTGTTGAAGTCATCCTCGATGAGCAACGTACCCGTTGCCGATGCCCATTCGAGTAACTCAACGCGTCGGCGTACTGTCATGACACCGCCAAACGGCGGCACGTGGGCTGGCGTGATGAGCAGTGCGTCGATGTCGCACGGAAGCTGCGAGACTAAGACGCCTTCGTCGTCACATTGGCAGGGCACCGTCGCATGGCCTGCGAGAGCGATCACGGAACGAAGCCCGCTAGACTCCGAAGTTTCAACACCAACTCGGACGCTGTTGCCAATAGACATCAGCGTGAGCAGTAGTCCTTCGCGGGTCCCACCGGTGACGATGACCTCCTCCGGAGCAACGTGAAGCCCACGAGCTACTCGCAGGTGCTCGGCGATTGCAGTCCGTAGTTTCGGCTCGCCTTGTGGGTCGGCCTGTTTCGGCACGCAATATGAGGCTTCGCGCCATGCACGGTGCCAGGCTGCCGGACGGATCATGCCGTCGATACCTGATGTTGGGACCAGCGAAAGTACTGCAGGTGTTGACGCCTC
Source organism: Corynebacterium sp. NML120713 (assembly GCF_001875735.1). Classification (NCBI taxonomy): domain Bacteria; kingdom Bacillati; phylum Actinomycetota; class Actinomycetes; order Mycobacteriales; family Corynebacteriaceae; genus Corynebacterium; species Corynebacterium sp. NML120713. Next base: position 414,154 of record NZ_MLCR01000005.1, read on the forward strand.
GTTGGATGCTCTTTGCCTCTGTTGTATCGACTGCTTCGGTACTCGGAGCTCAGGATGAATCCTTGTTGGTGCTCCCTGCGTGGTATCCAGATAGCCTTCGCTGATGAGCTGATCGAACGCGCTGACCACGGTCCCACGCGATACGCCGAGTTGGGTAGCAAGCTCGCGGGTAGATGCGATGGTGTCTCCGGGGCGCAGTGTGCCTTCGGCAACCGCGGTTCGGATTTGCGCTGCGATTTGGGCAGGAAGTGAAAGTGATGCGTTACGCGAGACTGGAAAGAACATACTCACCAACTGGTACAAAATATTGCTGTAAAACTGGACCTCGTAATCGTCCAGATCGTACCGCATGATGGAACCCATGACTGATTTTTCGAAACATGCAGAGTTGACCAACAGCTTGCGCGGCGGCGTCATTATGGACGTCGTGACCGCAGAGCAGGCGAAGATTGCGGAGAATGCCGGCGCCGTTGCCGTCATGGCACTTGAGCGAGTCCCGGCAGACATCCGTGCCCAGGGAGGGGTGGCGCGTATGTCCGACCCCGACCTCATCGAAGAGATCCTCGACGCGGTGGAAATCCCAGTCATGGCAAAGGCCCGCATCGGACACACGGTCGAGGCCGCGATCTTGGAGCATCTCAAAATCGATTACATCGATGAGTCCGAGGTGCTCAGCCCAGCTGACTATGTCAACCACATCGATAAGAACGCGTTCAACACCCCCTTCGTGTGCGGTGCGACAAACTTGGGTGAAGCACTTCGCCGCATCAATGAAGGCGCGTCCATGATTCGTTCCAAAGGCGAGGCTGGTACTGGTGATGTCTCCGAGGCCACGAAACATATCCGCACTATCAAAGCCCAAATCGCACAGCTGCAGGCTACGGTAGCGTCTAACCCAGATGAGCTCTACGTCGCGGCGAAAGAGCTGCAAGCCCCATATGATCTGGTGAAGTACGTTGCTGAACACGGCGAGCTTCCCGTTGCCCTGTTCACCGCTGGTGGCGTTGCAACACCGGCTGACGCAGCTCTGATGATGCAGCTTGGCGCTGACGGCGTCTTCGTCGGCTCGGGCATCTTTAAGTCCGAGCATCCAGAGAAGCGCGCGGAAGCTGTCGTTCGTGCAACCCGCAACTGGCAAGACATCGCCGAAGTCACAGCAGCTTCACGCGGCCTTGGCGAGGCAATGGTTGGCATTAACGTAAGCGATCTGCCTGCGCCGCATCGCTTGGCTGAGCGCGGCTGGTAAATGCCAGCACGGGAGGTAGCGTCGCGGTACAGTCGTGAGCCATGGGACGTTTCATGGGAACAGAAACTGAGTATGGCATCACGACTCCGAGCGACCCGACGCTCAGCCCGCTCATAACCTCGACGCATGCCGTCGTGGCATACGCTGCGATGCATACGAGTGCTCGAAGCCGATGGGACTACGCGGAGGAACACCCGCTGAAGGATGCTCGCGGATACGACCTCCAACGCTATCGGACGGTTCCTGTTGTCGACCCAAACGCGATTGGCGTGGCGAATGTGGTGACTACTAACGGTGCTCGGTACTACGTCGACCACGGCCATCCTGAATACTCCTCCCCGGAAGTTGATAACGCCTGGGACGCCATGCTGTACGACGCCGCTGGTGATCTCTATTTGCGGCAGTCCATGGACGACATCCGTGGCCTCTGGGACGAAGGCATTTCGGTGCTTGACGGCACTGCACCATGCCCGCCCATTAAGTTCTACAAGAACAACGTCGATGGCAAGGGCCAGTCGTACGGCAGTCACGAAAACTACCAGTACTCACGCCACACTGACTTCGCAGCGGTGGTAGAGGGGCTCATTCCGTTCTTCGTCACTCGGCAGGTCATCATTGGCGCCGGTCGAGTCGGCATCGGGCGCGAAAGTGAACATGCCGGTTTCCAGATTTCACAGCGCGCAGACTACTTCGAGCAGGAAATCTCACTCGAAACGACACTGAACCGAGGCATCATCAACACGCGCGACGAACCACACGCTGACGCTACACAGTTTCGACGCCTCCACGTCATCATCGGTGACGCCAACATGAGCCAGTACTCCAACTTCTTGAAGATGGGCATGACCAAACTCGTGCTCGACGCAATCGAAGCTGGAGTGGACTTCTCGGACCTCACCATCCAGGACCCGGTTGCTGAGCTGCAACGCATCTCCCACGACCCAACGTGCACACACAAACTACTTCGTGCCAACGGTAGGCGCTGCACAGCAATCGAGGTGCTTCGGGAAATCCGAGACCGGGTGCAGGGGCTGCCAAACGAAGGGGACGTCGATAAGCGAGTGCTCGCCCTTTGGGCTGAAGTGCTCGATGATCTCGCAGTCGACCCACTACGCACCGCGGATCGCCTTGATTGGACGGCCAAGTGGGCGCTTGTGCGCTCGTTCATGGACCGAGGAGTAGCCGCGGACGACCCAAAGTTGAAAATGATCGACATCCAGTACGCTGACATAGATCCTGCGAAGTCGCTGTATCACGCACTCGTCCGAAAAGGATCGATACGGACACTGGCAAGCGATGAGGAGATTGCTCTCGCAGCAAAGAACCCGCCGATAAACTCCCGCGCGTACTTCCGTGGCAAGGTAACCGAAAAGTTTGGGGAAGAGATCGCGGCATCGAGTTGGCAGTCCATCGTTTTCAGGATTGAGGATCGAATGGTCCGCGTGCCGCTCGACGATGTCAATGGCTGGACGTATGAGCAAACTGCCCAAATCATCAACCGCGCTACAACGGCATCGGAGCTGCTAAACGCGCTAGGGTATAAGCATGTCTAAGCAGCAACAAATGTTCGGTGGAGGAGACACCCCGGAACCGCAGAATGAAGAAGGCAACAGCGCCCAAGCCCAGGTCGAGGTGACAGGCACTGACGATTTACTCGATGAGATTGATGCCTTGCTTGACACGAACGCTGAGGAGTTTGTGCGTTCATTCGTTCAAAAAGGTGGCCAATGAGTTCCGAACACCCTGCGTTGTATGCGCGCCGAATCATGGGGGTGGAGACGGAGTTTGGGCTCGCCGCCTACGCACATGGGCAATCCATCCTTGGTCCGGAAGAGCTTTCGCGCTACCTGTTCCGGCCGGTAGTTTCGCGCTATCGGTCGTCGAATATCTTCACCCAGAATGGCTCTCGGCTCTACCTCGACGTAGGTGCGCACCCTGAAATCGCGACGCCAGAATGCGACTCGCTGATGCAGCTCTTGCAGTACGACAAGGCTGGCGAGATGCTCTACCACCAGCTTGCGCTGCATGCAGAGGAAGCCCTTGCGCAGGAGGGGACTCCGGCCCAGGTGTACCTGTTTAAGAACAACGTCGACTCACAGGGCAACTCTTACGGTGCACACGAGAATTATCTGGTGAGTCGCGAAATCGTCCTGAAGTCATTTAGCAAGCAGCTCCTGCCTTTTTTGATTACGAGACAGCTAATATGTGGCGCAGGAATGATCAATAAGGGCAAGTTTGTGCTGTCCCAGCGCGCCGACCAGGTGTGGGAAGGGGTTTCATCTGCCACCACGCGCACGCGTCCCATTATTAACACTCGAGATGAGCCACACGGAGATTCTCATCGATTCCGCCGAATGCACGTCATCGTCGGTGACTCCAACATGTCGGAAACTACGTTCGCGCTCAAGGTAGGCGCGACGCAGCTGGTCATTGAGATGCTTGAGGCTGGCTTCCCGATGCCGAACGTGGAGCTCGAAGATCCGATCAAGCATATTCGAGCGATTGCGCTCGACCCGACTGGCCAAACGCTCCTTACTTGTAAAGACGGCTCAATTGTTACAGCACTCGCGGTGCAGCAACAGATTCTTGACGCCGCCACAAATTGGCTGACACAACGGCCAGACGAGGGAACCTCAAACGAGGAACTCAGTCGGGTAGTGGAGCTATGGCAAAGAGTGCTGACTGCAATCGAGACGCAGGATTTCTCTGCGGTTGACACAGAGATCGACTGGGTGATCAAACACAAGCTCTTAGAGCAAGTTCGTGAAAAACTAGACACGGACTGGTCACATCCGAAATTGGCACAGATTGATTTGACCTATCACGACATCAACCCGGAGCGTGGTCTGTTCTACCTGCTGCAACGCAAAGGCCTCGCGGCGCGTTGGACTACCGACGCGGACATTCGAATGGCTGCTGAGCAGCCTCCTGCCACGACTCGCGCCGCGCTGCGGGGCAGGTTCCTCTCAGCTGCTCGGGACTACAACGCGGAGCACAACGTCGACTGGGTGCACCTGAAAGTAAACCGTCCAGAGCCTCGAACGCTCAAGCTTCTCGATCCCTTCGAAACCGAGAACGCTGACGTCGACGCTTTGATCCAATACATCGTGGACAACCACCAACAGGAGCATCATGACGCGTAGTGATGTAATGACTTCCCGGCAGCTGAACTTGGCGTTCGCGTTACTGGGGTCACCGCGTCCGAGGACACAGCAGTGGATTGCCAAGCACGTCGACGGATACGCTGATCGAACTCCAGAAGCCCTGGAGAAACTGATTAAGCGCGACGTCGACGACCTTCGCCGTGTTGGCGTGCCCGCAGAAACTCGAGCAGGCGAGGCATGGATCGAACACGATAAGTACGAACTCGAGCCGCTCAACCTCACTGTTGAGGAGGCAACGGCGCTCGGCCTAGTAGTTGATCTCAGCCAGGCGGGACGCCTAGGCGCGTTTGCGCGATCCGGTTGGACAAAGATCGCGGCATCTGGTGTGACCAGGATGTTTGATAGCCCAACCATTGCGTTCGTCGACAACGACATCATCAACCTCGACCCGGATGTGCTCAAGGCGGCCTTGGCTTGCGCACGCACCAAGACCCGCATGACGTTCGATTTTCAGCCAGCTCCAGGTGCGTCGATCCAGCGCCGAACGTTCGACCCTTGGAGCGTCGTACCTCTCAATAACAAGACTTACCTTGTTGGTTGGGACTGCGATCGCGGCCAAGAGCGCGTCTTCAGACTGATGAAGGTGAGCAACATCAGGAAGTCGAAGAATCAGACATCGTTTCACGACGCCACCAAGGACCCGCGTGACGTACTTCAGAACGTACTGCGTGGCCCGCTCGTCGATGCCGTGGTGGAAATTTCAGCTGGTGTAGGCGAGGAGCTATCGCTGCAAGGGGAGCGCTCAGAGGGCGCTGCAGCGGGTCTGGACCGGATAGCTGTCAGTGGGGTCGAACGCGACTGGCTCGTGCGCACTCTCGCGAGCCTTGCTCCGCATGTGCACTCAATTACGCCGCCCGATATCCACGAAGAGGTATCTGCACTCTTGCGCAAACAGCTTCGAGGACAGGAACGAGTTGAAGCATGAAACAAGACACTGCTGTCGAACGCCAAGTGCGTCTGGCACGGCTTTTAAACCTGTTGTCATATCTGTCGCAGCACCCGGACCGTTCACCAATGGAAATAGCGCGGGACATCGGAACTGACGCGGAACAGGTGAAAAGCGACTTGGCGATGCTCCATTTGTCGGGAGTTGGCAATGGCCCCGGGGAGATGATTGATCTCGAACATTCGTGGACCGAGGTGACCGTCATTGACGACCAAGGTTTGAGTCGGCCCTTGCGTCTCACACCAACCGAGGCAAACACATTGTTACTGCTGCTCGACTCATTCGAGACCATGCCAGGCCTGCTCGACCAAGCGGCGCTGAGTTCTGCAGCAGAGAAGTTGCGAGCTGTAGTTGGCAGTACCTCCGTGCTTGACGCGGATGAGGAGCAAAGCGATCAAGAATCCATCCTGGGGATACTTCAAAGTGGTTTGCAGCAAGGCGTTCAAGTGCAGGTGACATACTTTTCGCCTTCCTCCGATACGCTTCGTGAGCGCCAGTTGACCGGTATTCGGTTCTTTCACCAAGGTGGTCACACCTATTTCACGGCGCTGGATAGAGGAGAGGAGAAGAGCTTCCGAACTGACCGAATTCGTGAAGCTCGGTTGACCGAAGTTCCAGCCGACCGTTCTGCGGTGGGCAAGACGTTTGACGGCTCCGACCCATTTGGCTTTGACTCCGAAAACATCGCTAACCTACTCGTATCTTCCGATGCGACATGGCTTGCGGACTACTGGGAAATCGAAATCGGTGATGCCTATGATGACGGACGGATTGAGGCAACCATGGTCTACGGGTCCGCGGACTGGCTTATCCGTTTCTGCCTTAGCCAAGGAGACCGCATCGAACTCGTCGGTCCGCCAGAGCTGGCTGCTGAGGCACGCCGTCGTGCGTTTTCCGGCTTAGAGGCATTAGAATAGCGGAGGACTCTACCCAAGCAGTGTGAAAGGAATCCAATGCCGAATTTAGGTTGGATGGAAATCCTGATTATTTTGGCCATCGTGCTGTTATTGTTCGGGGCAAACAAGCTTCCCGACTTGGCACGTTCGATGGGTCGCTCCGCCCGTATCTTCAAGTCTGAAGTCAAGGAGCTGCGCAACGACGACGAGGCGCAAGCTACTCCGCAGCAGCCTGCGCAGAGCCAGGAACCTAAAGAAATCGCTCCTCCATCGAATCCGCAGCAGCAAACAAGCACTAACGCTCAGCAAAGTTTTTGGGACGCGCCTGAGAACCAGCACCGCCAGTAGCGTTTGTTGTTAAGGAATTCTTGGAGGTCGTAGTTCAGTGGGGCAACAGCAAGTTCCGCCTGCACAAAAGGCAGGTCGTCGATTTCGTCGGAAGCCAAAGAATGCTACCGGCGAGATGACGCTCGTTGAACACCTGAAAGAGCTACGACGCCGCGTCATCGTCTCGCTCGTCGCAGTGTGCGTCGGCACCGTTGTGGGATTCATTTGGTATCAGTCTGCGCCTTTTCACTGGTACCCACTCGGCGAAATCATTCGAGGCCCGTACTGCAACCTCCCGACTGAGCTTCGAGCAGACTTCACAGGTGATGGCAATTGTCGTCTCTTAGCGACGGGCCCCTTCGAAATGTTCATGCTGCGGCTGAAGGTAGGCGCGCTCGCTGGGCTCGTCATGGCATCACCAGTGTGGCTGACCCAAATTTGGCGATTCATCACGCCGGGGCTCCACAAGAATGAAAAACAGTACACATTCACGTTTGTGACGCTTGCGGTACTGCTCTTCGTGGCCGGGGCGATGCTTGCGTACTTTGTTTTGGACAAAGGACTGTACTTCCTGATGACGATGGGCAGCGAGGTGCAGATTGGCGCACTGTCTGGTGGAAGCTACTATAACTTTTTGCTCGGGCTCATCGTCGTCTTTGGTGTGAGCTTCGAAGTCCCCCTCATCATCGTGATGCTCAACGTCGCGGGCATCATTCGTTATGAACAGGTAAAGGATAAGCGCCGGATCATCATCGTTGGGATCTTTATCTTTGCGGCGTTTATGACACCCGGCCAGGACCCGTTCTCGATGGTCGCGCTGGCGCTCTCCATCACACTCCTCGTCGAGTGCGCATTCCAGTTCTGCAGGATCAATGACAAGCGCCACGCCAGGAACAGACCGGACTGGCTCGACCTCGACGACGACGAGTCCTCAGGACCTATCGACGCAGCTTCGCCCATCGAAAAGGCAGCACCGATTGGTAACGTAGCGGCCGTAGAGAAGCCAAAGCCCGTGCACACGTTTACCGAGGATCCCTTCAACGACGTACTGTAGGGGCATGTCCGCTTCCTCTGACTCGTTTCTCGCACAGTTTCAAGCCTCGAAGGATTTTCCGCTCGACCCATTCCAAATTGAAGCTTGCCAGGCACTCGAAGACGATCGGGGCGTGCTCGTCTGCGCCCCAACGGGATCCGGGAAAACCGTAGTCGGTGAGTTCGCCGTTGCGCTGGCGCTCTCGCGAGGCACAAAGTGCTTTTACACCACACCAATTAAGGCGCTGAGCAATCAGAAGTACCACGACTTCGTCGCGGCATACGGCGAAGAATCCGTTGGACTGCTGACAGGCGACGTGAGCATCAACGGTTCGGCGGACATCGTCGTGATGACGACAGAGGTGCTCCGAAACATGGTGTACGCGGAAGCACCTCGCCTGGACCGACTAACCCACGTGGTAATGGATGAAATCCACTTCCTCGCAGATCCGGAACGTGGACCTGTTTGGGAGGAGATCATTCTCAACTTGGACGACTCCGTCCAGATCGTTGGGCTTTCGGCGACTGTGTCGAACTCGGAAGAGTTCGGTGAATGGCTCAACACTGTTCGTGGCGATACGACCGTGATTGTTTCCGAAGACCGTCCGGTTCCGTTGAGTCAGTACATGATGGTTGGCAAGAAGGTCCTTCCATTGTTCGAACCTGCCAACCCATCCTCCGAGCCCGAACTTAACAGGGCTTTGGCGCATCAGATCGCCCGTATCGAGTCTCGAACGACGGAAGAAGGCGCGGACGACTTTCATGAAGGTCGCGGGTTCCGTGCCCGCTCGAGTGGACGTCGCCATGGGAGGACGCGCCAACAAGACCGCTACCGTCCGGTTGGGCGGCCGGAAGTTGTCGAGGTGCTCGATGGGCTAGAGATGCTTCCGGCAATTGTGTTCATCTTCTCTCGAGCGGGATGCGATGGCGCTCTCTACCAATGCCTCCGTTCGCGGAAGGAACTCACGACAGAAGAGGAACGTGCACGTGCCGCCGAGATCATCAACGCGGGTGTTGAAGGCATCCCGGAAGAGGATCTCAAAGTACTGAACTACCGACAGCTTCGCAGCGCGTGGCTGAGGGGGTTCGCATCGCACCACGCAGGGCTATTACCCGCGTTCAAGCACATCGTCGAGCAGTTATTTGTGGAAGGGCTCGTCCGGGTGGTCTTTGCGACCGAAACGCTGGCCCTGGGCATCAACATGCCGGCCCGAACCGTCGTGCTGGAGAAGTTAGTCAAGTTCAACGGCGAGGGCCACGTAGACCTCACGCCAGGGCAGTACACCCAGCTCACGGGGCGCGCCGGTCGGCGAGGGATCGATGTGCTCGGCAACGCTGTTGTGCAGTGGGCGCCAGCGATGGACCCGCAGTATGTAGCTGGATTGGCGTCGACAAGAACGTATCCACTCATTTCACCATTTGCTCCCGGCTACAACATGGCTATCAACATGCTTGCCATGAATGGTTTCGACGACTCCATTCGACTTATCGAGCAGTCATTTGCTCAGTTCCAAACCGACCGATCCGTGGTTGGCGAGGTGAGGGACCTAGAGCGGCTGGAAGGCAAAGTTGCTCGACTTCGCGCCCAATTATCCCGCGATATCTCTTCGTACGCGCCACCATCAGACCACGCGATTGAGGACCTGTTGGAGTACTTGGACATCCGACATGCTCTCAGCGTGGAGGAGAAGAAAGCACGGAGAGACGCGCTCGACAACCGGCACACCGAGGTCGCCCGCGTGCTGGCCCGACTGGAAGTCGGCGAGATCATCGCGCTTCCTGGTAAACGTCAACCGGAGCTCGCGGTCGTGGTTCAGCCCGCCGGCAGACACGACGATCCGCGCCCCTGGGTCACCACCGAGCGCGGCTGGTCGAGCCGCATCAACGCTGATTTTTTCAAGAACACTCCGCTCGTCGTAGGACGAATGAAAGTTCCGCGGCATACGCGGGACCAACCACGCAAATTTGCGAAAAAGATCGCAAGCCAGCTTCGCCACGCCCCGGTGCATGCACCAAAGCGACTGCGTGAGAAAGCCCGGTATCGCGCTCCAAAATCCGTCACCAAACTTCGCGAGCAACTTCATGCGCACCCCGTCCACTCATGGCCGGCCACGGACCGCGAAATGCTGGCCCGAGTAGGCGAGAAGCTTGCCCGGGAGCAGCGCGCACTTGACCGGATGAGCAGACAAGTAGACAACGCCACCGACACACTTGGCAGAACATTCGAGCGCTTGATCGGGCTCCTGCAAGAACTCGACTACGTGGAGCTCGTGGAAGGCGAATTCCAAGTCACTGATGAGGGCGAGCGTTTAGCAAAGCTGCACAATGTTTCGGACCTCCTCGTTGCGCAGTGCCTAAAACGCGGGATCTGGGACGAGTTGGACCCCGCCGAGCTCGCCGGTGTCGCCTCGATGGTCGTGTTTGAGAACCGCCGTACCACGGGAGGCTCCCCGGAGGCCGCTACAGAGCCAATGGCCCACGCAATGAATGAAACGATGCGTGTGTACGGCGAACTCGTTTCCGATGAACAGCGCCACAATCTTCCACTCACCAGAATGCCAGACCCACATTTCTCACTCGCGTTGCACCAATGGACCGCCGGCGCACCGCTTGGGTACGCGCTTGCAGCCGCGGCAGAATCTGGCGCGGAACTGACCGCGGGCGACTTTGTCCGATGGTGCCGGCAGGTGATCGACCTGCTAGAACAGGTGAAGAAGGTCGGCTACAGCGATGAGATTCGCAACAATGCGAACCGCGCGATAGAAGCTATTCGACGCGGTGTAGTAGCAATCGGGAACTAGTGCGAGTACTAGTGCGCCTACGATGGGCGTATGACTTTCTTCGGAAGCGATACATTTGAACGTCGACGCGCAGCAGCCTGCAAATTTCTTGCGGCAAATCACCTGCGCGCCGTGATCATCGGCCCTGGCCCGGAATTTGAATACCTGACCGGTACACAAATCGATACGCACGAGAGGCTCTCCGCTATCGTGCTCACCGATGAAGGAAACGCTACCGTTGTCCTCCCCAGCACCGACGCTGGCTCCTTCCCCTCAGACGACCCGGCGCTCATCCCCATTGGGTGGCGCGATGGCGAAGACCCCTATGAAATTGTTTATAAACTCATCGCATCGCCTGCCGACAGCGCAACGCCTCCGATCATTGGCCTGGGCAGCACGCTCACCGCGGATCACGTGCTGGCTTTGCAGCGATACCCATTCAAGACCTGTCTTGCGCAGGACGCATTGTCTAGTCTGTTTATGGTCAAGGATGATGACGAGATTGCGCAATTGGCTCAGGCCGCCGAAGCAATCGACCGCGTTCATGCCCTCGTTCCCTCGCTACTTACCCCAGGTATTACCGAGCGCGCTGTGGCCGACGCACTGCACACGGCGATCCTGGAGGAGCACACCGCAGTAGACTTCATCATCGTCGGTTCTGGCCCCAACGGCGCAAACCCTCATCACGACTTCTCCGATCGAATCATTGAAGCAGGGGACATCGTCGTCGTCGATATCGGAGGGACGATCGCGAGCGGCTACCACTCCGACTGCACGCGAACGTATCTTGTCGAAGGAGCACCGGGTAGCCAAGAGCAGCTCGATGCCTACAAAGTGCTTTTGCAAGCGCAACAGGCAGCTTGCGACGCCGCTCGGCCTGGAATGCGAGCAGAAGAGCTCGACGCGGTTGCGAGGAACATTATCTCCGAGCACGGGTACGGCGAGTGGTTTACGCACCGAATCGGGCACGGCATTGGGTTGGCTGGCCACGAACCGCCGTTCCTGGTCACCGGCAATGATCTCGTCCTAGATGAAGGAATGGTCTTTTCCATCGAACCAGGAATTTACAAACCAGGCAGCTGGGGAATGCGTATCGAGGACATAGTGCATCTTCAGGCAGACGGTGCACACGCGCTGAACACCAGGCCAAAGACTTTGCAGCCCCACCCGCGAGACACTCCGAAGATCTAGGAAAGCACATACATGGAGTTCGGCTTAACTCTTCGCACACTGCTGCCGCTTAGCGTTGACCTCACGCATTCACATCCGATCACGGATGCGGAGTATGGCAAAGCAACCTGGGCAGTCGGCGCTCCTCCTGGCACATTGTTGCAAGCAACGCCGATTCGTCCTATAGGGCTGCAGTACAGGCTCAATCGTGCCAACGCATTCAGAATTGAATACACCACGACCGACGAGCGGGAACGCGTGATGTCTGCTACCGGCGCGGTGTTCCTCAGCAAGCGTCCCTGGCATGGCAATGGACAGCGTCCAACCGTCGCGTTCGCCCCCTCCACCCAAGGCGTTGCCCCGGCATGTGACCCTTCTTACTCCTGCACAGTGGGACTTCGACTTCGACGCAAACCACTGGACCTTATCGCTGCCTACGAGCAGCCTGCGATCAACATGTTGCTCGCCGCGGGAGCGAATGTCGTGTTGACGGACTATCCACGAGATCCCGAAGACAATGTGCAGCTCTATTGCTTCCACCGCGCAGCAGCCCACGCACTCGCCGATGCAGTTCGCGCCAGCGTAGGCCTAGGCTGCAGCGTCGAAAAGCTTGGTCTCTGGGGTTTTTCTCAGGGCGGGGGCGCCGCAGCTTCATGGTTAGAGCAACCCGAGTACGCGCCGGAACTACATCTGCGTGCCGCAGTCGTCGGAGCACCACCTGCAGATCTGCTTGCGATGCTCGACCGCATCGATGGGACGCTTCCGTCCATCATGATTCTTTACGCAGTCGCCGCCCTTCTAGCATCCGACCCAGAGATCACGGAAGAGCTGATGCCCCACCTCAGCCCCGTTGGTATGTCCGCTGTCATCCTTGATGCGAACATCTGTGCAGTGGGCGCGGTCCTCCGACATGCTTGGGCAAGCACCGTACACTGGACGGCAGCAGGTATCCCAATGTCTACGCTCCTCGAGGATCTTCCGAAAACAGCCGCAGCGCTCGACGATCAAGCATTAGGTACTCGTACACCACTCGATATCCCACTCAGACTGTGGGGCAGTAAGCACGACGACATCGTCCCGTGGCAAGTGGTCGCCGAACTAGGGGAGAGGTGGGATAGACCCGTTCAAATGCGAAAACTTCCCAAGCTTCCGGGAAGAACTGGCATCAACCACTTCGCCCCATACTTCCAGCACCTCCGAAAGGACGTCCTGTGGCTATTAAGCCAGCTAGAATCCTCAGGCAAGTAACCGTGTAGTCCGGCTAAGATGGTCGGCATGCCAATCTACATTTTGACGTATTTCCTCGTAGAAGCGCTGGCGTTTTTCCTTGTCGCGAAGTCAATCGGCGTTGGCTGGGCTTTGCTGGCAATCTTCGCGCTGATGGTGCTAGGCGGTGCACTGGCGACGCTCACGCTCCGCGGCGAACTCGCAAAGGCGGCACGTGGCAAAACATCTGTAGGGAAGCTAGCAGGCGACTCTGCGCTTCTCATGGTTGGCTGGGCTTTTTGCATTATCCCGGGCTTCGTTTCTTCAATCCTGGGGTTCTTCTTGGTCTTCAGCCCTACTCGCTCGATACTCCGAAACCACCTTTCACGCTCTCTGCGGCAACGCGTGGAAAATGTTGGAATCAGGATGTACGAATCGACGCCGATGTCCCGAAACTCTGCTTCCTACGGCTCGTTCACGCAGCCAACTCCTGAGCGTGGGGCCAGCGACGATGAGCACCCCGTCATTGACACGGATGAAATCGAAGACTGGCTCTATGAAGAGCACAAACGCCGATCAGAAGGTGGGGAAGAGGGACCGCAGTCGTGAATGCGTCACTCCGACTTGTCCTCGCGGTACTTTCCGGCATTGCGGTTGCGTACTCCTATGAGCCGTTCGGGTACTGGTTCCTCGCAGTACTCGGCGTTGGTGCGTTCTACCTCGCTCTGATGCCGTGGCAACGTTTTGCTTCAGCAGCGAAACCATCGCCAAGTGCAGCATTTGGCTGCTTGCTCGGGTTTGCCCATGCCGCCACGTGCTACTTGATCCTCCTGCCCTGGATCGGAGCATTCGTCGGCGCGATGCCCTACGTGGCGCTCGCTATCACGCTGGCGCTCTCAGCGCTTATCACTGGCGCGGTTGGCGTCCGCATTGCCCGTTGTCAGTATGGGTTCCTTGCTTTTCCATTTGTGTATATCGCGGTGGAGTTCCTCCGCTCGTCGCTTCCATTCGGCGGATTTTCCTGGGTCCGGCTGGCATGGGGGCAGGTCAATGGGCCTCTGGTGTGGCTATCTTCAATTGGTGGTCCAGCGCTAGTTTCTCTCGCCGCCTGTCTCGCTGGTGTAAGCCTCGTGACGTTTCTCATCACGCGTGGGAGAACCCGCAGGGTAGCTGCGTTAGGTTTCGCGCTCCCGATCGGGCTCGGAGGACTTATCAGCCCGAGTTTCGATGGCGAGGGGACAGAGGCTCAGACGGCACAGGGCAACTCCGTACTGGTCGCAGCGATTCAAGGCAATGTGCCGCGCCTCGGGCTTGACTTCAACGCTCAGCGCAGAGCCGTGTTACAAAATCACGTCGATGAAACTGTTCGCGCAGCGAATGATGCCCAAAAACAAGGTGAAAAGCTTGACCTCGTTATTTGGCCGGAGAACTCGTCGGACGTGAACCCGTTTCAAGATCCTTTGGCGGCGTCGTCAATCGAACGCGCTGTGAGCGCAGTAGGGGCACCGGTGCTGGTGGGGACGCTGACGCGCGACGAGGTCGGTGCGCGCAACACGATGGTCGTGTTTGACCCGGAAACAGGGCCAGGCGAGACGCATCATAAACGCTTTTTGCAGCCGTTTGGCGAGTACATGCCAATGCGCGACTTCTTCCGGAAAATCACGGACCTCGTGGACCTCGCCAGCGATTTCAAGCCCGGCAATGGCCCAGGTGTCGTCCACATGGGAGGCATCCCTGTTGGGGTTGCCACATGCTATGAAGTGGCAGAAGACCCGGCGTACCGGATGGCAATTAATAATGGTGCGCAAATTCTCGCTACACCGACGAACAACGCGACTTTCGGGTTTAGCGATATGACCTATCAGCAGCTGGCGATGAGCAGGCTGCGTGCCATTGAAACGGATAGGGCAGTGGTTGTTGCAGCTACTTCAGGTGTGTCAGCAATCGTGCACCCTGATGGAACGGTGAGCCAAGAAACTTCTATATTTGAAGCTAACCACCTGATTGAACGCCTGCCACTACATACAACGCGGACATTTGCTGTGCGTTTTGGGGACTACCTCGAGGCTGCGTTCGTTTGGCTTGGGTTCATGCTCATACTCGGTGCAGCAGTCCGCCGACCCAGGGAGTATGCTAGACAACATTTGAACAACGGCGAGAAACGTTGCTGGAAAAGGAGCAGCCACCGTGGCGAATTCGACATTAGTGATCATCCCGACGTACAACGAGATTGAGAATCTTCCCCTCATTGTTGGCCGGGTTTTCGATGCAAACGATGATGTAGACATCCTTATTGTCGACGACAATTCTCCTGACGGAACGGGGCAGAAGGCCGACGAACTGGCAGAAGCGAATGATCGCCTGCACGTCTTGCACCGTGCTGGCAAGGAAGGGCTACTCGCCGCGTACCGCGACGGTTTCAACTGGGGACTCGAGCGTGACTATGAGGTTATCTGCCAGATGGACGCCGATGGCTCGCATGCACCTGAGGAGCTTCACCGCTTGTTGGAGGAGATCGAAAGCGGCGCAGACGTCGTAATCGGTTCGCGGTATGTGGACGGCGGGGAAGTTAAAAATTGGCCGAAGCAGCGCTACTTGCTTTCCAAGCTGGGAAACGCCTATGTTTCCCTTGCGCTGGGTGGCGATGTTCGCGACATGACCGCAGGTTACCGCGCTTTTCGACGCGAAGTCCTCGAGACCATCGATCTCCAGGAGTTGTCCAACAAGGGCTATATTTTCCAGGTCGATATGGCGCACAAGGCCGAGCTTGCCGGTTTCGACGTTCGCGAAGTACCGATTACATTCGAGGACCGCACGTTGGGCGAATCTAAGCTAGACGCAAGCTTCGCGACAACTTCTCTCTGGGAAGTCACCAAGTGGGGTGCCACCGAAAAGTTTGGCACCGCACGGGAGATGGCGAAAGAGGGATTCCGAATGCTCAGCTACGAGGCCAAGCGCTCTAAAGCAAACGAGCTGCTGAGCAAGGCGAACGACCTGCCTCAGCTCGCGGGCAACGTCGTAGAGGTTGCCAAGGAATTCATCGCTTCGAAGCGTAAGTAACTTCGCGTTGACAGTTAGACGAAAAGCGAGAAGCTACAGAATATGTGGCCTCTCGCCTTCGGGCTATAACTAGCTCTTACTTCTTGTTTTCTGCTGCTTGTTCTTTCGCCAAGCGCGCAGCAGCGCGACGACGTTTCCGCAGCTGTTCAAGGCGCTCTTCAAGCAGCACGTCGAGCTCTTCGATAGTACGGCGTTCGCGAAGCATATCCCAGTGAGTACGGGGTGGCTTCGTCGGCTTCGACTCGACGCCTTCGCCTTCCATAAGGGTGCCGAGCTGGCCGTTCTTGCACATCCATTCCTCTGGAATCTCTGCATCATCTGCGAACGGCACTTCGAAAATCTCGCCGTTCGGAGTGCGGTATCGCGCTTGCTGCCGAGGCGCGAGATCATGGTCTCGGTCCGTCTCGTAGCTCACAGCGCCCATTCGACTTCCGCGAAGAACACGATCAGCCATACTCAATTGTCCCTTCTAAACACATTTAAATGCAGTCGCCCTATTATAACGTTCACCTTTTAGATTTTGTTCCCGCAGTATTGAACCGGACATGCATTCCGTTCAAGGTGTGTATTAGGCTGACCCGTATGCCAGAAAGTGATGTGTACGCGAAGAGCGAATCGCCTACGTGTCAGTGGTGTGGCAAAGAAATGGCGCGGCAGCAGGGAAGAGGACGCCGCCGAAAATATTGCAGCCAGTCATGCAAGCAGCGTGCGTATGAACAGCGTAACTTTGTAGCCGGCACTGCGATTGATGAAGGGGCAGCCATCCTTAAACCGGAAACTGTGTCTATGCTCCGCGACAACCTTTTCGTTTTGCGTTGTACAGCGGAAGATATCCGGACAGCTGTGGATGAAGGTGCAAACCCGGATGAATTACGTAACATGTGTGACGAATTAATTGAATTAGCGCGAACAGTTGAGAAGTTGAGGTAAGTACCCATGAAGGAAGTGCAAGCTCCCAGCGACCGCAAGAAGAAGCTCTTGATGGTCATTGTTGCGGGAATTGCGGTGCTCGCGGTCCTGATCGCGATAATCCCATTGCTGCTCAACATGTTTGGTGGCGGTGGAGTCAAGACAGAAGGAATTGATACAGACCGACTTAAACCGGCGGACACTGACATCAACGGCGTTTGGAAGATCCAAAAGCGTCCTGGCGTCAACTCGACGTCCGTTGGGTTCACGTTCGATGAAGTTCTTCCTGGTGAAGCAAAGACGACCTCAGGATCGACGACAGGCGTTGAAGGCGAAGTACATATTGAGTCGGGTGTACTGCAATCTGGCGAAATCGTAGTCGACATGACGAATTTGACTACAGACAGCGATGTTCGAGACAACAACGTACGCCGGAAGATTCTTCACACGGATCAATACCCGACGTCAAGCTTCACGATCACCGAGCCGATTGATCTATCCAAGGTTCCATCAGACGGTTCCGCTGGAACCGTGAACGTGGTCGGAGACTTGACCATCCATGGCGAGACGAATCGCGTCACAGCACCTTTTGACGTAGCCCTGTCTGGCAGCCATCTCATCGTCGCGGGCGATGTACCGTTTGATAGAGCTGACTACGGCGTTGAGACGCCTGAATTTGTCGCAGCGAAGATTGCCGAGAGCGGGCTACTCAATATTCGCCTCAATATGACCAAGTAGACTGTCCAGAATTACCCGCCCAATTACGTCACGTTACGTTATTGGGCGGGCTTCCGCTATCTATATGCAAAGTTGTGGAAATGTCCGATAATGTACATTATGTCAACTAAGACACTTGACCCTTGCTTCTTATCGGCGCCCACCCCGGTGCTTCCGTACCAATACCGCCTGCGCCAGATCCAAGCCCCCTACGGATGCAACTGCTTCGCGAACCGCAAACTGCCAGAGCCATAGTCGGCGAAATACTTCGTCATAGCCATCGGCCGCGGCTTCACGGAGCCGCCCTTCAAACATTTGACGCTGCAAACGAATCGACAACCGAAGATGTTCCGGCGCACGGCTAATACTGATCGCTTGGAGATGCGTTTGCTGTTCAACTAGCTTCAGAAAATCGACTTCATATTGATACTCCATACCTGGCCATACATACGCACCAAGCACCTGAAGCGCACTCCGACACGCTCGGTTCACGGATTTTGATTGCACGCGACGTGCCATCACCGATTGCACACCGATACGCCCGCCTGGAAGTAGCATGCGGTCCATCGCGCGAAGGTACTGCACTTTATCGCGTTTCGGGCATGATTCAAGCTGACTAAATGAAACGATTGCATCATACGGCCCATGCTGCTGGGCCCATTGAGCGTCACCAAGTTTGCCCACGGCAACGCGCACATCGTTCGCAGCGCCATTAAGAATGAGGTATTCCCGAAGATGAGCGGCACTGTCATGGCTAATTGCGAGAGTATCAACCACCACTCCGCGCCCTATCGCGGCCAGAGCCACAGCACCTCCCGAGTTCGGATACTCGAGCAATCTCGTACCGCGCCCTGCACCGACTAGGTCCAGCAACTGCTGAGCGCTCCGCGCCTGTATATCGCCCAAGTCGGCTCGATCCGCATCGAGCGGTGCTTCGTAGGTGGTCACATCGATATAGCGGCGCTTTGCGCCACGCTGTTTGGCACGCTGCTCCGGGTAGGACTTGGTCAGTTTGCGCTCGGTAGTTGCGACACCTGTAGCGAAATGACCCTGGAAAGCACTCACACGATCGCCCGAAAAGTGCTGTACGAGAGAACTCGGCAGCATCGCTCCAACAGTTTCCGGCCGTGGCTTCCACGATGTACGACGGGGTACGTAACCCTGCCCCAGCAGCTTCGCAATGACTTCAACAAGTACATCCGATGAGGTCACTGACCACTCGCCTGCCATGTACCCCTCTGCCAGGCCTGTCCAGCCAGCAGCCGCGATTCGTTCAAAAAGCCGCTCATGGTTCACGAGAATGTCGGCGTCGTCACCAGAAAGCGTCACACCCGCGGCGTCACAGGCTCGAGCAAACTCGGCCTCTGCAAGCCTGGCGCGAGTTTTCAGAGCAAACCCATCCAACGGCTGCACTAGCCGTGGCCACTTTGTGGCGTCAACAGTGTGTAAATGCGTTGGTACTGGTTCAGGAATCGGCACGCTTCCCCACCTTACTTGGTCAAACTTTCAGCGGAGTTTTCGACGCTTCATCTCCAAAACCATACCGTTCTAACATTATGGGCGTACTATAAAGGGAAGAAAATTCAAACAGCTTTCCCAAGGAGCGACACTTTTATGACTCAGACACCATACCGCCCCGCTGGAAACCGCCATCACGTCGTGATCGTAGGTGCGGGGTTTGGTGGCATTAACGCTGCTCATGCACTCGCGGATGCAGACGTAGACATTACGATTATTAACCGCACAAACCACTTCATCTTCGCCCCTCTGCTCTATCAGGTAGCGACCGGTCTTCTGTCTGTCGGCGAAATTGCCTCTTCGGTTCGCCAGATTTTGGCAAGCCAGGACAACGTTCGCGTTGTGCGCGGCAATGTTGACGAGATCGATACCGCGAATCAGATCGTCACTGCTTCCGATGATGGTGCGTCGTCACAGTATGCCTACGACTCATTGATCCTCGCAGCGGGTGCAGGCCAGTCCTACTTCGGCAACGACCACTTTGCGGAGTTCGCACCTGGTTTGAAAACAGCCGATGACGCGCTCGAGGTGCGCGCGCGCATTCTTGATGCCTTCGAGAAAGCTGAGCTAGCTACTTCCGCTGAAGAACGCGAACGGCTGCTCACTTTTGTGCTCGTCGGCGCCGGTCCAACTGGTGTTGAGCTCGCTGGACAGATCGCCGAGTTGGCGCACCGCGCATTTGCTGGAGGCCAGTACTCGTTCTCACCAGATCAGACCAAGATCCTTCTTATCGACGGCATGCCACAGGTTCTGCCACCATTTGGAAAGCGTCTTGGCCGGAAGGCGCAGCGCGAGTTGGAGAAGGCAGGCGTTACTGTCATCTTAAATGCCATTGTGACTAACGTCGACGCTGAGAGCGTCACGTACAAGAACACCAAGACCGACGAAGAGACCACTGTCTACACTCCAACGAAGATTTGGTCTGCTGGTGTCCAGGCTTCCCCGCTGGGCAAGCAGGTCGCCGAGCAAGCTGGTGTAGAGGCTGAACGTAACGGCAAGGTGCCGGTGAACGCCGACCTGTCCGTTGGCGAACTGTCGAATGTATTCATCGTGGGCGACATGATGAGCCGCGACCGCTTGCCAGGCGTCGCCCAGGTTGCAATCCAGTCCGGTGAATATGTCGGAAAGATCTTGAAGGCACAGGTTGAAGACGAGATTACGCCGGAACAGCGCGAGCCATTCTCCTACTTTGACAAGGGATCGATGGCTATCGTCACTCGCTTTAACGCTGTCGTGAAGATGGGCAAGGTCGAAATCGCTGGATTCTTGGGTTGGTTGATGTGGCTCTACGTCCACGTCTCATTCCTCACTGGACTGCGCAACCGCACTGTCACAGCGTTGACGTGGGTTTACAACGCTTTAAGCTCGAAGCGATACAACCTTCCGACGACACCCGGCCAACGCCACGCGAAATCCGAAAACTCAGAGAACTAAATGACTCTGCTGACGCGCCTCTCCCCTTTGTATACGGTTGGAGAGGCGCGTTCGTGTTCCGTTCTCGAAGGGCGTAGTATCTCGAGCGTTGTTATATCCCTCGCCCTTGATTGGCGTGACGCAGGTAGTAAAGGGGGCCACTATGCCACCAAGGATCCCGTTGTCGAGGAAGTCGTCGAAAAGCACGCTTCAACCATCGCGCATACCGGTGAAGGTCCCTCTGGAACGCTCGATCGACTTTTGCAAAGTATTTGTCGACGGCAAGCGCGTCCCTGGCAACTATCGGATTCCACAGGCACTGCAGGTCGCACGGGAGCACGATAACGCGTTTGTGTGGGTCTCGTTGAAAGGTCCGACAGATGAGCAGATGACGAAGATCTCGTCGTTTTTCGACATTGACGATCTGATCGTTGACGACGTAGTCGATGCCCACCAGAGGCCAAAGGTTGAGCGCTACGATGAGCAGCTGTTCATGGTCGTGCGCTCGGTGTATTACCGCGACGATGAGGAAGTTGCGGATGCCCGTGAAATCATTTCCACTGGTGAAGTCCAAATTGTGACCGGTCCGAACTTTGCGATCACAATCCGGCACGGCGCACCACTGCCTGATTTGACTGGCAAACTAGAGAGCGAGGAGGAGCTTGCGGTGCTTGGCCCAAGTGCCGTCGCATGGGTGGTGTCCGACTACATCGTCGATAACTATTTGAAGGTCGCAGACAACCTGAGCCGCGACGTCGATGAGCTGGAAAACGAAGTGTTTACGCCTCGGCGAGACATTAACATTGACAAGATTTACAACTACAAACGTGAGATCTTGGAGATGCGCCACGCGATCGATCCACTTGCACCGGCGTTAAAGAATGGGTTGACCAACAACCGTGATCTGATGCGGAAAGCGCTCAGATCTTACTTCCGTGACGTGCAGGACAACGCGACGATCGTGAGTGACCACCTCTCAGGCTTCGATGAACGCCTTTCCTCCCTGCTTGACGCCTCGGTTGCGAAGGTTTCGATGCAACAGAACTCCGATATGCGTACGATATCTGCAGTAGTTGGTATGGCTGCGGCCCCGACCATGATTGCCGGTGTTTATGGCATGAATTTCGAGAATATGCCGGAATTGGCTTGGAAGTACTCCTACCCGGTGGTGCTCGGCGTAATGATCCTGACCATGGCACTGATGTATTGGTGGTTCAGGAAGAACCGCTGGCTTTAGGGTACGAGGAGCTTCAGATTCGTCAGGGCCACTAACTTGCCTTCGTGATGCATTTCGATGCGCCAGAGGTGGGTTCGCCGCCCGACATGAACTGGGCGCGCGGATGCTTCGATTCGCCCGTCACGGACGCTTCGTAGGAGGTCGGTGTTGTTGTTCATGCCGACAGCAGGTCTGCCAGCTGTCGCCATCGCTGCAACGGAACCTACCGTCTCTGCGAGACCGGCATAGACTCCCCCGTTGACGATCCCGGCAGGCTGAAGATGCTGGGGTCCGACGTCTATATGTGCAGTTACGCACTCTGGGCTACACGCCGTGATCACCATTCCGATCGTGTTGGCGTAACCGTTGTTGTATTCGTTGAGGGTCCGCAATTCTTCCTCGTTGAGCTCGCGATCAACTTTTTCGAATAGAAAACTCATTCCGTTCTTTCCTCTCAGCAGCGTAGTATTGTCTGCATGACTACCACCGAGCATGATACGAATCAGTCCCAGACTCATCTCGCCCAGATCGGCGTTGTCGGTATGGCGGTGATGGGTTCGAACCTAGCACGTAATTTCGCCCGCAACGGACATACGGTTGCTATCTACAACCGGTCCCCTGAGAAGACTCGCGCCGTAATGGCCGAGCACGGGGATGAGGACTCGTTTATCCCATCTGAAACGATTGAGGACTTTGTTGCCTCGCTGGAGCGTCCACGCCGTGCTGTCATCATGGTCCAGGCTGGCAAGGCTACGGATGCAGTGATCAATCAGCTCGTCGAAGCGATGGATGAGGGCGATATCATCATCGATGGCGGTAACTCGTTGTTCACCGATACGATCCGCCGTGAGAAAGAAGTCGCTGAAAAGGGGCGCCACTTCGTCGGCGCAGGTATCTCTGGCGGCGAGGAAGGTGCACTGCTTGGTCCTTCGATCATGCCTGGTGGTCCTGTCGAGTCATGGGAGGCGCTTGGCCCACTCCTTGAGGATATTGCCGCGAAAGTCGATGGCGTTCCGTGCGTGACCCACATTGGCCCAAATGGTGCCGGACACTTCGTCAAGATGGTGCATAACGGCATCGAGTACGCCGATATGCAGGTCATCGGCGAGGCATACCATTTGCTTCGCTACGCAGCTGGGTTGGAGCCGGCGGAGATCGCTGAAATCTTCTCCGAGTGGAATGAGGGTGACCTGGATTCCTACCTGATCGAGATCACCGCTGAGGTACTGAAGCAAGTCGATGAGCAAACAGGCAAACCGTTTGTCGACGTCGTTGTGGACGCGGCTGGCCAGAAGGGCACGGGTCGCTGGACTGTGAAGGAGGCCCTAGACTTGGGCGTCCCAGTCACTGGCATCGGCGAAGCAGTGTTTGCTCGTGCGCTTTCTTCTTCTACTGCGCAACGCACCGCGGCCTTGGAGGCCAACCTCCCTAGTGGCGTAGAAGCTTCGTTCGCTGACCTTGGTCTGGACAAGGCGCAGTTCGTCGAGGATGTCCGGCGTGCTCTGTACGCCTCAAAGCTCGTTGCGTACGCGCAAGGCTTTGATGAAATTGCTGCGGGTTCCGAGGAGTACGACTGGGGTCTGAAGCCTGGTGAGCTGGCGAAGATTTGGCGTGGTGGCTGCATTATCCGCGCGAAGTTCCTCGACCGCATCACCGAGGCGTATGAGAAAAACCCTGAGCTGCCATCACTGTTGCTCGACCCTTACTTCCGCAATGAGCTGGAGGGCGGCGTCATTGATGCGTGGCGTCGCGTCGTCATAACGGCTACGCAGCTCGGGCTTCCGGTTCCGGTATTCGCGTCCTCGCTCTCCTACTACGATTCCTTGCGTGCAGACCGCTTGCCTGCGGCGCTGATTCAGGGACAACGTGATTTCTTCGGTGCGCACACCTACAAGCGCGTCGATATGGACGGCACGTTCCATATCGCGTGGTCTGGCGACCGCAAGGAGCTTCGTTACTAAGCGTGGCGATAGCACCTGACCGCAAAAAGGCACTAGGGTGTTTGCAATGAAAAGTTTTGCCGATCTCGGCCTTCCCCACCCCCTGGTGCGCGCGCTCAACGCAGAAGGAATTACTCGGCCGTTTCCAATTCAGGAAGCGGCTATTCCTGATGCCCTAGCAGGCAGAGACGTGCTTGGGCGTGGTCCGACCGGCTCCGGCAAGACTTTTACGTTTGGTTTGCCGATGTTGGCGCGTCTGAGTGGTGCGCCAAGTCAGCCTGGACGGCCCCGTGGACTTGTGCTCGCACCGACGCGTGAATTGGCAAGCCAGATTCAACAGCGATTGAACAGCCCCGCGAGCGCACAAGGCCTTCGCGTGCTGGATGTAGTTGGTGGCGTCAATATCAATACGCAGATCCGCGCTTTGGCGGCACCAGTCGACCTCTTGGTGGCGACACCGGGCCGTGCAGAGGATCTATTGCAGCGTGGCGTCCTCGATTTTCGGGCTCTGGAGATCGTCACGCTTGATGAAGCCGACCAGATGGCCGACATGGGCTTCATGCCTCAGGTCATCAAGCTTGTCGACCGAGCGCCAAAGGATTCCCAGAAGTTACTGTTTTCTGCAACGCTCGATGGCGATGTACAGAGAATCGTTGACAGGTACATGCATAATCCGGTTACGCACTCCACAGCTCCAGCGAAGTCAGCTGTAAAGACCATGAAACACTTCGTCCTGTTGTGTGGCAGCCGCGAGTCGCGCAATGCTCGAGTGCTGGAAATCGCCGCACGCGAAGGCAAGACGATCATGTTTATGCGCACGAAGCATGGTGTGGACAGGCAGGTGAAGAAGCTTCGTCGCGCCGGAGTTCACGCGCAGGGAATTCACGGTGACAAAGGTCAAGGTGCTCGAACTCGCGCACTAGAGGGGTTCGCTGATGGTTCAACTCCAGTCTTAGTTGCGACGGACATCGCAGCACGCGGAATCGACGTTTCGGGAGTCTCACTCGTTGTCCACATCGACCCGCCTGCAGAACACAAGGCATACTTGCACCGCGCGGGGCGTACAGCGCGTGCGGGCACTGAGGGCAACGTTGTTACGTTGGTCATGGATGAACAGCGTAAGGAGGTTCGCTCGCTTCTAAACAAAGCTGGAGTGCGAGCGACCGAAGTCCGGGCGCAGGAGCTCACACCTGAGGTCGTTGAGATCACCGGAGCTCGGCAGCCGTCTGGGAAGCCCCTGCCACCGCCTGGTGGCCAGCCACCACATCAGCGAAAGAACCACAACGCAACCAGGCGTTCGAAACGCCCCAGTGCGAATGCTCAACGACGACGGTCGACGGGAAGGAGCGGTAGGCGTCGGACGCCTCGGTCATAGTCGATGGATATAGTCATTTCAATCTTTGCTCTTTTGGGCTTCATCTTGTTGACGGCCTCAACGGGCCTGTTCGTTGCAATCGAGTTTGCAATGACAGGACTCGAGCGCTCAACTATCGATGAGCACGTCCGGGAGGTCGGCGACCGCACGGCGAAAGCCGTCGCTCGAGACCACGCGAACCTTTCGTTCGTGTTGTCAGGCGCGCAACTCGGTATTACCGTGACGACGCTCGCAGCTGGCTTCCTCGCCGAGCCGGTGTTGGGCAAGTTCTTCACTCCCCTGCTTGAGCTCGTTGGTCTGAGTGAAGCGGCCTCAACGACAGTAGCGCTGATCCTTGCATTGGCGATTGCGACATTGCTCTCGATGGTTTTTGGCGAACTTGTTCCAAAGAACATGGCGATTACGGATCCGCTGAAGACTGCGCGGGTCGTGGTACCTCCTGTGAATGCGTTTAATACCGCAGCTGGTTGGTTTATTAAGTGGCTCAATTCTTCGGCGAACTGGGTTGTGCGAAAACTCGGGATTGAGCCAGCAGATGAGCTAGCCTCCGCTCGTTCTGGCCAAGAGCTGGGTGCGGTGGTCCGAAACTCGATGGAGTCTGGAGACCTTGACGCAGATACCGCAGCGGTGATCGACAGATCGCTGCAGTTCGGAGAGACCACCGCCGAAGCCGTGATGACGCCACGTTCAACCATTAATGCGCTTGACGCCGAGGACACCGTAGCGGATTTGATAGCGTTTGCCCGTGAGACAGGCCATTCGCGCTTCCCCGTCCGTCGCGGTGACTTGGACGACACAATAGGCGTGGTCCACATCAAAGACGCCTTTTCTGTAGATAAGAAGCAGCGTGCAACCACCAAGCTGTCAACGCTGGCCAAGCCAGTTCCGTTTATCCCCGGGACGCTTGACGGCGATGCGGTGCTCAACCGGGTTCGCTCCGCGGGCTCACAGGTAGTGCTGGTTGCGGATGAGTTCGGCGGAACGCAAGGTCTGGTCACGATTGAGGACGTGGTCGAGGAGATCCTCGGTGAGGTGTACGACGAGTACGACGACCGCGAATCCGAGCGGGACTTTTTGCACGTCGGAACGTCGTGGGAGATTTCTGGTTTGGTGCGGCTCGATGAACTGCAGGAGGAGCTCGGTTATGTTGCACCCGAGGGGCCTTACGAAACTCTTGGAGGACTGATTATGTCAGCACTTGGACATATCCCAACAGTTGGCGACAAAGTAGTGCTCCCCTCCGGTACAGCTGATTTCCAGGAACAGTTTGAAACAGGCAGCGCTGGCCACTGGCTCGCAAGGGTTTCCACAATGGATGATCGCAGGATCGACAGGGCAATTTTGAATCCGATTTCTCCAGAGGAAGCAATCGAGTTTCAGAGGAGGTCAGCACAGTGAATATTTGGGTAGCATTCCTTCTCATTTTGGTCCTGCTGACGCTCAACGCGTTCTTCGTTGCGTCCGAGTTCGCACTCGTGTCCTCCAGGCGCGATCGATTGGAGTCAATGCAGGCACAAGGCAAGACAAATGTTACTGGCGTGCTGTACGCGACGGAACACCTCTCGATTTACCTCGCAGGTGCCCAACTGGGCATCACCATCGCGTCGCTCGTGCTCGGTAAGGTCGCTGAGCCTGCGGTTGCACACTATGTTGAAGTTCCGTTTCTCGCGATGGGGTTGCCGGGTGAGTGGCTGCATCCTGTTTCCTTCGTGATTGCGCTGGCGTTCATCTCCTTCTTGCATATTTTGTTCGGCGAGATGGTGCCGAAGAACATTGCGATTGCCGGACCAGAGTCAACTGCTGTTTGGCTTACCCCCGCTATGACGCTTTGGATGAAGGCCACGGGGCCGTTTATTCGCTTCTTGAACTGGGTAGCGCGTAAGACGCTGGCTCTGTTTGGTATTGAACAGCGCGATGAGCTTTCATCCACTGTGGACCAGAAACAGCTGGCGAACATGATTCGTGAATCACGCGAAGAGGGTCTTCTTGACGCTGAGGAAACAGCTCGCCTTTCAAAGGCGCTGCGCTCTGAGTCGAGGAACCTCAAAGAGGTAATGATCCCGCTCGATCGTCTGACAACCATCCCCTTTTACCCTGAGGGCGTCGCGCTTTCGATAATCGAGCAAGCTGTACGTGAAACCGGATATTCGCGCTTCCCCGTTGCTAGGCCTTCCGGCATTCTCGTTGGATATATTCACGTGAAGGACATTTTGGACCTGATGGAGTCCGATGAGGATGATCCACTGGTACCGGTGAGCCGCATCCGCCCATTGATGGTGATTGATGGCTCTGAGTCGCTGGATAGTGCGCTGACGTCGCTGCACCGTCGCTCTGCACACATGGCTCAGGTCCGCGATCAAGGTCGCCTCGTTGGCGTACTTGCTCTTGAGGACGTCATTGAGGAGTACGTGGGCACGGTCGCAGACTGGACCCACGAGAATTCATGATTCGCACGTTCCTGGAGTCAGCCGAATACGAGGCTCGAATCGCGTCGCATGAGGAACGTGCGGCCGGATTCGTCGAGCCACACCTAGCTCGCCGTCGTCGCGCACAGAAGCACCCGGTGTGGGACTTCCTGTTCGACTACTACAGTTTCCGCCCCACACACCTTAAGAAGTGGCATCCTGGCGCAAATACAGTGCTTCTCGACGCCTCTACGCTTCCTCAAGCCTCATGGCGCAACTACCAAGTTGTAGACAGCAGACACGTGTGTGCAGACATCGCGTCGTTTCTTGCGCACCGTGAACAAGACGTTCGGGAAATTGACGAACTACTTCGCGCGACAGCCTCTCGTTCGGCGCACTTTGACTGCTTCGGTTTGCATGAATGGGCAATGTTGTATCGCGAGGAACACCCTCGCCATGATCTTCCGCTTCGTCTCGGAGCAGACGGCACGAACTCAGTGGTTGAATCTCATCAGCTTCGATGCAGCCACTTCGACGCGTTTCGTTTCTTTACTCCCCCAGCTCGCCCCCTCAACGTTGTGGCGTTGCGGAGGGAAGACCAGGTATCGAGGGAACAACCAGGCTGTGTGCACGCCACCATGGATCTGTTTAAGTGGGCTTTGAAACTTGGCCCATTGGTCCCTGGCGAGCTTCTCCTTGACTGTTTCGAATTGGCCAAGGACGCGCGTCGCCTCGATATGGAGGCATCCCCGTACGACTGCCGGGAACTCGGCTTCGACATCGTTCCTGTGGAGACTAACGAGGGAAAAGCCATGTATGTGCAGCGCCAACGAGCGCTCAGCGCACGTGGAGAAGAATTACGCTCCCGGCTCGTCGCTCTCCTCGACGTAGTTCTAGGGCGATAGACTGTGTGACAACGCTAGACGGGTTGTACACGAAGTAAGGACGGTATTGGCATGGGCCGACATTCTGATGGCAAGAGTAACTATCGCTTGTCCGGTGGAGCGATCCTGGTCATTCTGGTCGCGTTCGCTGTGATCTTGAGTGCCATTTTGATGATGAAGCTGAAGCCAGAACAGTCCGATGATGCTTCTGAAGCACAGTGCGTGTCTGGAGAACTCTCACTGCCAGTAGCGTCTACGGAACGATCGGTCGGTGAAGCGATCGTAGCTGCGTACAACGAGTCGCACCGTGTTGTGCGGGACTACTGTGTGCAGGCAGAGCTCGTCGATAAGGTCGAGGACGCAGCTATCCTTCTCGCTCCGGAAACCGCGAACCCAGACGCCGTACTTAGGAACGCAAAACGCTCGGCGGCGGTACCTGACCCACAGATTGTTTACGCAGCACCTCTCGGCGTGGAGGGGCAAACTTCTACTGATCCAGCGGCACTTAAGCTGGAGTCAGTGCGATTTGTGTTGCCTGAACGCTCGGATGCCTCTGTTGCTGTTGCGTCATTGCTTGCCAAAGGTGAGGCAGGCGCCGTAGATGTCCTACAACAGCAGGCAGTGGAAGATATAGAGCCAATACAAGATGAACAGAGTCTATACGCAGCAGCTATTGAGCAAGCATCCGGTAACCGGGTTTTCACATCACTAGATGCAGTTTTGAACTACGTCGGTATCCCGCTGAACAGTACTGATAACGTCGATGAGAATAAGTCTCGCGCCGGGCAGGACCTCATGAAGTACGCGGCGTCAACGTTGAAAACTGATAGCAAATCACAGGTGGTTGATGTCCCTGATCAGGTTTGGTCCCAGGTGGCAGAAATTCCGGTCGATGAAACAGAAAAGGAACAGAAAGAAGTTGGTTCCGAGAACCAACAGCAAGCTCTGGACACGTTATTCCTGTACGATACGTCAGATGCGATGCAGCCTTTCAAGCCAGCAGTCGACACCGCGATACGCGATGCTGCATACCGTGTCACCGAATCTGGCCATCAAGTAGCGCTTTGGAACTACTCTTCCCCACTGAACCCTGGTGTAACGAAGGGTTGGCGCAGCAACATTGCTATGACCAGTGATGCCGAGGACGTCGCATACACCGCCAGCTTGCTTGGCACCGGCGGTGCTCCGCAGACTCGGGAAGCGCTCTTCGCTGCCGCCGATGCCATGCGTGAGCTCGATCGCGATATTCGCATCGTGTTGATTACCACCGGCACCGCCGATGATGATGGTTCACCACAGGCGGCAGCAGCACTGCAGGACCGGCTCGGTGAGCGAATCAAGCTTGACGTCGTTCGTGTAGGCGATAGCCCTGCAGATACGGCTGTGACAGATGTCGCATCCGTGGTGAAAGAGGCTCCATCCGCTGAGCAGGTCAGTGCCGCTCTGACCGCCGTTGTGGACTAACCACTTGCGCTAGACCCACAGCAGTACGAAAGGCTGCAGCCCCGCCGGGGAGTAAACGGCGGGGCTGCAGCCTTTCAGAACTCTCTAGGAAGACTTACGACGGCGACGATCTGCGAGTTCATCGAACCCGGCAGGCTGAGGGTCATTGAGTTCGGGATTGATGGTTTCTGCTGGGAAGTCAGCAATTGTGCCAGTCAGATCCTTCATAATCTGCGGGACCGCGATACCAAAGACACCCTGGCCGCCGCCGAGAAGGTCAATGACCTCCTCGTTGCTGCGGCACTCGTACACCGTTGCGCCATCAGAGACCAACGTGATCTCGGCGATGTCATTCACACCCCGGTTACGGAGCTTATCCACGGCTAGGCGAATGTTTTGCAGTGAGATCCCGGTATCCAAGAGACCTTTCACGATTTTCAGAACCAGAATGTCCTTGAAGGAGTAGAGGCGCTGGGAGCCGGAGCCCTTTGCGCCACGGATTGAAGGCTTCACCAAGTCAGTGCGCGCCCAGTAATCGAGCTGGCGGTACGTGATGCCTGCTACCTGGCATGCAATCGGAACTCGGTACCCCACTTCGTCAGAAGGCCCGATATCAAACAGCGTTTCCTGAACAGGCCCTTCCACTGCGGAAAGTTCAAGCTCTTGTTGCAGATCGCTCATTTTCCATACTCCCGTTTTCTATTGTCTCGGCTAACAGTATTTGTACTGATAGCTTAGGCATTTGACTCTATCAGCTCGGGCCGACACGCCGAAGTCTCAACCTTTACTTTACATTGAGGGAGGTTTAGTTGGCAGCCCCGTCTCCATCTTCATCATCGGAAGTAAAAAGATCATCCGCGCCAAGGCTCTTCATCAGCTGCTCAAAATCGCGGTCTGCTTCTGGGTCACCGCTTGCGGAAACACTTCCGTCTTCAGCGTCCCCTTCGACAACGGGAAGATCAAGGTCAAAGATACCTTTCGCATCTGCCGCGGAAATCCGTATGCCGGCTTGCCGCAAAACCTGAGGGTCAACCTCGAGAGCAATATCCCCTGTCCAAGCCAAAAGCAGCGCGTCGGAGATGCTCGTGTCTACTTTGCTGCCAGTACTCAGCAACACCTCGGCATGAAACACGCCTTCGTAATAGCTCGCAATGCGCACGGCCTGCACTTGAGCGCCGAGATCCTTTAACGTTTCCAAATACGTTTCGTAAATACTCGGGTTCAGGGGGCCTACATCATCAATGAGCGCGGCCAGTTTGCCTCCAGAAAATGGCGAAAGCCAAATTGGCAGGAATAGATTCTGCTCTGGTGTGTGCAGCAACGCGCACAGAAAGTGTTCCGGGCCGACCGGGTAGACCCCGAGCAAATTCAGCGACCGCATCTCAGCGCCCGGAATTTCGCAGCTCATTCTTGAGCAGCGAAGCATGCAGTGATACGACCAGGGCAGAAAGCTGCTGTCCAAGTTCTTCCGCCTGCTGTGCTGAATTTTCCTTACCGGACTTCGCAACGGGTTCCGTTACTTGAGAGATGAGATCAGCCTGGCGACGAGCCATAGTCCGCAGCGTCTTGAGGTGGCGAGAATCCAAACCGAATTCCGCTAGAGCCATGGCTGCAGTAACCACGCGAACGTCGTCGGCGGTGAAATGACCAGCCACATCAGGACCGATCAATCCATCACGCACAAACTCGTCGACAAGTTCTTGGTCTGCTTGAGCCTGCTCGGCAACGTCAAGGTCGCTCAAGTGCGTCGAAGTTGGTGCGCGGAAGCTATCTGGAGAAACTAGTGGATCAGCTTCGCTCGCGCTCATGATCGCGGTAACCTGACCGGAATCCATGGCCTCGAGCTGCTCGCGGATCACCTTTAATGGAAGGTAATTGTCTCGCTGGGTAACCAAGATGTAGCGAAGTCGCTCGACATCATCACTTGTAAAGCGCCGGTATCCGGACGCAGTGCGTTGTGGAGTGATCAGGCCTTCGGACTCAAGAAAGCGAATCTTCGACACAGTCACATCGGGGAACTCTTCCCGCAACTGTTTCAGGACAACACCAATGGACATGGTCTTTGTCCCTGACGGGGCGACGGTGGCTCCCATTTGCTCTGTAGCAGCTCGACGTATTGCACTCACGGTGATGATTAATCTCTTCTAATGGGCAGGGGCAGACAAACGGACAATACTATTTTTCGTCGGCGATAAAGACCAGGCGGAATTTACCAATCTGAATCTCATCCCCGGAGGAGAGAACCTGCGAGTCCTTTGGCTCTCGGTTCACATAAGTGCCGTTCAGTGATCCCACGTCAACGACTTCGAAAGAGTCACCGTCGCGGCGGAACTCAGCGTGACGGCGGGACACCGTGACGTCATCAAGGAAAATGTCGGCCTCAGGATGGCGACCTGCGGTGGTTGCGTCCTGGTCTAGTAGGAACCTTGCACCAGCGTTCGGTCCGCGCTTCACCACGAGCAACGCAACACCATCCGGCAAATTCTCCGTGCTGGTGACGTTATCGTTGGCTGCAGCAGCGCCGTTCTCCATCTCCTTCAAAAGGTCAGCGCGAAAGACGGAGGTCGTTTCGACCTGGACGATGTCTGCATCTTTGTTTTCGGCCATTCCAAACTCCTGACGGTGTTTTTGAAAGTCAATAAATTCTAAATCGCAATATTACCCAATTGTGGGTCAACGTGCTGTTGCGGTTCTAGTGTAACGCTCTGAACCTCAACATGAGGATTAACGGAAAATACTTCCAATCCCGGAGATCACCGAGTTCCCCGAACCCGCCAACGGATTATCCGACACCATGTAGGTCCACGTCGCACTCGGACGCTTCCAACCAGCATCTTCGAGGTGTGCTCCATCGTTATCAATCATAACTTTCCTGAAAGTATCGACGGCCTGATCTACGGCACGATTCGCTAGTTCTTTAAATTCACGAATGGCGATTCGATGGTATTCGTCGATTGGCGTTTCACGGGCGATGGCGCGCAGGTGGATAGATTCGCGAACATCGTCCATGAGCGCGAGATACTCAGACCACTCATGGTCCAGGTGGTAGAGCATTATCTCCCGAGCTGCCTGCCGTAGTTTGTCAGCATCGATGGCATCCAGCTCGGTGGCGCGCTCCGGTGCTCGTTCGCTAAGCTCACGCCACGCCGCGTCGGTATCGAGCAATGACGCTCGCCGCTCATCAAGGATTGTACGGTGATCCGAGATGAGCTTGTTGTATTTCCACGTTTGTGAGTGAATTTCTAGCAGCTGGCCCTCTGTAACGCGCTGGCAGTGGTCAACAAACTGCTGTGCACGCGAGGATTCGATCCGTCCCGACGCGTCGGGATGTACGGTGATGCGCTCATCCTCTCCCCCGGTAACAACAATGTCATCTTCCAGGGAAACAAAGAACAGGCTCAGGCCAGGGTCGCCCTGACGCCCTGCACGTCCGCGCAATTGATTGTCGAGCCGCGCTGTGCGATGGCGTGCTGTACCGATAACGGCGAGACCACCCAGCTTCGCAACCTTGTCGTGATCTCCTTCGTCAGCGCCACCTAGGCGAATATCGGTACCGCGGCCTGCCATTTGTGTAGACACGGTCACCCGCCCTAAATCTCCAGCCTCAGCCACAATGCGTGCTTCCTCAGCGTCATTCTTCGCATTGAGCACGTTCACGCTGATCCCACGCTCGTTCAATGCCTCTGCGAGAGCCTCAGACTCTGCAACGTCATGAGTCCCTACAAGAACAGGTTGACCATTCGTGTGAAGCAGCGCGATCTCTTCGACGATCGCTTGGTTCTTCTCCTCCATCGTTGCGTAGATCCGGTCGGCTTCATCAAATCGCTGCAACGGATTTGCGCGGTCAATAACAGATACGTGCAGGTCGTAAAATGAACGCAGTTGATCGGTGGCTTCTACGGCGGTTCCAGTCATGCCACAGACCGTCGGATAGCGACGCATAAGTGCTTGCAGCGTGATCGAGTCGAGAATTCGGCCCCCCTCGGAGACCTTCAGCCCCTCTTTTGCCTCGACTGCTGCCTGCAATCCGTCAGGCCAACGCTGCAGTTCAGCGACGCGGCCGCGGGAGGCGTCGACAAGTGCCACCTTGCCGTCCTCAACGATGTAGTGCACGTCGCGGATCAGCAGTGCTCGAGCGTGTAATGCAAGGTTGACCCGGACAAGCGTAGTGCCAATGTGTTCATCGGAATAGAGCGAGTCGATGCCGAGCAAATGTTCAACTTTCTTCGCCCCCTCCTCGGTAAGGAAGACATTGCGACCATCGGCATCAGTTTCGTAGTCCTTCTCCTCGTCAAGGTGCGAGACCGCTTCGGTGATCTTGCCTGTGGGCTGCTGCGTACCTTCAGAACCAGCCAGGACGAGCGGGACGAGGGCTTCGTCGACAAGGACGCTATCGGCCTCATCGACAAGAGCGACCTCGGCTGGTAGCTGAACGGTTTGAGAACGGTGCGTGATCTGATTGTCACGAAGGTGATCAAAGCCGATCTCGGTCACCGGGGCATAGACGACGTCGCATCGGTATGCCTCTACGCGCTGTTCACGTGGCGTCGATTCCGTTACAGCGGCAACGCTGAGCCCAAAGAACTCGACAAGCGGCCGCATCCACGTGGCATCGCGCTCAGCGAGATAGTTATTCACGGTGATGAGGTGCACCCGCTTACCAGTGAGCGCAAAACCGGTCGCAGCGATAGCTCCAACGAGCGTTTTGCCCTCGCCGGTGGCCATCTGAATTACATCGCCTTCGAGTAGGCGCAAAACCGCCTGGTTTTGAACGTCGAACGGGGTCATCCCAAGGGTTCGAGTGGCGGCAACCGACAGAATTGCGAGGAAGCGAGGTTTGTCGACGACCTCTCCGTCACGCACGGTGTCACGCACAGCGGCGCTCAGCGCGGCGTCGTCAAGAGCTTCGAACTCGGCGATGAGCTCGTGAGCTTTCGCCACGATCCCCTTCGACTTCTTGTTGTTGCGTTCGGACGTTGCACCCATTGCTTTCCAAAACCAGCCAAATGCAGCCATTCCTCATACGACCTTTCGTCACGGCAAAAGTGGCCTTTTGCCTCTCGCACTACCTGGTCTACATGGTAAGTGCTTCTCACTCGTTCACGTCAATGTACTCTATCCTTGTTCAAGCAAAGACCACCGAATGCGTCCCCGTTCTCAGGAGGAAAGCCCACATGTTATCGCTGAACGTGAAGGTGCCGTCGTCGACGGGCAAGATGATGGCCGGAACGATTGACCGGCCTGACGGGCCGGCGAAAGCCTACGCGATTTTCGCACACTGTTTTGCGGGGTCCAGACATACTCCTGGTGCTTCGCGAATCTCCAAGCGGTTAACAGAGTTCGGCATTGCAACGCTCAGATTTGATTTTCCTGGTCTCGGACAATCCGAGGGTGAATTCGCCGATACTTCGTTCTCACAAAACGTTGACGATATCGTGGCTGCAGCAAAGTGGTTAGCCAAAGAGTTCAAAGCGCCACAGCTCATCATGGGCCACTCGCTCGGGGGCGCTGCAGCACTGAAAGCGGCGACCCATCCCGATCTCAAAAAGACGCTCAAAGCCGTAGCGACAGTCGGTGCGCCGTTCGACCCTGCTCACTCGGTGTTGCACTATGCGGATAAGATTGGTGACGCGGACCGCGACGGCTATGTCCCCGTCATCCTCGGCGGCAGGGAGCTCATCATTTCACGCGACTTCCTTGAGGATCTCGCCGACACGAACCCCGAAGAATACCTGCCGAAACTGCGCAAGCCACTATTGCTGGTCCACTCGCCTATCGATGTGACGGTAGGCATTGATAACGCCCAGTCAATTTTTAGCCTCACCCGCTACCCGAAGTCACTCATGGCGCTGGACAAGGCCGATCATTTATTGACGCGCCAAGGCACCGCACAGCGTGCGGCCGACATTATCGGCTCGTGGGTCATGCAATACATC
This sequence comes from Corynebacterium sp. NML120713, assembly GCF_001875735.1. NCBI lineage: Bacteria > Bacillati > Actinomycetota > Actinomycetes > Mycobacteriales > Corynebacteriaceae > Corynebacterium > Corynebacterium sp. NML120713. The sequence continues at coordinate 449,737 of NZ_MLCR01000005.1, forward strand.
ACCCCCGAATTTGTCCCGGATGCCACCGGCGACTCCAACGCAGTCTCCTACTCCGCCCGCGGGACGAAGTATGGCGACGTAGTTCGCACCTCCAATCGTGCGATCGCAACTGACCGGGCTAAGAATGCTGGCGGCAAGGGCCAGGGCGTGACGTCGACAGGCTTGTACATGTCCGCGTTGGCAGTATCTTGTTCCCAGGCAATTCGTTCCGCCGCGAAAGGACTTGCGCTCAACGACGTGCGCGTGGAGGTCACACATCTCGGCGAGGGGCACTTCACACGTGACATCACGTTATTCGGCGACCTCAGCGACGCCGAGGCCCAGACGCTCATGGAGGCCGGCAAACGCTCAACCGTCGACGGCTACGTTCACAGCGCCTCGGTGCAGACAACCATCGACGTGGTGCGCTGACGTGAAACGCTGCCCATGTGGCCTCGATCGCCCATACCCCCTGTGCTGCGGCGCCCTGCACGCAGGCAAACCTGCTCCCACAGCAGAATCGCTCATGCGGGCACGCTACAGTGCGTTCGTCGTCGGCGATGCGGATTACTTGCTGCGCACCTGGGCTTCGAGCACACGACCGGCATCGTTGGAGCTTCCACCAGGTGGCGAACCATATATTGCGCTGCGAGTTCTCCACTCCGAACAAGGTGGCCCAACGGATACCTACGGAGAGGTCCGCTTCGAGGCCCTTCACCCGAGTGGCACCCAGCGAGAACATTCCCGTTTCATTCGCGAGGGCGGCGCATGGGTGTACCTCAACGGCACTGCCTTCTAACAGCTGGTTTCATAGTTGAAGTAACTGTGCGCTAAACTATCGGAGCTGTTCCGGTATTCGCCGGATGAAGGCAACGGGCTGTGGCGCAGTTTGGTAGCGCACCACACTGGGGGTGTGGGGGTCGCAGGTTCAAATCCTGTCAGTCCGACAACTATCAACAAAAACCCCGCTTGACCAGGCGAAACTCCTGGTTGAGCGGGGTTTTAGTTTTCGTAAGCTACTCAGTTGCGGCGCGTTCTACCGGTACCAACCCACTCGCCGCGCGCTTCCCCAACTCAACATAAAGGGCTGCGTGGCGTTCACGCGCAGCGTAAGTTGACTCCTCAAGCTCACGCTTGACCTGCGCCGGTACGCCTGCAGCGAGTGAGAATTCAGGTATCAGTTGGCCTTCGAGCACCACTGCGCCACCGGCGATGATGCTCCCCTTGCCAATGCGAGCCCCGGACAGCACGGTCGCGTTCATGCCGATTAGGCACCCAGGTTCAATATGGCACCCGTGCACCATAGCAAGGTGGCCAATGGTCACGTCGGCTTCGAGAATGGTCTTCCCGTTCTCATCAACGTGCAGCACTGATCCATCTTGCACGTTGACCCTTTCACCGATTCGAATCGCGCCAACATCACCACGAATCACCACTCCGGGCCAAATATTGGCATCCTCGGCAATTTCGACATCACCGATAATCGTGGCTTCATCGGACACGAATGCAGACGGATGAATCTTCGGGGTTTTACCTTCAAATGAGTAGATCATGTCGCCATTATGCCGAAACCCTATTGGCCCTGCAGCGGAATCTATCGCATCAGCACCAACGCTTGTGGGATCACCCGGATAGTGGCTGCTTCGATCGACCCGATAGTGTCGCCATCAACTTCGAATACTTCGGGGGCAGCGAAAGAAACGCTTATCGTGTGTCCTTTGAAATAGTCCATCTGCGGAGCTGGGATACCCTGCCACCCGCCACCGAGGAGTGCACGCAGAGTGTTAAACACGATGCGTAGGCCAATCAGCAACCATCCGATAAGTCCACGCGGAGACATCGCCACGACATCAATTTCGCCATCGTCGGGGAGCGCATCGGGGAACAGCGGGATTTTATTCACCAAGTCACCGCAGTTGCCGAAAATCATGGTGTGCAAGCGACGCCTGTTCGAGGGATGGTCGTCGACGGTTACGGTAGCCTCCACACTGTTACCACCGCCCAGCGATCGTGCGATCCCGCCGATGTATGCCAGCGGACCTATGCGTCGCTTTAATTCCTCCCTGGTACGTTCAACCATCTGCGCATCAAGGCCCACTCCAGCCATGACTGTGAACCCATAAGTCTCCTGCGAGCCGTCGCGCCGAGTAACTGTGGCTTCGCAAAGGTCCACAGCGTGCTCTTCTCCAGTAAACGCACGGCGTATCGCGCTCTCAGGATCCAATGGCAAGCCAAGGTTTCGCGCAAGTAGATTACCGGTACCAACTGGGATAATCCCCATCTTGATGCCGGTGTCTGCTAGGACGTGAGCGATGCGGCGGACAGTACCGTCACCTCCCGCGACGAGTACCACGTCCACGTCCTCGGTGAGTGCAGTCGCGAAGCCAGCAAGTGCCGTGTCCTCTTTTGTCGTGGGTACCCAGCAAATTTCGCGGCGAGGGTCAGCGTAGAGTTCGACAAAGCGCTCCAAAACCGCAGCGCGAATCTTCGTCGGGTTATACACCACCACAGCGGTGCGATGAAACAACTTTTCCGAAGTCACTTTTGCATCCCTATTCCGAAGAATTCCAGTACTGCTTCACTGGCAAAACCGATCGGCAAATTCGATGCCGGCGAAGTACCAGGCCCAAGCCATTCGTGCTTGCCGCCATCCACTTTGTAATGCACAAGCCCCGCATCGCAGCCGACCCATTCAGCTTTTGCTACACCGGGCAATGCTTCTGACCACTCTGGTTTCGGCGCCTCCTCGCCAGTGGCTTTGCAGTGGTTGCGTCGGGCTTCTCGCTCAACGTCTTGATACGCACCAGCGTAGTGCGTCTTGTGCCGGGTTCCTCCGCTGTAGTCAATGACGCTGTCAGCGGTCCCGTGAATGTCGATGCGTTTGACGGGGATCGCCGAGCACCCCTCAAGCACCGCGTCATAGACGGCGGCTGACACAGTCGCCACTGCGGTGTAATCCTGTGGTCGCTGGCAGCTCAGGAACTCCGCGAACCCTCCTCCATTTGAAAAGCCTGCGGCGAATGTACGAGCAGGTTGGGTGTGAAACTCTTGTTGTAGCTGCGCCCGCACGGCGTCAGCGAATGCCAGGTCCTGACGTGCATTCGTATTTGCATACGGTGCCGGCGCCCACGCCTTGTTCACACCTTGCAAGTACGCCACAACCGCGTCCGCGTTGTTAAAGCCCGTCGTGCGCTGCATCGACGCAGCTGTGCTCGTGTAACCGTGGAATACGAGTATGAGTGGCAAACCTTCTCGCTGCTGTGCACCCTTTGGTAGCGAGAGTATGTACTCGCGCTGCAGTCCCCCAGCCGGGATCGTCCGTGACTCGACTGATGCAGAGCTCCACGGTTCGACTTCCGCAACCGTGTCAGGCCGACTACCGTTTTCCACTGTACGCAGGGGATTCGGCAGCGCATCGGCTGCCTCCGGCTCCTCGTTGTCTCCACTACAGCCAGCCATGACTGCGCAGCCAAGCAGCACAGCGAGCAGCACCGTACGCAACGACCAGCGCCGGTTCATCGTGTTGGAAATGTTCACTCGCGGATTCTCCTGACAGTCACAGGTTGTTAGGTTAGTTGATTATGAAGCCAAGCGGAAAGCACCAACCACTGTTTCACAGCAGTGAGCACCGGCTGAATTCGTCACGCGCGTTCACAGTCGGCGCAGACACTTATGATGCGGTCAGACCGTCATATCCGGACTCAGTAGTTGAGCTACTTGCCGGTCGCGGAGTCGTCCGCACTGTCTTAGATGTTGGTTCCGGTACCGGAATTTTTGCTGCACAACTGCACGCCGCCGGGCACCGAGTTGCTTGCTGTGAACCTTCACCAGACATGGCGAATACACTGCGCGCCCGACACCCAGAGCTTCCAGTATGGCGCGCAACCGCCGAGTGCACCGCATCAGCACCCAAGCTTTTCGACGCCATCACCTTCGCCCAAGCGTGGCACTGGGTCGACCCACACCTCGCTAGCGCAGAAGCTGCCCGAATCAGCAAAGATGACGGCGAACTTCTCTTATGCTGGAACACCCTCGAGGTGGAGCATCCGTGGGTACTACGTCTGGCAAAGATTATGCACTCTGGCGATGTGCTTACCAAAGGCTTCTACCCCACTGTCTTCGAGCCTTGGCACCTCAAGCGGGAACTACGAACAACGTGGATTCAACCGATCCGGACGGATCAGCTATTCACGCTCATGGCGACCCGTTCCTATTGGCTTCGCGCAAACCAGCGCACTCGGGACAAAATGACGAACAACCTCACCTGGTACCTGCATGAGCGCCTCGGATTCGATCCTGGCCAACTTATACCACTGCCGTACAGGACCGACGCGTTCCTGTACGGCCGTAGATAATGCTACTTACGACGCCGCGGGTTACGTTCACGCACACGAACTGCGATCCGAATCGGCGTGCCGTGGTAGCCGAACTGCTCACGGAACTTTCGCTCCAAGTAGCGGCGGTAGCTGCCGTCTAGGAACCCCGTGGTAAACAGGACGATTGTCGGTGGGCGCGTGCCAACCATGGTGGCAAACAAGACCTTCGGCAACCGGTTGTTCTTCATCGGCGGTGGGTTTGCGGCAATCGCATCGCGCAGCCAGTTGTTCAGCTGTCCCGTGGTGATTCGACGATCCCAGTTCTCAAGTGCTTCCTCCATCGCCGGCTCAAGGCGGTGCAGCCCGCGCCCAGTGTCTGCCGAGATATTGAGTTTCGTCACCCACGGGAGGTGCCCGACCATCTCATCAAACTCGCGGTCGAAGTAGTAACGACGGTCCTCATCCATCAAGTCCCACTTGTTGAAGCAAATGACCATCGCCTTGCCTGCTTCAAGCACCATGGAGATCACTCGCTGGTCCTGCTCAGAAATCTCCTGGGAGGCGTCGATAAGCACGACGCACACCTCCGCTGCCTCGATGGTGCCTCGGGTACGAAGGCTGGCGTAGTACTCGTGCCCCTGCGCATTCTTGACTTTCTTCCGCAGCCCGGCAGTATCGATGAACTTCCACAGTTTGCCGTCGAGCTGGATCAGTTCATCAACAGGGTCAACAGTGGTACCTGCAACGTTGTCGACTACGGCGCGCTTCGATTTGGAAAGCTTGTTCAGCAAACTCGACTTGCCCACATTTGGGCGTCCAACCAGCGCAACTGCGCGTGGGCCATCTGTGATGGAGTCCTTCGCGCGCGGCTCATCCGGAAACAGTCGCAGAATCTCGTCGAGTACATCCGCGCCGCCGCGACCGTGCAATGCTGAGACTGGCCACGGGTCCCCGAGGCCGAGCGCGTACAGCTCAGCAACGTCGCCCCATTGCGACTCGGACTCAAACTTGTTCGCGACCAAAATGACTGGAACTTCGGAACGCTGCAGATTGCGAGCCATCGCCTCATCTGGCATCGTGATGCCGGTGTGGGAATCGACCACAAAAACGATGACGTCTGCAGTTTCCATAGCAGCTTCCGACTGGTGCGCGATAGCCGCGTTGATGCCTTTCGCGTCTGGGTCCCAGCCACCAGTGTCTTGCACCCAGAAACGTCGCCCTCCCCAGTCAGTAATGTAACTGATCCGGTCGCGAGTCACACCAGGGTGGTCTTCGACCACGGCTTCACGACGCCCAATAAATCGATTTACCAGTGTGGACTTGCCCACGTTTGGGCGTCCAACGATGGCCACCGTCGGTAGGGCCTCTTCGATGTAGTCAGGATTGAAGATGCCGAACGCTTCCTCAACGGCTGCCCACTCTTCCTCGGTGTACTCCTCAGCGGAGTTGAGATCTCCGAAGTCCGCCTCACCGAAATCCGCATCGTTGAAGTCAGCTTCATTGAAATCCTGTGGAAAGGAATCTCCTGTGGTCATTTGCTGCTCCTTTCAATCACGTCGACGAGGGCCGCCAGCACCTGTTCAGGAGCCATCTCAGAGGTGTCTACGATCAATGCGTCATCAGCTGGCTTCAGTGGGCTGGTCTCACGGGAGGAGTCAAGGGCATCACGACGTTCCACGTCTGCTAGCACCTTTTCAAACTCTACTTTGCGGCCTGCTGCTGTGTCCTGGTCGAACCGGCGCTGTGCACGCACCTGGGCTGACGCCGTCATGTACACCTTGGCCGGTGCATCTGGCAAAACTACGGTGCCAATGTCCCTGCCCTCAACGATGGCGCGATGCGCCTCAGAGGCGAGGCGACGCTGCAGGGCCACCAAATTTTCACGGACCTCTGGGATCGCGGCAACAGCAGAAACTGCACTGGTAACTTCCGCCCCTCGGATCACGTTGGAGACGTCCCGGCCGCCCAAAATAACAGCCTTGTCATCGGGGTCGTCGGAAACCTCCATCGGCAGATCAGCAGTAGCAGCGATGACTGCACTAGTGTCTTCCGGATCCACGCCGGCGTCCAACACCGCCAACGTCGCAACTCGATACATCGCGCCCGTGTCGATGTACTTTGCGTCAAGCTTCTTGGCTAACGCTCGGCAGATTGTCGACTTGCCAGTACCCGACGGCCCATCCACTGCGAGCAGCAGACCATTATCTGGCTGGTTACTCAACATCGTTTCCTCCATTTACATCCCCACCGCCTTGAACAGTGATGCCAACTCAGATGAGTTAAGTGCGCGCATCGATCCTGGCTTCATATCGCCGAGCTGCACCGTGTGCACTTTCGTTCGCACCAGACGCTGTACCGGGTAACCAGCTGCTTTCAGCATCCGACGGACAATGTGCTTGCGGCCTTCGTGTAGTTCGACGCGAACAATCGACTGACCATTGTGCACATCGACGATCTGCACGTAGTCTGCCTTCGCCACACCATCATCGAGCTCAATACCGTCGCGCAACTGCTTAGCATCAGCGGATTTAAACTCGCCGAGTACCGTGGCCAAGTACGTTTTTCGAACTTCGTAGCGCGGGTGCATGAGGCGGTTTGCAAGCTCGCCGTCGTTGGTAAGCAGCAAGAGCCCTTCAGTGTCGGCGTCGAGACGCCCGACATGGAACAGACGCTGACCTGCAGCGACTCTCTCAGCAACAAAGTCACCAACAGAGGCGCGATCATGCTCATCTTGCATGGTTGTGTGTACTCCGCGCGGCTTATTAAACGCGAAATACTCCAAGTCCTCATTTACATTGATGCGTGCACCGTCAACTCGAATCACGTCGACGTTCGGATTCACACGGGTGCCCTGGACGGTAACGATCTTCCCGTTGACCTCAACGCGCCCCTGATCAATCATAATCTCAGAGTGCCGTCGCGACGCGACGCCTGCTTGTGCGAGCACTTTTTGCAGACGGATCCCGTCGGTGTTCTTCTTGCGCTGCTTTGTTTCTTCGTCGTCCCACCAGTTGTCATCGAGTGGGTTCGGAGCCTCATTGGCAGCCTTGGCGCGCTTGTCACGCTTGACATGTTGTTTACGTGCCGGTTTCGCATACGAAGGATAGAACGGCTCGTTCTTTCCTTGTTCCGGTATGCCATCTCGGCGAGCGGGAGGATTCATCTTGAGTCCTTTTCTCTTTGCGAGTTATACAGTTCTTCGAACGACCGCAAGTGTAGCAGCCTTTACCATGCTTCCTCGATATCGTCGATCTCAGGCAACAATGGCGCCAGGTTCGGCAGTCGCTCAAGTGAATCTATGCCCAGCAACTCAAGAAAGAGCTCGGTAGTGACGTAGCGGTGCGCGCCGGTCGACTCGTCTGGATCAACCTCGGCAATGAGCCCTCGCAGCGTCAGCGTTTTCATCACACCATCAACGTTGACGCCGCGTACTCCGGAAACCTGCGTGCGTGTCACCGGCTGGCGATATGCAACCACCGCAAGTGTCTCCATTGCCGCGCGGCTCAGCTTCGTCTGTGCACCATCAAGCAGAAATGCCTCCACGGCGTCTGCGTATTCTGGTCGCGTGTACAGTCGCCACCCCTCAGCTGTCCGCCGAACGTCGATCCCGCTGCCGCGCAGTTCGCATTCCTCGGACCAGTCCTCGAGCTGCTTCTCGACGTCTCCCAGCTCCGCCCCCAGTGCCGACGCTAATGCATCTACCGTGACTGGATTGTCCGCGACCAGCAAAATCGATTCGATACGTGCGCGAAGCTGCGAAACCATTTGGGGAGCATTCATGGTCTGGCATTCTATCGCTATTCCCAGTTGCTTGACGCAACCACAGCAGGATCAACGTTGATTCCTGTCCAGGAAACCTCCAGGCTACCGAGGGCTTCTGGCTGCTCGGTCTCCACCGCGCGAGCCTTGTACAACTCCAACAACGCCAAGAAGCGCCCCACGAGTTCCATGGAGGAACTACAGTCCTTCGTGAGCACCTCAAATGCGACCCACTGCTCCGCACCAAGGAGATGCAGCGCGCTCAGCAGCTTCCCGGCCTGCTCGGGCACCGAAACGCTGACCGCGTGCAAGTGGTCCGTCCGCACTTCCTCCGGTGGGCGGGGCCGAAACACAGCAGCGGCCAACTCCGCAAAGGAATCAAGCGTGTGCCCCAGCTGCACAGGTGGAAGCAACGCAGCGAATCGGTCTTCGATTGAGACCGCACGCGGGTACCTCCGCTTCGCGTTGTGTTGCCAGGCCACGAACTCGTCAGCGACCTGCTGATACGCACGGTACTGGAGGAGACGCGCAAAGAGCAGGTCCCGAGCCTCCAGGAGCTCAAGATCTTCAATCTCTGTGTCTCCGTCGCGCGGAAGTAACCGCGCAGTCTTCAAATCCAGCAGTGTGGAAGCCACAAGAAGAAATTCAGTGACTTCGTCAAGTTGCGCTGCTGCACCCAGCGCACGCGTGTATGCAATAAACTCGTCGGTCACCTCGGCTAGTGCAACTTCGGTCACGTCCAGCTTCTTGGAGTGGATGAGGTGCAGGAGCAGATCAAACGGCCCCTCAAAGTTCTGGAGGGCCAACGTAAAACCGGTGATCTCGGGCTGGACTCCCTCGGTGGCGTCCTCAGACACGGTGCAACAAACTACTTATCAATGCGCTCGAGCAGCTCAAGCGCCAACTGCCGGTACTGCTCTGCGCCTTGGGAGTGCGGCGCCCAAGTAATGATCGGTTCACCGGCAACCGAGGTCTCCGGGAATCGAACCGTTCGGGTAATCACCGTGTCAAAAACTCGCTCGCCGAATACCTCAACGACTCGATCCATCACTTCTCGCGCGTGTGTAGTGCGGCGGTCGAACATCGTGACCAGGATGCCTACGATGTCAAGATCGAAATTGATGCGGTCTCGCACCTTTTCCACTGTGTCAGTCAACAACGCAAGACCACGGAGCGAAAAGTACTCGCACTCCATCGGAATCATCACGCCCGCCGAGCACGCCAGCGCATTGACGGTCAACAGGCCGAGCGAAGGGCCACAGTCGATGATGATGATGTCGTATTCATTTCGTACAGGGCGGAGCGCACGGGCCAATGTGTGTTCACGACCGACTTCATTGACCAGCTGAATCTCCGCAGCAGAAAGGTCAATGTTCGCGGGGACAAGGTCCAGCCCCGGCATATTCGAGTGCCGAATGGCCGCGTGGATCGACGCAGTGTTGTCAAAAAGCAAGTCATACACGGTGACTTGCTCTTCATCATGGGACACTCCAAGACCGGCTGAGAGCGCACCCTGCGGGTCGAGGTCAACAAGCAGCACCTTGCGCCCTTGCTCTGCGAGACATGCACCCAGGTTGATTGTCGACGTCGTTTTGCCGACGCCACCCTTCTGATTCACCATCGATAGGATGGTCGCCGGGCCGTGGTGCTCGAGCGGTTCAGGCTGAGGGAACTCGCGGAATGGACGTCCCGTGAGAAACTTCTTTTCTTCAGCAGCGTCAAACAATGCGTTGCCTGCCATTGTCATCCCTTCCGTCCAATGCGCGTCACGTGTAAGCCCTTGACGCAATCATCTTACAATGCCATACCTAGTTATGTGCCTGTCGCCTCTTTCGAATCAGGAACACGATGAGCAGCAAGGCCACCAGTGCCGCAATTCCTGCGATGCCCAGGGCAAGAAGGCCGTCATTCGCCCTCGATTCGTCAAGTGTTTCCGCTTGACTGTCGCCTCCCTGGGTATTTCCATCCTTTGGTGCAGCAGTCGGAGCGTTCTTTGACGTTATCACCGCGATGAACTCCGCCGCCGATCCATCCCGGACAACCTCCATGATGAAGGGGTTATCCGGCGTCTGTCCCTCCGGGTACGTTAATGTCAGCGTGCGCGACGCTACGTCCACGTCACGCTTCACGCCTTCAATGATATTGCCGTCCACGTCTACATAACGAAGTGTGGCGCCTTCCCTATCGGTCTTAGCGTACTTCATCAGCTGTCCGGCCTTACTCAGAGGCACCTTCACCACAATGCTGTTGTCCTCGATGACGCCCTCGAACTCCAAGCGCTTCGCGTTCGTGGTATCCACCTCCTTGGCTGGGACACGGTGGGCCTGTGACGCAGCGGGCGCGTCGTGCACACGTTGATCTGAGTCTGAACCAGTCTCGGATCCGTGTCCTTCCCTGTTTGAGTCATCAACGCTATCGCCATGTGGCTTGCCAGCACCATCATCGTTTCCAGGCTCCGCAGCGCTCTCAGGTGGAGCATCAACGGTCTCACCACCGCCCACTGCGACGAGATTCACGGTCGCCGAGTATCCCCCAGCGGAGACCGGAACGCTCACCGTTGCACCTGGAGTATCAGGAGCAGTCACGGACACAGAAGTGCCAGATGATACAACGGTCCAGCCACCCGAACTGTAATTGAGGCTCAGCGGAACACCGGTGTCGACAGTCGTAGTCTGCCCGGCCTGCACGTGGATCTCGGAAGGGATGGCCTGCTGGATCGCGGCAGGATCAAGCCCCTCCGGCAACTGCGCATACGCGTTCATATCAACTCCCGAGGTGCTCAGCCCGAGAGCGCATGTAGCAGCAGCGACAGTTGCGAGAACGTGGGGTCGTCGAAAAGCCATGTGGCAAGAATCCTTCCGGTCGTGCATCAGAACATGTCAACCCTACATACCTATGCACGAGGGTGCGTAGCGTGCCAGACTTCCCGAAGGCTTTCCGCAGTAACGTGTGTGTAAATTTGGGTAGTCGTCACAGATGCGTGCCCAAGCAGTTCTTGCACTACTCGTACATCGGCGCCGCCGTCGAGCATGTGTGTTGCAAAAGAATGCCGCAACGTGTGAGGAGATACATGCTTGGTGATCCCGGCTCGCTCAGCGGCCCGTCTGATGACCGTCCAAGCACTTTGCCGAGACAAGCTGCCGCCGCGTGCGTTCAGAAATAGCGAATGAGAGCGCCCTTTGGCCAGCGCTGGGCGTCCGCGCACCAGATATTTTTCGACGGCCTCCTTCGCCATCGACCCCACCGGCACGATGCGCTGCTTATTGCCCTTGCCTGTCAATGTCAGTACCGCGTGCTGTTCGCCTTCGAGCGCCATGAAGTCATCGACGTAGAGCGCCAGTACTTCCGACACACGCGCCCCCGTGGCGTAGAGCAACTCCAGTAACGCTTTGTCTCGTAACCCAATCGGCTCCTCCGTGGGGCACGAGTCCAGCATCTTGCCGACCTCTTCGATACTTAGCGTATCGGGCAGCTTCTTACCAGGCGAAGGTGGAGCTACTTGGGCTGATTCATCACCTGCAAGTACGCCCTCAAGCACCCCAAACTTGTGTAGTCCGCGGGCAACCACAAGTGCGCGCGCAGCCGAAGATGCCGCCAACGGCGCAGCCCCATCAACTCCACGCCGTAGGTCCGCCAGGTACGCCTCGATGTCTGCAGCGGTCACCTCAGACAAGTTGGCTTTGCCGTTGGCATGCAGCCACGAGGCATACCGTCTAAGATCCCGACGATAGTTGCTCAATGTGTTTGCTGAAAGACCTCGTTCAACTGCAAGGTGCTCGAGCCAACGCCTAACAAGCTCATTGACGTCCAACTAGATCCTCTTCATATCGGGCGTGACGCCTTGCGCTGTGCGTCGCTCTGCTAGCGATCTTGGCCGCAGGTCAAAGGGCTCGGTTACATCACGCGGCTCTACCTCGCCTTCTAGCACTCGCGCCGCTGCCATCACTCCGGCAATCGCAATCGAGTTCACGATGTCACCGCGAAACACCATCGATTGTGCCTCTTCAATTGGCACCCATTCCAGCACCATATCGGCTTCTTCGAACTCGGCTTCACCACGAGGGGCCTCACGGAGATCCGAAGCCAGGTACACACGCACCGCTTCTTCTGCGAAACCCGGGGACGTCACCAGATCCAGCAACAATGCCCACTTCTCAGCAGCCAAACCAGCTTCCTCGGCCAACTCACGCTGGGCGCACACAAGCGCGTCTTCCTCGCTGACGTCGAGAAGTCCAGCAGGAAGTTCCCACAACCGGCGCCGAACGCTGTGCCGGTACTGGCGGACCATCGCAATCCTTCGTTTGGAATCGACGGCCACCACTGCAACCGCACCGAAGTGCTCTACGATCTCGCGTGCCGCGGAAGCGCCCCCCGGCATCGAAACAATATCTTTGCGCACCGCGATAATCGGTGCATCCAGCAGCAGCTCCGACTGTTGAACTTCAAACTCGTGCATCATTCGACCGCCAATTCTTCCGCAAGCGAAAGCACCGCCGACACCCTGCCTGCTTCTGTATCAACAAACCCACCGTCTTCATCTGGCGCCGCATACACTGCCGCAGCTAAGTCATTGAGCTCCGCGGTCATGTCTGTCAACAGTTGTGTCCCGAAAGAACGCTCCCCGCCGGTATCACCGGCGCCGATCACAACAATCGCATCAGCAGGCGCTGAAACATCTGTGTCGTCTATGAAACCGCCTCCATGCAGCGCCTCTATAACGAAATTACGATCAGATTCCGGAGCCACCGGTTCACCAGTCGCTGGATCCTTGAGCAGAACGCTCCCCAGCGACTGGCCAGCATGTGTGCCAGGCGCGCGTCGATCAACGGAAAGCTGCGCTCCTGCCGGCAGGGTGTTCGCGATGATCGTACTCAATGCATCAGCCGACTCCTGCTGGGTAAACTTCTCGCCCAACGTAATCTGGCCCGCTTCTGATGCCCCTGCGGTGCGAAGCAGCCACGTTACAGCATCGACATCTTCCGCTGACGCATCGTGCGTGCGAAGCACCATCACTGACTTACCATCCAGCGTGTGCGCAACAAGCTCGGCCGAATGCTGAGCTATCACTGCATCGGAAAACTCAAATTTTGTCCCCTGCGAGGCGTCAGCCGACTGTTGCGACTCGCCTAACTGCGACGACGTTGAAAAATCAAGCGTGCCCATTGCTGGCGCAATCACCAGCATTCCTGCTGCGACACCAAGTGCAATGCCCCAGCCCAGACCTGCTGCAACATAACCTGCCGAACTACTTCCTGAAGACATCAAAACCACCTACTCTCTATTAGCTCCACAGACTCTGCAGCTGTGTAACTATCGTGTTCCACGTATCCGCCAGGTTCGTGCTAAACGGCCCACTCCCGCCAAGCCCGACGATGAGTACAATCGTCGCCGCAGCAACAAGCAATCCCAAAATTGCCCATGCCCAGGCGACTCCCCGACCAGTCGTCAGATTGTACAAATCAGCTATCACTGTGGAATCCACCAGTTTTTGACCCGCTTTCAAACGAGTGAGCAGTGCTGCCGGCGAGCTTTCATCTGATTCGGTAAAGATACGGTCCAGGTTCACGGGCTGCTCAACCATCACGATCATTTCTGCATCGTGGAACACGCTCAGTAACACAGCCAGGTCTGTTGCAGATTCGGTCGCGGCGGGAAACGTCATCGCACCTACTCCAAGATCCTGGATGCGCTCCAGACCAGGCGCGTAGCCGTCGGGGTCCGCTGGCAAAATCACCCGCGCGTCGCTTCGCAAATTTTCTTCAGCCACGTCGCCCGGGTCGCCCACGATAAAGTCGGGCGCGTACCCCATCTCCGCCAAGGTATTCGTCGCCTTGCCTACGCCAATCAGCACAGGTGTGAACTCACGGATGAAATTGCGCAACGATTCGATACGCTCTCGGAGATCTGGGCACGGGCTCGCGATAATAACTTTTCGGTCCGCAATCACGTCACCTAACTCAGGCGCGCCAACACCATCGATAAGCAGCGGCGATTCGGAGTGTATAAATTCGATCGTGTTTCCGAAGTACGCCTCCATGTGATCTACGAGGTGACGCTGTGCTTCAATAAACGTCGCGTCAACATCAGCGCGCACCACTGGTGAAGCAGAACCGACTTCCTTGCGCCCAACCTTGATCTCACCCGAAGCCGTTACGGATGTCTTCTTGCCATCGCGTATCGACGCCCGCATCTCCGCACCGGCTGCTTCAAACAGTGGAATGCCGGCGTCGAGAAGCAAGTGCGGGCCGTAATTGGGCACAGCCCCAGTGCTAAATCGTGCAATATTGACAACCGCCGCCGGTGCCGCGTTGATCAACATCTCAGCTTCCCTACGGCTGATATCTGGAGCATCAACGAAGGCAATATCCCCAGAACGAAGACGGCCGCGCCCCTTGCCTTGCGGCGTGCAATCACGCAGCGGTCCCTGCAACGGCGCGATAGTCGATTCAGAAGTTGCAGAAGTTTCAGTCATATGTTGAATTCTGCCTGCATCGCACGCCAAGTACTGCTAGGCGCGCGGGCTATCGACGAAACTCTTTTGTTTCGCGCTGTGCCTGCTCCAGTAACTCCGCCGCGTGCGCCTTTCCTGTTTCCGAGTTCGCCATCCCAGCCATCATGCGAGCCAGTTCCTCCACACGCTCGGCATCGTCAAGCACAAGCACTCCTGATGTCACGGTTTCATCGCCAACGTTCTTCGCAACGTGTAAGTGTCTGTCCGCGTAAGCCGCAACCTGTGGCAGGTGCGTCACCACAATTACCTGATTGTTTACTGCGAGCCGTGCAAGGCGACGCCCTATCTCCACCGCGGCCTGACCACCGACACCAGCATCAACCTCATCAAAGACGAATGTCGCGCCGTGCGTTGACCCGGCAAGGATCACTTCAATCGCGAGCATGACGCGTGAAAGCTCACCTCCTGACGCGCTGGTTGCCAATGGCTTTGGCTCTGACGCAGCGTTAGGCGACAGACAAATCTCGACAGCATCAGCGCCATCACGGCCGTAGTCTGCCCCCTCAACGCGGACGCTCAGCACAGCCTTAGGCATCGCCAGCCCATGCAACTCCTGTGTCACCGCCTCAGAGAACCGTCGTGCAGCATCGCGACGAATGCCCGTCAACTCCTCAGCGTGCTGCTTCATCTCGGTCGCAGCGTCATCAACCCGCAGTTGAAGCTCCGCGAGGGCCTCATCCGACGTATCAATTGACGCCAACCGTTGCTGCGCCTCGTCCCTCCAACGCAGCACACCATCAATGTCCGACGCGTACTTTCGGGTCAGCACCTTTAACGACTGTTGCCTCTGAAGCATGTTCTCGAGCGCATGCGGATCCGCATCCAACGAAAACAAATACGTTCCAAGTTCCGAAGAAACATCCGAAAGCACAGTGGCGGCTTCTTCCAGTCGACGCCCCAGCTCCTGCAGCTGCGTATCAGTGGATGCACCAAGTACACTCGCAGCCTGCCCTACCAAATCTGAAGCGGCGGACGCCTCGTCATACTCACCAACCGCCTCAGCGCCATCGATTGCAACCATCGCCTCTTGAACCGCGGAGCGCAATCCATCAACATCTTGCAGGCGCTGAATCGCAGAGACGAGCTCAGCGTCTTCACCTGGCTCGGGTGCGACCTCGTCGATCTCGTTGACAGCAAACAGGAGACGGTCCTGTTCCATCGCTAATTCTCGACGCCGCTTTGTCCGCTCCTCTAAATCTCTCTTCGCACCGCGCCAGCGCTTCCACGCTTCCTGATACGCACGGAGAACCTTTGAAGCAGCAGGATCGAAGCGGTCCAACGCGTGCAGTTGCTGTTCTGGCGACATCAAACGTAGCTGATCGTTCTGGCCATGAATCGTAAGCAGGTGCGAGGAGACTTCGTTGAGTGTCGCAGCCGGCACCGCCCGGCCACCAAAGTGCGCCTTCGACCTGCCTGTCGCTTTTACGGAACGGACTACGACGTACTCACCATTTTCATCGAGGACCGCGCCAGCGTTCTCCGCGATCTTCGCAATAGCCTCGCGACTGTCCTCGTGGATTCCTGTTACCGCAAACGCGCCCTCCACCACCGCTTCCGGCGCTCCCGTCCGAACACGAGAAGCATCAGCTCGACTACCAGTCAACAGCCGCAAACCCGTGACCACCATCGTCTTACCGGCGCCAGTTTCACCCGTAAGGACTGTCAAACCTTCCGAGAGCTCCGCGCTAGCGTGAGGGATCACACCGAGGTTCCTGATAGCAATTTCCGACAGCACGCCGATCTACCTCTCTTTGTCTGGGCCACGCCACCCAGATACCGGAAGCTGAAACTTCTCCACCAGGCGGTCGGTAAACGGACGCTCATCAAGCCGAACCCAGCGCACCGGGCGGCGACCACGCGTCACTTCGACCCGTGCACCTGGCGGCATCATAATCCTTCGAACCCCATCCATCACGACAACAGCGGAGCTGGTCGTCGAAAAGGACTCAACCGCTACCGTCGACAACGGTGAAACAACCATTGGCTTCGCGAAGAGGGCGTGCGCATTATTCGGAACCACCAAGATGGCATCGAGCTCAGGCCACATCACCGGACCACCGGCCGAAAAAGCATACGCGGTTGATCCAGTAGGCGTAGATACCAGCACACCATCACAACCGAACGAAGATACCGGCCTGTAATCAATCTCCAGAAACGCATCAAGCACTCTTGTACGATCCGAGTTCTCAATGCTGCATTCATTCAGCGCCCAACTTTCGCCAAGCACTTCACCCGTCGCATCCAAAACCCGCACGTCAAGTGTCATGCGGTCTTCAACCCGATATGAGCGCGCTATCACCGAGGACAGCACATCTTCCAGGCTTTCCGCTTCGGACTCTGCCAAGAATCCCACATGGCCGAGATTCACCCCGAGCACTGGAATGTCCTGAAGGTGCGCAAAGTTTGCTGCGCGTAAAAACGTTCCATCGCCTCCAAGCACAAATACAAGCTCGCAGCCTCGGCCAGCCTCGGCCCCTGGGCTTACGTGCTCCAGCTTCTGCAATACTGGATCCTCTTCAGCGGGACTTGATTCCCCCGCAGAAAGCAACTGCACCTCAATGCCAGCCTGCTGCAGCATCCGGGCAGAATTCGCCGCAGCCTCAATATTGTCGGGCCTGTAAAAATGGGGCACCAACAAAATGCGTCGCCGATTATCTACAGACATATCTACGCTGGCCCTTCCTGCACCGCCTGTGCTGCCATCTCTTCGACGGCCTCGACAGATTGTTCCTGCGCATTTGCTGTCTTACGCAGCCACAGAAAGTATTCTACGTTACCACTCGGACCTGGCAACGGAGATGCAACCATTGATTTCACCTCAAGCCCCAGCGACTGTGCGAACAATGCGACATCTACCACTGCTTCTCGACGCAGCTCTGCCGAACGAACGACACCCCCGTGACCAACGCGGTCTTTACCAACCTCAAACTGTGGTTTCACCATCGGCAGGAGGTCCGCCTCGTCCTCAAGCGCTGCTACCAGCGCAGGAAGCACAAGCTTCAAAGAGATAAACGATAAATCACCCACCATGCAATTGGCCGACTCGCTCAGCATGTCGGCAGTCAACGACCGTATATTCACACGGTCCATCACCGTCACACGCGGATCGTTTTGCAGCCGCCAAAGTAATTGCCCGTAACCGACATCTACCGCAAAGACCCGGCGGACACCTCTTCGTAGCAAAACGTCAGTGAATCCCCCCGTTGACGCTCCCGCGTCAATCACCGTCCTATCCTTGACCGTAAACCCAAGCTTTTCGAAGTGCTCTAGTGCCCCCAGAAGTTTGTGCGCGCCACGGGAAGCCCAGTCATCGGTGTTATCAACATCGACCTTGATGGAAACATCGGGTTCGACAACTGTAGCTGGCTTTTTTGCAGGAAACCCTCCGACCTCAACGCGTCCTTCAAGAATCCATGTCCGGGCCTGCTCCCGTGAACGAGCGATCTTTCGTCGAACAAGTTCTGCGTCAAGGCGTCGCCGACCAGGTGCCACCCGTACTCCTCTCCTACGGCGATGCTCAGTCTTTTAGCGCTTCTGCTAAAACGTCATGAGCCTCAGCCAACTGTTCAAGTTCACCCTTTATCGTAGACGGCACCCGCGCCAGCACACTATCTACCTTCGAACGCAATTCTTCCGGTGAAATGCCGGCTCGCCTTGGATCGTGGGGTTTCGGGGCGTGCCCTACCACCACGACTCCACAGCCTTCTGCGCCCACTGCGATACCGGCTCAACCACTCGTACTTCGGCCTCTGCAGACCACGCAACAGCCAGAGCCGTTCGCAAGGCCTCCGTAGGCGAAGAAGATGCAGCACCACCGTTAAGCAGGAGCGTATCTCCTTGCAGCTTCGCCACGAAACCGCCCTGTGCTCCCGGCCGCAAGCTCTCCGCATCTGCCAAGAGGCTACGCAAGTCATCACCAATATATGTCGGGCGCTCCACCGGCTTAGCCGCCAACAAAGCATAAGGACCAGACACACCTGTAAGTACCTGCAACGTATCCATTCCCGCACGATTTCCACCGGCAATATCGGTATCTAAACGGTCACCGACCGCCAACGCTCGCGTAGCACCCGACAGCTTCACAGCCTGATGGAACATAGCCGGTTCTGGCTTTCCGGCTGCCTCTGGGACAACGCCGGTTGCCGACGTCACCGCCGCCACCATCGAGCCATTACCGACCATAAGCCCCCGCTCCATCGGCAAGGAAGTATCAAGGTTTGAAGCCAAGTAGACCGCCCCGTTGTGAATCGCCAACGCTGCTTCAGACAGCTCACGCCACCCAGTTTCCGGGCAGTGCCCTTGTAGCACCGCAACTGGTGCGTCGTCAGCACTAGAGACTACGCGATAACCGGCCCCAGAAACCAAGTCTTTGAACGACTGCGCACCAAGAACAAGGATGGGATCATCCTCTTTCAACAGGGGTCGCGCTAGCTCCAAAGCTGCCTCTGCTGAGGTAATAATCTCCTCACTCGAGCACTCTAGCCCAATATCACCAAGCATTTCGGCGACGAGGGCCGAAGGCCGGGATGCATTATTCGTGATGTAGAAAGGTGTCACACCACATTCGATGATGCTGGAAACCGCATTGTCTAACGCGCGGCCGCCCTCCCAAACCGTGCCGTCTAAGTCAAAGAGCAACACGTCATATTGATGAGCAAGAGAACCCAAAGCCACTACTCCGTCTCTTCCAAACGCTGCTTCGCATCCGTCAACATCTCCGGATCCAACTCAATAACATGCTTGAACCAGTCAGCCGCTTCAGCCTTTCGGCCAGCAGCCAGCAATGCGTCGGCGTAGGCGTAAGACAAACGCATTGCAGAGACGTCCCGCTCGTCCTTGTTCGGACGTACACGTTCCAACGTCGCAATCGCAGAATCAACCTGGCCCAGATCGCGACGCGCACCAGAAAGAACGATGGCAAGCTCAATACGTCCCTCACGATCGAGGTCTCGCGCCTCAGGACTCCGACCAAGCTCCAACGCCTTCTCGGGACGACCAAGTCCGCGTTCAGCATCAGCCATCACAGCCAAAAGCCCAGGGCCGCCACTCATGCGCCGGGCAGCTCGCAGCTCAGAAAGTGCCTCTTTCCACTCACCTGCGTGGTAAGCGATTACACCATTCGTTTCACGAACAACCCCAACACGTCCAGCACGATTCTTTGCTGCCCTAGCATGACGCAAGGCAAGCGCCGGGTCGTCGTCGAGCAGATCTGCAGCCATAATCATGTGCTTCGCGACGCGAGTTGCGTTGTCATGTGACAACACCTTCAAATCTTGCAGCACGGACGGGTCGAGAACACTGATGTCAAGATCGGAAGGCAGGTCGGGTTCAGAAAGCTTTTGAGCCATCCTATCCTCGCGGTAGCCCTGCCGACGAGGCTGCGAGCGATTGTGACGATTGTTGAATTTGCGTTCTTCATCGCCGCCAGGACGAGCGTTTCTGCTCCTACCACGGCCGTCACCGCTGCGATCATTGCGACGATCCCTACTGTCGTCGCGCCGACCTTTCCGGCCCCCATTGCCTGGCCGCCCGTTCCGCCCCTTGGAGGAAGAAGAACCGTGGTTGCGACGTGGTCTCTCGTTAGAGCGATCGGACATGAAACACCTTTCTATTGGAACAAGTCATTATAAACAGGAATGTCCGAAAAAAAGAACTTATTGTGCACCTGTTGAAACAAATTCCCAATCATCCGGTCAGCCAGAGTTGCACCTCTGAGTCTACAAACAAGGAGCGCTGGCGTCATCAGACTTCGTAGAGACGGCCCTCGTTGTTTGTTGTGGGGGTGCACAAAAAAGAGTGTGGTGGGTACCACCACCCCCAACAACGGGAACAGTGACACCCACCACACACAAGAAAATGAAGTTATAGGCCGGCGGTAACCTACTCTCCCACACCCTCCCAGGTGCAGTACCATCAGCGCGGGCGGGCTTAGCTAACCGGGTTCGGAAAGGGACCGGGCGTTTC